>NZ_JBIRJC010000007.1:218386-289046 GCF_044329365.1 Kitasatospora sp. NPDC017646 | reverse complement strand
CCGTTCATGGCGCCCGAGCAGTTCCGCAACGGCACGGCGACGGCGGCCACGGACGTGTTCGCCCTCGGCTCGGTGCTCGCCTTCGCGGCCACCGGACGCGGGCCGTTCGGTGCGGACTCCTCGCACGCGGTGGGCTTCCGGGTCGTCTACGAGGAGCCGGACCTCGCCGGGCTGGCGCCGGAACTGTATCCGCTGATCACCGGGTGCCTGGCCAAGGACCCGGAGCAACGGCCCACGGTGGAGGGGCTGTTGAGGGTGATCAGGGAGAGCGTGCGGGAGCGGACGGTCCAGCTGCGGACGGGACCGGTGGCTCCGGCCGCGCCACCGGCCGTCGGCACGCCGACGGCCCCCGGCCCGGTCGCCCCGGCGCCGGTGCTGCCGCCGGCGGCACCATCGGTGCCGCCTGCCGTGGCTCCGTACCCGCCGACCGTCGCCGCCGGCCGGCGCCGCCCGCGGAAGGCGCTGATGATCGGCTCCGCCGTGGCCGCCGTCGTGGTCGCCGCGGCGGGCACGCTCGGCTACGTCACCTGGCAGGACCGGCAGCGGGATGCCGGGCGGACCGGGCCGTCCGCGCTCGCCTCCGGCGTCACCTGCGCGCCGGCCGGCAGGGCCACGCTCGGGGCGGACGGCCCGGAGGCCGCCCTCGTCCAGCAGTGGACGGCGGACTTCGGCAAGGCCTGCCCGGATGACCAGGTCACCCTCGAGCCTCCGGCCGGCGCCTTCGAGGATCCGTTCAAGTCCGCCAACGCGAGCCACTTCGCCAACGGTGAGGTCGACGGCGCGAGCTTCGACACCTCTCTGACCGACCAGCAGGCCGTCCAGTACGGCAAGCACTGTGCCGCCGGTCGGATGTCCCAACTCCCGGTCACCGTGGTCCCGGTCGCGGTCGTCTTCAACGTTCCCGGGGTGACGGACCTGGTGTTCGACGCCCCGACGCTCTCCAGGATCTTCCAGCGCCGGATCGAGACCTGGAACGATCCGGCGATCAGGGCGCTCAACCCGGCCACGGTGCTGCCGAGTTCCCCGATCGACATCCGGGTCCCGTCCGGCCTGGCGTGGTCCGGTTACGTCTTCCAGCAGTACCTCAGCAAGGCCGGCGGCTGGCCGTACGAGGTGGGCGCGGTCTGGGACTCCACGTTGAAGGCCACGCCCGGTACGACCGAGGCGAGCATCCCCGGCGCCGTCGCCGGCGCCGCCGGGTCGATCGGCGTCGTCCCGCTGAAGGACGTGGGAAACCTCCACGCGGCCCGGGTGCGGACCGGTGACTCCGACGTGGCCCCGAGCGTCCCCGGCGCCGAAGCGATGGCCGCGACCGCCACGGTGGACACCTCGGACAGCAGGCTGTCGGTCGAGCTCGACTACCAGAAGCCGGTGAAGGGCGGATATCCCGTGGTCGGATTCGGCTACCTCGGCTTCTGCGAGCGCGGCGGGGGCTCCGCCGTCCTGGCGAGCCTCGCGTCCTACGCGGTCAGCGGGCCGGGCCGGGCGACGGGCGAGTCCCTGAAGTACGGCACCCTGCCCCCGGCCCTGACCCAGCAGGTGCAGAGCGCCCTGGCCGGGCTGCGGTCCGAGTAGGGCCGGCGTGCCCGGACGGCCTTCGGCCGTCCGGGCACGCGAACGGTTCCGCCGCCGTGTTACTCGGCGACGAGCTGGACCTTGTCGGCCTGCATGCCCTTCTGGCCCTGGACGGCCTCGAAGGTGACCTTCTGGCCCTCCACCAGGGACTTGAAGCCGCTTCCCTCGATCGCCCTGAAGTGCACGAACAGGTCGGGGCCGGACTCCGGGGTGATGAAGCCGTAGCCCTTCTCGTCGTTGAACCACTTCACGGTGCCGTTCTGGCGGTCGGCCATGCCCACTCCTCGGGATCGGATCACACTGTCCCACGATCTTCTCACGGAGCGGGTTTCAGCCGACACGAAGAGTAGTGGATGCCGGGATGTCGCGCGCCGAGGCGTGCAGCAGCAGGTCGCGCAGGGCCGCGGCGGGTTCCGAGGGGTCGACGGGGGTGAGGACGACCTGGTCGGCGGTGGTGGAGGGGCCGGTGAGGGGAATGACGCGCAGGCCGGGGGGCTGGTGGTCGAGGGCGGATTCGACGGTGATGCCGATGCCCGTGCCCGCGGCGACGTGGGCGGCGATGGCGTGGACGCTGTCGGCGGTGCGGATGATGCGCAGGTCGGCTCCGCCGATCCGGAAGGCGGACAGGAGGCGGTCGCAGAGGCCGCTGTTGATCTGGTGGGGCCAGGTGAGCAGGCCGGTGGTGGAGAGTTCGGCGGCGCTCAACTCGGCGCGGTCGGCCAGCGGGTGAGCCTCGGGGACGAGGGCCGTGAACCGCTGGGTGGACAGCACCCGCGCGCGGACGCCGGTGACGCCGTCGGTCGCCCAGCCGATGCCCAGCCCGATCGTCTCCGCCCGCAGGGCGGTGAGCAGGGCGGTGGTCGGCATCGGCTCGGGCACGATCGTCACGCCGGGGAAGCGCTCGCGCAGTTGCGGCAGGCAGCGCAGGAGCAGCTGGTGGCTGGTGTATTCGGCGTGGCCGACGACGAGCGTGGTGCCGCTCCGGTCGCCGGCGGCCAGGGCGCGCCCGCGCTGCTGGAAGCGGCGCAGCTGGGCGAGGGCGGCGTGGGCGTCGGGCAGCAGTTCGGCGCCGAGGTCGGTGAGGGACACCCTGCGGCTGGTGCGGTGGAACAGCCGCCCGCCCAGGGCGGTCTCCAGCCGTCGGACGGCGTCGCTGACGGTGGGCTGTCCCCGGTGCAGGCGGGCGGCGGCGCGGCCGAAGTGCAGTTCTTCGGCGACCGCGACGAATGCTTCCAGTTCGATCCTGTCCACGGAGCCAGGCTAGGGCCTCGTCCGGCGCGATCGATCGGTACGGCCGATCGCTGCGCGCCGATCTTCGGCGTTGATGCCGTGCCGCGCGCAGGCTGGGATGGGTGGCGAGCAGGGATTCCCCACCGACGGAAGCAGTGGATCGACATGGCATTCAAGGACGTTGACCGTGAGCAGGACGAGCCGACGGTCGCGGTGACGGTGGTCTACCACTCGGTGCACGGACACACCCGGGTCCTCGCCGAGCACCTCGCCGAGGGCGCGCGACTGGTGCCGGGCGCCGAGGTGCACCTCGCCGAGCTCCGGGCCGAGGACGTCAACGCGGGCCGCTGGCACGACCCGGAGGTGCTGGCGCTGCTCGCCCGCTCCGACGCGATCGTGTTCGGCTGCCCGACGCTGATGGGCAGTGTCTCGGCGGTGTTCAAGGCCTTCATGGAGGCCGCGTTCACGCCCTTCGTCACCCAGGGGTGGAAGGACAAGCTGGCCGGCGGGTTCACCATGTCCGCCTCGCAGAGCGGCGACAAGCTGGCCGTCCTCCAGCAGCTGGCGGTGTTCGGCGCGCAACTGGGCATGCAGTGGATCGGCGTGGCCGACATGCCGGGCAACAACTGGAGCGGCGGCACCCGCGACGACCTGAACCGGCTGGGTTCCTGGCTGGGCCTGATGAGCCAGAGCCACGCCGACCTGGGCCCGGAGCAGGCCGGATCGCGCGGCGACCTGCTCACCGCGCAGCGCTACGGCGAGCGGATCGCCCGGTTGACCCAGCGCTGGGTCAACGCCGCGCCGTACGAGACCCCGCGGATGACCGAGCACGAGGCCCGCGCCCTGTCCGCCTCGCTCCGCGAGGCGGACACCGCACCGGTTGGGCACTGACGTCGGCCGGGCGCTGACGTCGGGGTACGTTGACGTCGGCGGGGCGCTGCTGGTGGACCCGCCCGCCCGGAGGACACCGCCGCGGAGTGTGGCGGCACCTGCGCGCCCCACGGCGCGATGACCAGTGGGCCCCGTCCGGGTGGCCGGGCGGGGCCCCTTCGCTACGCCTCCGGCCGCGGGTCGATCGGGGCGAGGGTGCCGAGCCGGTCCTCGACGTGCTGGGCGGCGGCCAGGCAGAGGTCCTCGCGGAACGGGCGCCCGATCAGCTGGACGCCGGCGGGCAGGCCGTCGGCGTCCAGGCCGGTCGGGACGGCGACGGCCGGGACGCCGACGAAACTGGTGACCGAGCAGAGCCGCATCGCCGAGGCGACGCGGTCCCGCCCGGCCTGGTCCCGGGACTCCAGGCCGGGTTCGACCGGCGGCTCGGTGAAGACCGGGCCGAGCAGCAGCGGGTACGCCTCCAGGAACTCCGTCCAGGAGCGGCGGATGTTCATCCAGGTGCCCATGACCGCGATCAGCCCGGCGGCGTCGACGGGCGGGACGCTGCGCATGGTCAGCTCGATGTAGCGGTCCCCGCCCTCGCCCAGCAGTTGTCGTACGGCGGGCCAGCCGGGGGCGAACTCGGTGTTGGTGAGCCGGGTGTAGGCCTCCATTCCCTCGTCCAGCCGGGGGACGTCCGGGACCTCGTCCACCCGGTACCCGGCGTCGCGCAGGGCCTCGGCGGCGGCCTCGACGGCGCGGCGGACGGCGGGGTGGACGCCGTGGCCGCCCGGGTCGGCGACCACGGCGACCCTCGGCGGGTTGGTGAGCGGCTCTCCGTACAGCGGTGCCGGGACGGCGCGCGGGTCGCGGGGATCCGGCCCGGCCAGGGTCTCGTACGCGAGCCGCAGATCGGCGACCGTGCGGGCCAACGGCCCGTCGGTGACGAGGAGTTGGGATGCCGGTCCGGGATCGTCCGGGCCCAGCATCCGCTGGTCGGCGGCGAACCGGCCGGTCGTCGGCTTGAGTGCGGCGACCCCGTTGAAGGCGGCCGGGATGCGGAGCGAGCCGCCGGAGTCGTTGCCGAGTCCCAGCGCTGCCATGCCGGTGGCCACCGCCACGCCGTCCCCGCCGCTGGTGCCGCCGGGGGTGCGGGCGGCGTCCCACGGGTTGCGGGTGTCGCCGTACAGCTCGCTGCGGGTGTGCATCCCGGCCAGGATCAGGGTCGGCATGTTGCTGTGCCCGATCGGGATCGCCCCGGCGGCGCGCAGCCGGGCCACCGGGACGGCGTCGGCGGGGGCGACCAGCTCGCGGAAGCGCGGCGTGCCGAAGGTGGTCGGGACGCCCTCGATGCGGGTGCACTCCTTGACCGTGAACGGCACCCCGGCGAGCGGGCCGAGCCGCTCGCCGGCCGCCCGGGCCCGGTCGGTCTCCTGGGCGGCGGCGCGGGCGCGGTCGGCGAGGAGCTGGGTGACGGCGTTCACCCGCGGGTTGACCTCGGCGATCCGGTCGAGGTGGGCGTCCACGACCTCGCGTGCGGACACCTCGCCCCCGCGGACGGCGGCGGCGATGGCGGTGGCGGGGAGTTTCCACACGGGGGCTCCTGGGTTCGTTCCGATGCGGTTGCATCGGAACCATAGCGGGGGAACCGATACGCTTGCATCGGAATACTTTGGGATCACGGACGGGAAGTGCGGGAGCGGTATGCCGAAACAGGTCGACCACGAGGAACGGCGCCGCCGGATCGCCGAGGCCGTGTGCGCGCTGATCGACGCCCAGGGCCTCGAAGGGGTGACCCTGCGGGACGTCGCCACCAGGGCGGACGTCTCCATGGGCGCCGTCCAGCGCTGCTTCCGCACCAAGGAGGAGATGCTGCGGTTCGCCCTCGGCCACATCGGCGCACGCGTCACCGAACGCGCCCACGGCCGGGTCGTCGGCAGCCCCGCCCAGTCCGCCGCCAGCACCGTCGGGCACGTGGCCGGCGAGGTCGCACTGCTGGGCGACGAACACCGGGCCGAAGCGCGGACCTGGCTCGCCTTCCTCGCCGCGGCGGCCGTCAGCCCGGCCCTGGCGGCCGGCCTGCGGAGCAGCTACGCCGACCTCGAAGGGCTCCTCGCACGGCTCGTCGCCGAGGCCTCGGACACCGTCGACGCCCGGCGCGAGGCCCGCACGCTGCTCGCCCTCGCCGACGGGCTCACCGCCCACGTGCTCATCGGCCACCGGACGGCGGCCGAGGCGGAGGACCTGCTGCACACGCACCTGGCCGGGGTGTGGGAGGCGGCCGCCCGTCCCGCCGCCGACCGCTGAATCCCCGTTGCCAGGGGGCGGGCGTTGCCGCGAGGATCTGTTCGTGGCCGAGACGTCCGAGACGGTGTTCGAGGGGCCCGCGGGGGCCGAGCTGAAGCCCTACCCGAAGATCCCCGCCCGGGGTCGCTCCGGCGCGCCCGGCAGCCGCGAATGGACCGCGGCGGAGAAGGTGCACGGCGCGCACTTCGCCGTGGTCTGCGACGGCCCCTCCGTACGGCCCGCCAAGCGGCGCGACCTGCTGGGCGACGAGGAACTCGACGCCTTCTTCGGAGTGAGCCGGATCTGGCCGCAACTCCTCGTCGCCGCCGGGCGCTTCGCGGCGGTCCTGCGGGCGACCCGCGGGGAATCCGCCGTCGTCACCGTCTACGGCGAGCTCGCCGGCGGCCGCTACCCGCACCCCGACGTGCCCGCCGTCACCGGGGCCGAACCCGTACAGACCGGCGTCTGGTACGCCCCCGGGCTGCGGTGGCTCCCCTTCGACGCGACGGTGGAGACAGCCGAAGGGCGGTGGTGGATCCCCGACCGCGAACTCCGGTCCGCCGCGTCCGCCGCGGGCCTCAGCTGCGTGCCCCTGCTCGGACACGGCTCCCTCAACGCGTTGCAGGACCTTCCGGTCGCCTTCCCGAGCCGGGTCCCGGCCCTGCTCGGACTCCCGGAACTGGCCGACAACCTCGCCGAGGGGTACGTGCTCAAGCCGGCGGGGGAATGGCGCGAGTCGGACACCGCCCGGCCCGTCATCAAGGTCAAGCAGAAGGCCTTCGCCGAGGACGACCGCTACGACGGCGCCCGCCCCTACCTCCCCCCGCCGGAAGGCGCCGCGGGCGTCCCGGCCTGGCTCCTCGTCCAGGCCTCCGCCCTCCTCACCCCCGCCCGTGCGGCAGCCGCCGTCAGCAAGCTCGGCCCCCGCACACCGGCGGACACGGTGGCGGCGGAGATCGTCCGCGACGTGGCCGACGAACTCTCCGAAGCCCTCGGTGGGCTGGAACCCCCCACCCTGGAGGCGCTCCGGCACGCCCTCGAACCCGCCGTCCTCTCCCTCGCGGCCTTCGACGCGGCGGACCGGCGATGACGCCGGGCCCCGGGCCGGGAAAGAAGTTTCCGACCGATGTCGAAGCCCGTCCCGCCGCTCCGACCGAGAGGTGACAGCGCGCCGAAGGGGTGCGTGGGACGACGGAGGAGAACGACCGTGAAGTACGTCGCGATGATCTACGGCAACCAGGCCAAGTGGGACTCCTTCCCCGCCGAGGCCTGGCCCGAGGCGATCGCCAAGCAGGAGGCGTTCAATGCCGAGTACCGGGAGACCGGCGAACTCATCGGCGCCTACGGGCTCGCGGACGCGGCCGCCGTGCAGCTGGTTCGGCGCGCCGAAGGGGTACCGGTGATCACCGACGGGCCGTACCTGGAGACCAAGGAGTACCTGGCGAGCTTCTACCTCCTGGACTGCGAGAACCTGGAGCGCGCCCAGCAGATCGCCGCCCGCATGCCGTTCGCGGACCAGGAGCCGGTGGAGCTGTGGCCGATCCTCCACGAGTCGCCGGCGAACGGGTGAGCATCCCCGCTGCCGCCGTCGAGGGCCTGCTGCGCGAACTGGCGCCGCAGGTCCTCGGCGTGCTCGTACGACGTCACGGCGGATCCTTCGACGCCTGCGAGGACGCCGTACAGGACGCGCTGCTCGCCGCCGCCGTGCAGTGGCCGGCGGACGGGGTGCCGGAGAGCCCGCTCGCCTGGCTGGTCACCGTCGCGGGCCGGCGGCTGATCGACGGGGTGCGCAGCGAGGCGGCCCGTCGGCGACGGGAGGAGGCGATCGCGCTGGCCACGCCTCAGTCGGCCCTGCTGGCGCCGGCGGCCGACGCCGCCGATCCGGGCGCCGACGACTCGCTGGCCCTGCTGTTCCTCTGCTGCCACCCGGCGCTGTCCGTGCCGAGCCGGATCGCGCTGACGCTGCGCGCCGTCGGCGGCCTGACCACGGCGCAGATCGCCGCCGCCTTCCTGGTGCCGGAGGCGACCATGGGGCAGCGGATCAGCCGGGCCAAGCAGACGCTGAAGGCCGCGGGCGGCGGGCTGGCGCTCCCGGAGGGCGAGAGCGGGGCGGAGCGGCTGCGCGAGGTGCGGCACGTGCTCTACCTGATCTTCAACGAGGGCTACACGGCCAGCGGCGGCGAGGAGTTGACCGCGCCGCGGCTGGCCGCCGAGGCGATCAGGCTGACCCGGCTGCTGCCGCGCCTCACCCCCGGCGACGCCGAGACGGCGGGCCTGCTCGCGCTGATGCTGCTCACCGACGCCCGCCGCGCCGCCCGTACCGGGCCGTTCGGGGAGCTGGTGCCGCTGGAGGAGCAGGACCGCGCCCGCTGGGACGGTGAACTGATCGCGGAGGGGCTGGAGTTGCTGGCCTCCGCGCTGCCCTCCGGGAGGGCCGGGCCGTTCCAGGTCCAGGCCGCGATCGCCGCCGTCCACAGCGAGGCGGGCACGGCGCAGGCCACCGACTGGCCGCAGATCCTCGCACTGTACGACCTGCTGCTGCGCTTCGACGCCAACCCCGTGGTCGCCCTCAACCGGGCCGTCGCGGTGGCCGTGGTCCACGGCCCCGCGGCCGGCCTGGCCCTCCTCGACGACCTGGCCACCGACAAGCGCCTCACCCGCCACCACCGCCTCCTCGCCACCCGGGCCCACCTGCTCGCCCGCCAGGGCACGGCCCCGGAAGCCGCCGCCCACGTCTACCGCGAGGCGGCCTCCCGAACGCCGAGCGCCCCGGAACGGCGCTACCTGACCGACCGGGCACACCGGGTCCTGGACGAGGCGTGACCGCGCAGGAAACCCGCCCACCCGACCTTCCGCCCCCGAGCCCACCTGCCCGCCCGTGTGCCCGCCCCCTCCACACGACCTCGAAGCCGCCGTCTACGAGCGCCCCGGGAGCCGCGGCACCTGGCGGCCCGGGGCGGGTGCGCGGGAAGTCGGCCCGCCCGACTTTTCGTGCGCGGGTCCGCCTGCCGGACGGTGGGGGCCTCTCGAACGAGGCCCGGCACCGGCGACGTGGTACCCGGAGCAGGTCTGGCGATGTCTGCTGGCCTGCTGCTGGCAGCGCCTCGCACAGGACGAGGCATCGCAGGGGAGTGGGCCCGGCCGACTTCCGGGGCCGGGGGGGTTCGGAGGGGACGGCGGCCGACTTCCCCCGGGGGCCGGCCTTACCGGACGTTGTCGAGCCAGCTGAGGAGGCGGGTGCCCTCGCGGGTCATCAGGTCGGGGTCGCGGAGGGCGTTGGTGAGGAGGGACATGCCCTGGTAGGCGGCGATGAGGGTGACGGCGTTGCCATCGGGGTCCGCGGTGCCGAGGGCGTGGAACTGGGCGGTGGTCCAGTCGAGGAGGCGGCGGATGACCTGGGCGGCGGTGTGGTCGAGGCCGCCCGGGGTGCGTTTGTCGAGTTCGGCGGCGAGGGTGCCGGTGGGGCAGCCGTAGCGGGCGGCGGTCTCTCGTTGGGAGAGCCAGGCGTGGACGAGGGCCTTGAGGCGGGCGCGCGGATCGGGGAGGCGGTCGAGTTCGTCGGTGAGGGCGGTGAGCCGGGCGGCGTGTTCGGTGAGGGCCGCTTCGACCAGGTCGTCCTTGGTCTTGAAGTAGTAGTAGACGTTGCCGACGGGCACGTCGGCGGCCTTCGCGATATCGGCGATGGCGGTGCGTTCGACGCCCTGCTCGTGCAGGACCCGGGCGGCGGCGGCGCTGAGGCGGCGGCGCTTGGCGGCCGCGGCGGCGGCCCGGGGCGAGCTCGGGGAGCCCTTGGAGGAGTCCTTCGCGGATTGTGAGTCAGTCACCCAACTCACTATAGACAGCGGCCTTCGGGACGGGCTACGGTCGGTGCGGCTCAAGAAGTGAGTCAGTCAACTAACTTGCTATTGGGGGAGCATCATGATCGTTGTCACCGGAGCCACCGGGAACGTCGGCCGCGCGCTGGTCGGCATGCTGGTCGAGGCGGGGGAGCGGGTGACCGCGGTGTCGCGCCGGGCGCCCGAGGGCGCCGGCGGCGCCCTGCCGACCGGGGTGCGGCACGTCTCCGCCGACCTCGCCGACCCGGCCGCGCTGCGGCCCGCGCTGGAGGGGGCCGACGCGCTGTTCCTGCTGGTCGCGGGGGAGGACCCGCTGGGAGTGCTGGAGCAGGCACGGGCGGCGGGGGTCCGCCGGATCGTGCTGCTGTCCTCGCAGGGAGTGGGCACCCGGCCGGAGGCCTACGGGCATCCGGCGGCCTTCGAGGCGGCCGTCGCCGCGAGCGGTCTGGAGTGGACGGTGCTGCGCTCCGGCGGGCTGGCGTCGAACGCGTACGCCTGGGCCGAACCGGTGCGGTCCGGCCGTACCGCGGCCGCGCCGTTCGGGGACGTCGGCCTGCCGTTCGTGGACCCGGAGGACGTGGCCGCGGTCGCGGCGGTCGTGCTGCGGGAGGACGGTCACCACGGCGCCACCTACGTGCTGACCGGGCCCGCACCGGTCACCCCGAGGGAGCGGGCGGCGGCCATCGCGGAGGCGATCGGTGCGGACGTGGACTTCCGGGAGCAGACCGCGGCGCAGGCCCGGGCGCAGCTGGTCGAGGTCATGCCGCCGGCCGTCGCCGACGGCACCCTCGCCATCCTCGGTGCACCCACCCCGGAGGAGCGGCGGCCCAGCCCGGACGTCGAGCGCCTGCTCGGGCGCCCGGCCCGCGACTTCGCCGCCTGGGCGCGCCGGAACGCCGTCGCCTTCCGCTGACTCCGGTGCGTCGGCCGCCGCTTCCGGGTGGCGGTGGCCGAGGCAGCGGTCGAGGCGACGAGTGAGGTGACGACCGAGGTGACCGTCGAGGCGGCGGTCGAGACGGTCGAGGCGACGCGGAAGGTGATCGGCGCCCTCCGCCGTGCGTCGTCCGCCGGTCGAGCCAGGTCATCGCAGGTGCGCAGGCGTCCAGGCGTCCAGGCGCTCGGAGGGCGGGACTCGGAGCCGGGGTTCCGCCCTTCGCCGTGCCCGAAGGGTGCCGCAGGGGGCGCGCGCCGTCCGGCTCCGCGCCGGCTCGCCCGTGCGCGGGGGGTTTTCGGGACCCGCCTCTTATTGTACTGTCCGTCTAATAAGCGGGCGAGCGCGAACCCGCAGGAGCAGGCACCTGGAGGCAGCCATGGCTCTCACCCGGCAGGCGACCGAGCACGGCCACACGGCGGCCGACGACGACGTCTCGAAGCGGCTGCTGGAGTCGGCCGCCACCCTCTCCTTCGACCCCCTGACCGAGATCGACTGGGACGCCCCCCTCCCGGAGGGGCACTACGGCCTCAATCCCGAGTGGAGCACCCTCTACGGCACCCGGCTCTGGGACGAGATGACCGAGCAGCAGCGAGTCACCCTCACCCGGCACGAGGTCTGCTCGATCATGAACACCGGCATCTGGTTCGAGATGATCCTCCAGCAGATGGTGCTGCGCGACCAGTACCTCAAGAACCCCGCCAACGCCGAGTTCCAGTTCGCGCTCACCGAGATCGCCGACGAGTGCCGCCACTCGATCATGTTCGCCCGCGCCTGCCAGAAGATGGGCGTCCCCGCCTACCGGCCCAACCAGGTGATCGCCCAGGCCGGGCGTGCCTTCAAGGCGCTCGCCAAGGGTGAACTCGCCTACGGCGGCATCCTGGTGGCCGAGGAGGTGCTGGACGTCATGCAGCGCGACTGGATGCGCGGCGAGGACGTCCTGGAGATCGTGCGCGGCACCTCCCGGATCCACGTGGTCGAGGAGTCGCGGCACATGAAGTTCGCCCGGCAGGAGATCCGCGAGCGGATGCGCCACGCGGGCCCCGCCCGCCGCCGGACCTCGGCCACCGGCATCGCGATCGGCGCGTACGTCATCGTCAGCAGCATGGTCCACCCGGGCGTGTACAAGGCCGCCGGGGTGGACGTGGCACGGGCGCTCGCAGAGGTGAAGGGCAACGAGCACCGCAAGGCGATGATGCGCAACAGCTCCCGGCACCTGATGGCGTTCCTCGCCGAGGCCGGGCTGCTGACCAGCCGCTCGGCGGCCGTCTACCGCCGCGTGCACATGCTCTGACGACGGACCAGGAAGACGAACCAGCTAGAGCGAGGACCCCACTCCGGCCATGGCCTACGCGATCACCCGTACCTGCTGCAACGACGCCTCGTGCGTGTCCGTCTGCCCGGTCAACTGCATCCACCCGACCCCGGACGAACCGGAGTTCGGCAGCACCGACATGCTGTACATCGACCCGCGGGCGTGCATCGACTGCGGCGCCTGCGCGGACGCCTGCCCGGTGGACGCGGTGTTCCCGGTCGACCGGCTGCGCGGGCCCGACCTCGTCTTCGGCGACCTCAACCGGGACTGGTTCCGCGACCACCCCAACGACCACGCCTGGGGCGCGCCCAGCTTCCCGCGCAGCCTGCCGGGCGAGCTCGGCACGCTGCGGATCGCCGTGGTCGGCACCGGTCCCTCCGCCGGGTACACCGCGCAGGAGCTGCTGCGCTGCACCAGCGCCGAGCTCACCATGATCGACCGGCTGCCGGTCACCGGCGGCCTGCTGCGGCACGGCGTCGCGCCCGACCACCAGTCCACCAAGCGGATCGCGGAGAGCTTCGCGAGCGTCTTCCACGACCCGCGGCTGCGGATGCACCTCAACCTGGACGTCGGCACCGACGTCACCCACGAGGAACTGGCCGCGCACCACCACGCGGTGGTGTACGCGGTCGGCGCGGCCGCCGACCGGCGGCTCGGCGTGCCCGGGGAGGACCTGCCGGGCAGCCTGCCCGCGACCTCCTTCGTCCGCTGGTACAACGCCGACCCCACGGTGCCGGCCGACACCGTGGAGCTGTCCGCCGAGCGGGTGGTGGTGGTCGGCAACGGCAACGTCGCGGTGGACATCGCCCGCATCCTGCTCACCGACCCCGACCGGCTCGCCGCCACCGACATCGCCGACCACGCCCTGGCCGCGCTGCGCCGCAGCAAGGTCCGGGAGGTCGTGCTGCTGGCCCGGCGCGGGCCCGAGCAGGCGGCGTGGACCAGGCCGGAGTTCCTGGCGCTGGGCCGGCTCCCGGGCGTCGAGCTGGCGGTCGAGGACCACCCGCAGGTGCGGGCGGTGATCGAGGCGGCGGCGCCGGACTCCCGGGCCGGACTGCTCGCCGGCCTGCCGCTGGTGCGGCACGACGGGGGTGCGGAGCCGGGACCGGGGCGGCGGATCGTGCTGCGCTTCCTGTCGGCGCCCCTCGAGCTGACCGGGGAGGGCGGCCGGGTCTCCGGGCTGGCCGTCGAGCGGACCACGCTGACGGCGGACGGCGAGCCGGTCGGGGTGGCGGGGGAGACGGACACCCTGCGGGCCGGGCTGGTGGTGCGCTCGATCGGGCACCGGGGCGTGCCGCTGCCGGGGCTGCCGTTCGACGAGCGGACCGGGACGGTGGCGCAGCGCGGCGGACGGGTCGTCGACCCGGCCTCCGGACGGGCGTTGCCGGGCGCGTACGTGGTGGGCTGGGCCAAGCGCGGGCCGTCCGGCGGGATCGGTGCCAACCGGGCCTGCGCCCGGGAGACGGTGGACGCGCTGCTGGACGACGCGGTGGCCCGGGCGCTGCCCGAACCGTCGGCAGGACGGGCGGAGTTCGAGCGGCTGGTGCGGAGGCGCCGGCCGGACGCGGTGGGGCTGAAGGAGCTGCGCGCGGTGGACCGGGCGGAGCGCGAGCGGGGAGCGGCGCAGGGGCGGCCGCGGGTGAAGCTGGCGACGGTGGCGGAGCTGCTGGCGGCGGGTCGGCGGCGCTGAGCCGCGGTCCCTGCGCCGGGCCGCGGCCCCGGGGTCGGCATGCGGGGCGGCGGCCCGCGCGGGGTGGACGCGCGGGCCGCCCGGTTGACGTGCCCGTGACCCGGTGCGCGGGGGCGCGTTGGGTGGATGTGAGTAGCTTTGGGGTGGCGTCGGCGGCGTGGCGTTGGCCAGCCGAAGAAACGATCCTGCACTGCGCAGGGCAGGTGGGGCACCCTCCGGAACCCGACCCGGAGGCGCCCATCTATGCCGAACTGGCGCGCCGGTGGCAGTCGGAGGGGCGGTCCGTGCCCGGACTCCCGGACCCGGTCTGGGAGTCGCTGGCCGCCTCGGTGGCGTCGGCCGTCTCGGCGGCGTCGACCGCCTCGACGGCCCCGATCGCCCGCGAATCCTCGGGCCCGGCGGGATAGGACCGTCCCGGGCGGGCGCCGCTGCGTCCGCTGCTCAGCGCCCGTCCGCGGCGGTGGTCACCTCGATGGCTTGACGGCCGTGTGAACGTACCAGGCGACGTACTCGCGCACGTCGTACATCTCCACCGTCGAACGGAGGTTGAGCCACCGTGCCGGATCGCAGAAGCGGCGCAACAGCTCCCACGGCAGGCGGAAGTACGCGTGCACCGCCTCCGTGGTGGGCGTGTAGTACGGCGTCGCGTCCAGCGCCTCCTCGACCTCGAAGCCGGCCCCGGCGAGCAGCTGCGGCAGGTTGCCGGCGTGGTAGAACCGGGCACCGGTCATGGCCATCGCGTCCAGGTACGGTTCGAGCAACGACCGTGCGGACTCCGGGAGTTCCTCCAGGGGGCCGGTGCTCATCGGGCCGAGCAGCACCAGCCGCCCGCCCGGGCGCAGCACTCGGTGGAACTCGGCCAGGGCGCGGGCCGGCTGGTAGGAGTGGACGAGTGTCTCCATCGAGTAGGCGCCGTCGAACTCTCCGTCCCGGAAGGGGAGTTCGTGGTAGTCGCCCCAGCTGAAGACGGTCCGGTCGGCCAGCGCGGCGCGGGCGCTCAGCCGACGGGCCTCGGCGAGGTGGAAGTCCAGCACGTCGACCCCGGTGACCAGCAGCCCGAACCGGGTCGCCATCGCCCGGGCCACCACCCCGGCCCCGCAGCCCGCGTCCAGCACCCGGGATCCGGCGGGCAGGGCCAGCTTGCGTCCGAGCACGTCCTCCAACTGCCGCTGCGCCCGCCACAGCCGCCACTTGGACTGCCCCGGCTCGGTCCACCCCCAGTGCCGGGCGTTGCGCGCCACCCGGGTGTAGAACCACCGGCTGCCGGCGCGTCCGTACACCCGGCGCAGCGCGGCGAGGTCGAGTTCCTGAGCGGCCATGCGGACACGCTAGCCGCGGGCCGGCGGCCCCTCCCGGCGGCGCCACGGGCTGCTGCGCCGTCGGGAGGGTTCGTACGGTCTTCGGACCGGCTGATCAGCCGACCAGGGGGCCCTTTTGCCACGGGACCCGGGTGTCCCGGCGGCCGGTCGAACACCAGGGCGTCGGACTGCGGGACGTACACGTCGTCCGTGCGGTGAGCGCTTCACCGGGACACCCCGGCGGACTCGGCGGGACGGTACGACCGGCACCCCGCAGCGCGACGTGCCGTCGGCTTCCGAGAGCCGGCGGCACATCGCGGGTCGAGGCTCAGGCCGACCCGGCCGCGCCGCGAAGGATGCCCTGCCCGTCCCGGTCGCGCAGGGCCAGCGCCGCGGGGAGCACCGCCGATGTCAGGGCGATGACCGCGCAGGCGGCGGCGAGCACGCCCATCACCGTCCAGGGGAGGACCGCGGGCGTCGGCCCGACCAGCTCGGTCAGGGCGGCCCAGGAGCCGCCGACGCTGATCGCCGTGCCGAGGACGCCCAGCAGGGTGCCGGCCGCGACGCACATCAGCGTCTCGACGGCGACGGTGCGCAGCACCTGGGCCTTGGTGGCCCCGGCCAGGCGCAGCAGGGAGAACTCCTGCCGGCGGTCGCTGACCGTCATCACCAGGGAGTTGGCCAGCGCGACGGCCGCGTAGCCGATCGCCAGTCCGAGGATCATCAACAGGGCGTTCCAGGAGGCCTGTTCGGTGCTGTCGGAGGCGCTCGTCCAGATGTCCGCGGGCGTGGTGAGCCGGGCGCCCAGCCCGTCCACGGCGCTGTGCAGCGCGGTGGCGGCCTGCCGGGGGTCGGTACCGGGCAGCAGCCGCAGGTCGATCCGGGTGGTCAGGGCCGGGCCGCCGATGCCGCCGGTGACGGCGTCGGGGCCGCTCACCCAGGCCTGGACGGTCTCGGCGCCGGTGCCCAGCAGGGCGACGACCCGAAGGGCCCGCGGGGTGCCGTCGGCCAGCCGGACCGACACCTGCCCACCGACCCGGGGCCAGCCGGGCCAGGTGCGGCTGAGCGCGACCGAGCCGGGCCCGAGGTCGGTGAGCGAGCCGGCGACGACCGGCAGGCGGTCGACCTCGGCCAGCGCGGCCGGGTCCGCGGTGGCGGCGCTGAGCGGCACCAGGGCCTGGCCGGTCGGGTCGACGGTCATCAGCGAGGTCGGAGTGATCGCCAGCGCGCGCACCCCGGGCACGGACCGGACGCGGTCGACCACGGCCCGGCTCAGCCCGGGCGTGCCGGCCGGGGTGACGACCAGGTCGGCGGCGGACAGCTGGTGGCGGACCTCGCTGACCTGCGAGCGGTTGATGGTGTCGATGCTGCCGAGCAGGCACCCGGCGAAGGCGATGACCAGCACCACCGGGGTGGTGGTCGCGGCGGTGCGCCGGAAGGCGGTCAGCGAGCTCTGCCGGGCGGTGGACCAGACGATGCCTCCGCCGTCCTCGGCGGGACGCCCGCGCAGCCGGGCCGTCAGCGCGGGCAGCGCGGTCAGCAGCCGGATCGCCGGGCCGGCCAGGACGGCCGCCAGCAGCACGCAGCCCGCGACGATGCTCAGCAGCAGGCCGAGCGAGTCGGCGGCATTGGCCGCCGCGTCGGGCCAGACGCGGGCCGTCACCACCAGGGCCGCTATGCCGCCGCCCAGCACCAGCAGGCCGCTGACCCAGCGGAAGGCCGGCCCGAGGCGCGAGCGCCGCTCGACGTCAGCCTCGGCGAGTGCCTCGCCGGGGCTGATGAGCCCGGCCTTGACCGAGGAGAGCAGCACGCCGCCGATCGCGGTCAGCAGCCCGATCGAGGCCGCGACCAGCAGCCCCCACCAGGTGATCGGGACGGTGAAGCCGGTCGGCACCATGTCGTGGTCGACCAGCCAGCGGCCGGCCGGGTCCGCCCCGGCCGCGCCGAGCGCGCACCCGGCGGCGGAGGCCAGCACGCCGACCACCAGGGCCTCCCGGTTGACCAGGGCGCGCAGCTGTCGACGGGTGGCGCCGATCAGGCGCAGCAGGGCGAGTTCGCGGCGGCGCTGGGCGATCGACAGCGCGAAGGTGCCGGCCACCACGAACACGGCGGTGCCGCCGGAGACCGCGGCGGACAGGCCGAGCGGGGTCTGTACGTCGTCCAGCCGGGCGCTGACCTCGGCGTGGTGCGGGTCGGCCTGGCTGCGCTCGGCGCCGGTGAGCACCCGGGCGACGGCCGCGCCGCCGGCCGCGTCCACGGCCCGGCGCACGGCGTCGACGGGGCCGAAGGCGGCCAGCACGTCGACGGCGGGGCAGTACCGGGCGGCCTGGGCATCGGTGAAGAAGACGGCCTGTTCGAACGCCTCGGCCTCGGTGACGCCGGAGACCGTCGCGGTGTGCGGGCCGTCGGCGGTGACGTAGCGGACGCGGGTGCCGACCTGTTCCGGGCGTCCGCCGCCGATGACGATCTGGTCGTCGGCGGCGGGGGCGGTGCCGGCGGTGAGCCGGTAGCCGCCGAGGGCCGCCCCGGACCAGGCGCGTCCGACCTGCTCGCGCGGGCCGCCCGCCAGCTGGGCGTAGAAGGTGTGGTCCTCGACGGTCGGGCCGGTCGCGGCGACGGCGGCGAGCAGCGCGGCGGGCAGGCCCGGCTGGGCGGGGACCGGGGTGGGCTGGGGGTCGCCGCCGATCGCGGGCGTGAAGTCGACGTTCAGGTCGGCGCTCACCAGCACCGGGGCCTGCGAGTAGCGCTGGCGGCCCTGGTCGGGGACGTCGGCGGTGGCGGCGATGACCAGGAGCGAGGTGGCCATCAGCGCGACGCCGCAGGCCAGTGCGACGAAGCTGCCGACGAACGAGGCCCAGCGGAGCCGGACGGAGGCGAGGGCGAGGGTCAGCACGCCGCGGCCTCCGGCGAGCGGGTCTCCGGAGAGAGAGCCTCCAGCATGGTCATCCGGGCGGCGACCTGCTCGGGGGTGGGCCGCTCCAGCGAGCCGTCCAGCCGCCCGTCCCGGAGGAAGAGCACCCGGTCGGCGTAGGAGGCGGCGACCGGGTCGTGGGTGACCATGACCACGGCCCGGCCGGGGTCGTCGGCCATCCCGCGCAGCAGGGCGAGGACTTCCCGGCCACTACGGGTGTCCAGCGCGCCGGTGGGTTCGTCGGCGAGCAGCACCGCGGGGCGGGTGATCAGCGCCCGGGCGATGGCGACCCGCTGCTGCTGGCCGCCGGAGAGCTCGCCCGGCCGGTGTCCGGCCCGGTCGGCGAGGCCGACCGCGGCCAGGGCGGCGGTCACTTCGGCGGGCGCGGGGCGGCGGCCCGACAGCTTGGCGGGCAGCGCCACGTTCTGGGCCGCGGTCAGCGCGGGCAGCAGGTTGAAGGACTGGAAGACGAAGCCGATCCGCTCCCGGCGCAGGACGGTCAGCTCCTTGTCGCGCAGCCCGCCGAGGACGGTGCCGTCGACCCGCACCTCGCCGCCGTCGATCGCCTCCAGGCCCGCGGCCGACCTCAGCAGGGTCGACTTGCCGGATCCGGAGGGGCCCATGACGGCGGTGAAGGTCCCGAAGGGGAACCCGACACTCACACCGTCCAGGCCGATGACGGGCTCGGGCCCGCGCCGGTAGGTCCGGCGGACGGAGCGGAGTTCGACGGCAGAGTCCGTGGCGTTCATGATCCCCATCCCACCGCGCCGGACGGGGTCGGCTCAATGAGCTGGGGTTCACTTCCGGGGGTGTAGCCAGCTGCACCCTTCTCAGTCGTGCCCCCGCCACGTCCGCTTCAGCTCCGCCCACCGAGCTGCCTGCTCCGGTGTCAGGGCGCCGCGCAGCTCGGCCAGCTTCAGCAGCTGGGCCTCGGCGTCGGCGCCGAGCGGCTGGGCCTCGGCCCGGTAGTGGTCGACGAGCAGGGCGTCCAGTTCGGGCCGGGTGAGCGCGGGGTCGAGGCGTTGGGCGAGCTTGGCCATGTTGCGGTACGAGCCCTGGAGCAGGAACGGCGGCTCGGTGCGGGCGCGGTCGTCCTGGGCGGCGGAGGCCAGGTAGGCCCGGTTGACGGCCAGGACGGTGGCGCGCAGGTGGAGCAGCCCGGCCAGGACGGCGGTCATCCGCTCCACCTCGGCGGCCGGCCAGGCGCCGGCCAGGGTGCCGCCGGGGGTGCCCGCGGCCCGGGCGAGCAGGGTGTCCAGGTCGGCGCGTTCGGCGGTGACGAGCGGGGCCAGGTGGGGGTTGGCGGGCAGGGCGTTCTCGACGAAGCTGAGCGCGAAGAGGTCCTCGCGCCCGGCGACGGCGTCGCCGAGGTTCCAGACGTCGGCGCGGTTGGCGAGCATGTCGGGCAGCCGGAACAGCCGGCCGGACTCGGTGTACGGGTTGGCGGCCATCACCACGGCGAAGCGCTTGCCGCGCAGGTCCCGCTCGCGGGCCTCGCCGTCCCAGACGCCGTCGATCCGGCGCTGGGCGTCGCACAGCGGGATGAAGCGTTGCAGGAACTCGGGCGAGGTGTGCTGCACGTCGTCCAGGTGGAGCAGCACGTTGTCGCCCGCGTGCAGGGCGAAGTTGAGCTTCTCCAGCTCGCGGCGGGCGGTGGCGTCGGGGGCCCCGGCCGGGTCCAGCGAGGTGACGCGGTGGCCGAGGGCCGGGCCGCTGACCGAGACCAGCAGCAGGCCGAGCCGCTCGGCGAGGTACTCGACCAGGGTGGTCTTGCCGTAGCCGGGCGGGGAGACGAGCAGCAGCAGGCCGCTGCGGTCGACCGGCCCGCCGGAGCCGGCGGTGCCGAGCTGCTTGGCGAGGTTGTCGCCGACCAGCGGCAGGTACACCTGGTCGATCAGCCGGTTGCGGACGAAGCCGTTGAGCGGCGCGGGGCGGTACTGGTCGAGCCGCAGCCGGGCGCGCTCGGCGGCCAGCAGGTCGCCGCGCAGCCGCTGGTAGGCGCGGTAGCCGGGCACCTCGACGGCTTCGAAGTCACGGACCCGGGCGAGCAGTTCGTCCAGCCGCAGGTCCAGCGAGCCGCCGCGGATCCGCGGGTGGTCGCCGAGCAACCCGGTCAACCGGGTGGCGACGGCACCCTCGGCGGGGCGGCGTGGCAGCGACGGGCAGAGCAGCACGGCGGCGGCCTCGGCGAGGTCGCCCGGGTCTGCGTCGGTGGCGGCCGACTCCAGCCAGGCGGCAGCCAGTTGGCGCCGCACGGGGAGCAGCGAGGGCTCCTCGGGCAGGGAGGCGAGCGCGTCCGTCAGTCCGGCGGACTCGGGTGCGGCACGGAACTTCCCCAGCAGTGCGGCCGCACCCGCCGAATGGGCGAAGGTCGGTACGGCGGCCGTGAGTTCGGCCACCAGGTAGTCCCCGGCGCCGGCGCCCTCCGGGGTGAACTCCGCGACGGCGGCGGATAGTTCGGAGGCCAGTGCGGCCAGCGCCGGCACCGGCCCGTACGCCCGGCGGGCCAGGCCGAGCGAGCGGGCCCGGGTGTGCCAGACCAGCCGCTGCCGCTCGTCGGTACCGTGCGCCCAGTACAGCTGGGCCGCCGCCCGGGCGGTCGCAGGGTGGCGCAACAGGCCCGCCCCGGCGCTGAGTTCGAGCAGGGCGCGGAGCACCAGGGTGGCGTCGTGGTCGTGCACCCCGCGCTGGTAGCCCTCGTCCGGGCGCTGTTCGGCGGCCCGGCGGACGTACTCCAACAGGGCGGCCCCGCCCGACAGCGCGTCCGCCGGCAGCGAGTCCGACAGCGAGTCCGGCAGCGAGTCCGACAGGGAGTCCGACAACGCCTCCGGCGAGGCGGCCAGCAGCAGGCTCGCGGCCAGGTACTCGGCGCGGTAGAGCGAGGGCGTCTCGGACGGCAGCGGCCGGGCCCAGAACCGCTCGGTGGCGGCGAAGGCCGGGGCGGTGACGGGGGAGCGGTAGTCGGTGCCGGTGAGGGTGAAGGCGGGGCGGCCGCGCCAGGGCAGCAGGGTGAGTTCGGGGCGCTGGGTGGTGACCGTGAACAGGTGGCGGCCCAGCCGCAGGGTGCCGGGGCCGTCCCCGGCGAGTTCGGCGCGGTCGCGCAGGGCGCGGTGGGCGCGGCCGCGGGCGGCGCGCAGCCGTCCGGTCAGCTCCTCGGCCCGCACCCGGTCGCCGAGTCCGGTCAACTGCCGGGCGAGGTCGCGGAGTTTGACGGCGGTCGGATCGGCGGCCAGGGCGGCGTCGATCTCGGTGGCGGTGCCGAGGGCGGCGAGGCGCCGGTGCAGGGTGTCGAGGACGCGCTCGGCGGAGGCGGCCAGTCGGTCGGCCCGGCGGGCCCGTTCCTCCAGCAGGTGCTGGTGGCGGGCGGTGAGCGCGTCGTGGATCTCGGTGCGCCGCTCGGCGAGCTGTTCGCCGAGCGCCGGGTCGGCGTCGGCGAAGCGGGTCTCCAGCTGCTCGATCCGCAGCAGGAGCCGGCCGAGCTGGTCGTCGCAGGCCTCGGGGGTGTCGGCGGCGGCGAGGGCCGCGGTGACGGCCTGGGCGAGCAGCGCGGTCTCGGCGGCGAACTCGGCGGCGGCCTCGCGGGTGCGCAGCTCCCGGCGGCGGACGGCCAGTGTGGTGCGGGCCCGGTTGAGCAGAGCGAGCACGTCGGCGAGCCGGTCCAGGATCGCGGTGCGGGTGGTGGCGTCGGCCAGGTCGAGGGTGCCGACCAGCTCGGAGACGGTCTGCAGGGCCTCGCTCTGCTCGCTCAGTCGCTCCGCCAGCGGTTGCGCCTCGGCGGCGGTGGCGATGGCCGCGCAGTGCTCGGCGAGTTCGCCCGCCCGGCGCCGGTGCGGCTCGAAGGCGGCGGGTTCGGCGAGCTGGACCACCGCCCGGTCGGCGGCCTCGGCCAGCCCCCCGGCGAGGTGCTCGGCGAGCGCGTCGATCCGCTGCCGGTCCACCCGCGGCAGGTCGCGCAGCGCCTCGACCCGGCCCTGGGCGCGGCGCAGTGCGGCCAGCCGGTCGACCCACTCGGCGGCGTCGGCGAGGGTCTCGCCGCGCGCGGTGCGCAGCAGGCCCTCGACGTGCTCGGCGGTCTCCTCGGTGCGGGCCGCGGCGTGCGCGGTGAGCTGGGCGATCGCCTCGTACTCGGCGATCACTCGCCGGGCGGTGTCGCGGATCTCGGCGAGCGGGGCGGCGAGGTCGCCGAGGCCGTCCTGGCCGAGCCAGTGGTGCCGGTCGGTGGTGCGGGTGCAGGCGGCGAGCACGGCCCGGTGTCCGGCCGGGGTGTCGGCGCCGGCCGCGGCCAGCCGGGCCAGGGCCAGGCAGTCGGCCAGGCCGCGGACCAGGTCGGCGTTGCCGATCCGGGCCAACGGGCCGGTGCCGGGCGGTTGTCGGGCGGCGTGGCGCTCACTGGTGAACGGGGTCCGCCACAGCTGGACGGGGTGCAGCCGGGTGGGGCCGTCCCCGGCCGGGCGCAGCGCGATCAGGGTGCCGTCGTCGAGCAGCGCGTAGCCCTGGCAGGGGAGCGGGGCGGCGGCCTCCTGGCGGACGGAGTTGTACGGCTGGAGCAGTGCGCGCCCGTCGGCGGGGGAGCGGAACTCGTACAGCACGTCCTCGCCGTTGGGGGAGAGGAGGGTGCGCTCGTACAGCAGGCCGTCCACCGGCTGGTCGAAGACGCGCACGGTGCCGTCGGCGAGGTGGCAGCCGCCGGGGAAGGCCACGCCCTGGTCGGCGGGCAGCCGCAGGCAGGCCTGGCCGAGCGCGTCGATCCGGGTGACCCGGCCGGTGGGCAGGTGGACCACCAGGTGCCGGACGGTCTCCTCCTGGTACGGGCGCACCCGCACCAGCAGCAGGGTGGCGAGCCGGGCGTGGGCGACCTGGGCGTCGGCGAGGGTCTGCAGGGCCTCGGCGAGCGGCTCGTGGTGGAGTTCGCGGCCGTCGGGGGTGGTGAGGGTGAGCCGGCCGCCGTCCACGCCGAGGTGGAGTTCCCCGGCGAGGCCGGCGCGCGGCGCGGCGCCGGGGGCGGCGGGCAGCTGGTCGTCCCGGGTGAGCGGCGTCCAGTCGAGCTGCTGGCCCTCGGCGGGGGCGTGGTCGCGCTCGCCGCGCCCGTCCTGATAGTCGACCCGGTCGTCGTCGAGGCGCCAGCGCAGCACCCGGACGTCCGCGGCGGCCGGGCCGGTGCGGAAGACGGCGAGCAGCCGGCCGCCGACCGGGCGCAGCCGCTCCAGCCGGGCGTCGCGGAAGTAGCGGCGCAGGTCGGCGAGGTCCTGGCGCAGCCGGGGGTCGTCCAGCAGGGTGCCCTCGGTGGGGGCGGGGGACAGGTCGGGGTGGTGGAGGCCGAGGACGTCCCCGGCGGCCTCGGCGGTGTCGGCGCCGTCGGCGGAGGCTTCGGGCCGGGTGCCGAGCAGGAGCATCCCGCCGGCGGCGGTGAGGTCCTGCGGCAGGCAGGGCCGGGCGGTGGTGAGCCGGCCGGTGCCGGTGAGCCGCAGCTCCCCGCCGCCGAACTCATCGACCCGGCGGGCGTTCAAGGCCCTTGCGCGGTCGGCGAGTTCGGCGGCGGCCCGGGCGAGCCGGTCGCGCAGGACCTCGTAGGTGCCGGCGTCGAGCCGGGTGTCGGAGGCGTCCACGATCAGTTCCTCGGGTGCTCAGCGGGTCGTTACTTGGAACCGTTCACGGAAGCGGCGGACAGCGCCCCGATCGGCGTCTCGGCGATCCCCAGCGCCGTGGCAGAGTCCAGCAGTTGCCGCAGCTGCCCGGTCTGCTCGCCGCCGCTGCCGATCAGCTTGAGCAGCAGCGCGGACACCGTCAGGTTCTGCACGTCCGCGGTGGACACCGAGGACAGCACCCGGGTGAGGTCCTCGGTGAAGCTGGCCCGTCCGTCCAGCCACGGCCCGGCCAGGGCCTGGGCGGTCTGCGAGTGGCCGACGAAGGCGTCCACGCTCTTGCCGGCCGTCACCGACTGCACCAGCTTCTCGAAGAACACCGAGTCCCCGCCGACGATGTCGATCTTCGCCTTCTCCAGGCCGGTCGCGACCAGTGCGGCCTGCGCCTCGGCGATCTGCCGCTGGGCCTCCAGCCCGGCGAGGCGGACGTCCTTCTCGGCGGCCAGCCGCAGCCGGTACTCCTCGTGCTCGCGCGAGGCCTCGTCCAGCTTGGCCATCGCCGCGGCCTTCTCGGTCAGGCCCTCGGCCTCCGCCTTCAGCTTGGCGCCGATCTCCAGCGCGGCCGCCTTGGCCTTCTCGGCCTGCACCGCGGCCTCGGCACGGCCGACCTTCTCCACCGCCGCGGCCTCCTGCTCCCGCACCTGCACCCGGGCCAGCCCCTCGGCGGCGGCCTCCGCCCGGACGCCCTCGGCCAGCTTGACCTTGGCGGCCGCGTCCAGCTCGGCGGCCTGCTGCCGGGCCTCGGCCAGCACCAGCGACTCGCGGGCCTTGTGCGAGGCGGCCTGCTCGGCGGCCTCGGCGGCCTTGATGTCCTTGACCAGCTTCTCCTGTGCCTCCGCCTCGGCCTGGATGACCACGGCCTTGCGCACCCGCTCGGCCTCCTCGGTGGCCCGCAGGGTCTTGACGGCCTCCTCCTGCTCGGCGACGGTGCGCTCGACCGCGACCCGCTCGCGGACCACGTCGGCGACCTCCCGGCGGCGCGACTCGACCTCCTTGGTCTTGGCCATCACGGCGAGTTCCGTCTCCCGCTCGCGGCCGACGACCTCGAGCAGGCGGTCCTTCTCGATCCGCTCGTTCTCCACCGCGATCACCCGTTCGCGGTTCTTCTGCGCCACCGCGACCTCGCGGGCCTGGTTCTCCCGCTGAACCCCGAGCAGCTCCTCGGTGCGCAGGAAGGCGGTCTGGGCGTTGAGCCGCTCCTCCTCCTGCACCCGGGCGATCACCGCGTCCTCCTTGGCCCGCAGGGTCTCGATCTCGCGGCGCTGGCGGATCTCGGCGTCGGCCTGGCGGCGTTCGAGCTCCAGGACGGTCTCCCGGGCGTCCACGTTCTGCCGGGTGATCTCCTTCTCCTCGTTGCGCTGGTACTCGTTGGTGCGCACGTGCTCGATCGCGGTCAGCTCCGTGATCTTGCGGATGCCCTGGGCGTCCAGGATGTTGTCGCCGTCCAGCTGGTTCATCGGGGTCTGTTCGAGGTGGTCGATGGCCGCGTCCTCAAGGGTGTAGCCGTTGAGGTCGGTGCCGATGACCGCGATGATCTGGTCCCGGAACTCGTGCCGGTGGGTGTACAGGTCGGTGAAGTCCAGCTGCTTGCCGACGGTCTTGAGCGCCTCGGCGAACTTGGCCGCGAAGAACTCCTGGATCGCCTGCGGGTCGCTGGCCCGGACGGTGCCGATCGACTGCGCCACCTTGACGACGTCCTCGACGGTCTTGTTCACCCGGACGAAGAAGGAGATCCGGATGTCCGCCCGGATGTTGTCCCGGCAGATCAGGCCGTCCCGGCCGGCCCGGTGGATCTCCACCGTCTTCGCCGTGATGTCCATCAGCTCGGCCTTGTGCAGGATCGGCAGGACGATCGCACCGGTGAAGGTGACGTCCACCTTCTTCGTCCGGGAGACGATCAGGGCCTTGCCCTGCTCGACCTTCTGGAACAGGCGGCCCACGAAGAGCAGGACGGCGAGCAGGATGAGCAGCACGACGGCGACGAGTACGCCGAAACCCACGGCGATGGTGTCCATCACGGAGTCCTTTGACGAGATGGTGGTGCGAAGCGGTGTGTGTGGATTCGCGGAACCCGGCGAGCCGGCGGTCCGTCAGGGACCCGGCGGGGAGGGGTCGAACGGCGCGACCAGGAAGTGCTCGCCGTCCGCGTCGTAGTCGTAGATCAGCGCGGTGCGCCCGGCCGTCAGCCCCGGCTCGGGGTCCGGGGTGCGGACCTGGACGGTCGCGGTGGAGCCGTCCGGGGCGGTCACCTCGGCCTGCCCGAAGTCGGCGGTCACCCGGCCGGTGCGGATCACGCAGACCCGGCCCACGAAGTCGCCCCGGGTGACCGGCCGGTCCTCCGGGAACAGCCGCCGCAGCGGTCGGACGAGCACCAAGGTGCCCGCCCAGGAGGCGACCAGCGCGACGGCGAACACGCCGCCGCGCGCGGGTGCCCCCGAGGTGAGGACGGTGCCGGCCAGGCTGACGAACCAGGCGAGCGCGACCAGCAGCGAAACCGCCACCGTCGCGGGCACCCCGCCCAGCCCCAGCGCGTCCAGCACGCCCGCGTGGTGGCCGGTGGGGTGTTCCCCGTGCGCGCCGTGCCCGCCGGACGGCCCGTGGGTCACGCTCCCCCCGACACCGTGCCCCCCGGCACCGTGTCCGACGTGACCCACCGGGCCCACGTGCCCGGCGTGCCCGGCACCCAGGTGGTGCCCGACGCCGTGCCCCCCGTGCAGGGCGTCGAAGCCCAGGCCGCCGATCAGCATCAGCAGCCAGTACCCGATGACCACCACCAGCGCGAAGCTGAACAGCGCCGTCGGAAAGGCCAGCGCGGCCGCGAAGAAGTCCCCCGTCCCGGCCATGCCCCCCGCCTTTCCCCCGGCACCGCACATCGGCGCCGGGGAGATCATGGCAGCGGGGGAGGCGCCCGCACATTGCCAGGATCCGGCAATCTTTACGGCCTCTTGACACCCTGGTACGTGCGTTCCCCGTGACACTGCAACAGTCCGGCAACAGGACGGCCCCGGGCGGGTCATCCGCCGGGCGGGCCCCAGCCCCGGAGGCCGGTCAGAGCGGCTGCTCCGGCCAGTTCAGCAGCCGCGCCCCCATGGCCGCCGTCTCCAGGGTGAAGCGCTGCAACGCGTCCGCCGGGTCGTACCCCGTGAGCGACTTGATCCGCTCCAGCCGGTAGCCGAGCGTGCGCACGCTCAGCCCCAGCCGGCGCGCCGCCTCCGCGTTCACGTACGCCGCCTCCGCCTGCACCGCGATGGTGTCCAGCAGCGGACGGGCCCCGCCGCGCGCCTCGGTCAGCGGACCGAGCACGCTGCGCACCAGATCGGCCATCGCCGCCCGGTCGCGCATCAGCACCGGGAAGACCAGCAGCTCCTCGGCCTTCAGCCGGCGGGCCGGAAGGTCCAGCCGCTGCGCGTAGTCCAGCGCGTCCAGCGCCTCGTCGTAGCTGCGCAGCACCCCGCTCGCGCCCGAGTGCCGGCGCCCGGTGGCCACTCGCAGGACCGGGCGGTAGCCGGGGCCGGGGCGCAGCGTCAGGTCCGCGAAGGCGTCCAGCACGGCCCGCTCGGAGTCCGGGGCGATGCACACCAGCCGGCCGTCCTTGCTGGCCAGCAGCACGTCCCGCTCGCCGAACCGCCCGGCCAGCTCCCGTTCCACCCGGTGCACCATCGGATGGACGGCCGCGAACGGCTCGTCGCCGACCGCCACCGCCACCGTGTACGCGCCCGCCAGCCGCAGCCCGAACCGCTCCGCGCGCTCGGCGAGCAGACCGAGGTCGCCGCGGCCGTGCAGCAGGTCGTCGATGAACTCCAGCCTGGCCGACTCCTCCTGACGGACCGCCAGACGCTGCGAACGCTCGTGGCCCTCGCCGAGCGCGGCCAGTGCGGCGTCGGTGGCGGCCAGTACCGCGTCGCCCATCCGGCGCAGTTCGCCGACGCTGCTCGCGGCCGTCGTCCCGGGCAGCTTCTGCCAGGCCCGCCGGGCCGCGGCCAGGCAGTGCGAGACCACCTCGCGCAGCCCGTAGCCGGCTTCGGCGCACTGCTCGCCGAGGCGGCGCAGCCCCTCCAGCTCGTCCCGGCGCGGCAGGCGTCCGGTGCGGGAGACGTCGGCGAGCAGGGCGAGGTACGCCTCGGCCAGCTCGGTGGGTATGTCGCAGTCGTTCGTGTCGGTCACCGTGTCCTGCCAACCCCCGTGCGGCCTGAATTTTCGGCGGTGAACCTTATCAGGATCCTTACGGTGGGAGGGCTTGCGCGCTACCGCCGTGCGCTACCGCTCGCGGAAGTGCAGGACGAAGCGCGCGCTGCTGCCGTCGATCCGCCGCCGGACGTACAGCGCCGGGGTGCCGTCCGGGGTGCAGCTGACGCCCTCGCGAACCAGCAGCGGGGTGCCCGCCGGGACGCCCAGCAGTTCGGCGTCCGCCAGGTCCGCGCCGATCGCGCCGAAGGCCCGCCAGTCGTACTCCAGTTCCACCCCGGCCGCCCGGGCCAGGTCCCGCACCAGGTTCCCGGTGTGGCCGGGCCGCACCAGCTCGGCGGGCAGCGGCCCGAACGGCACCCAGTAGCTGCACGCGGCTCGGGCCCGCCCGCCGAGGCGGATCACCGAGTCCAGCCGGGAGAGCCCGCCCGGTTCCCGGTCGAGCTGGCGGGCCGCCTCCTCGTCCTCGGCCGAGCCGGTCACCGGTGGGGCGGCGACCACGAACTCGCCGTCCCCCTGCGTCCCCTCGGGCAGGGCCTCGTGCACGCTGCCCAGGTCGAAGCGCTGGCTGCGCGGGTCCACCGCGATCGAGACGCGGACGGCGGGCGGGCGGACGAAGGTGCCCACGCCCCGGCGGATCTCCACCACGGCCGCCCGTTCCAGCTCCGCGACCGCCTGCCGCACGGTCAGCCGGTTCACGCCGAACTCGGCGCTCAACTCCGGTTCGCTCGGCAGCCGGGCGCCGGCCGGGTAGCCGCCGGCGTCGATCCGCTCCTGGAGCCGGCGGGCGAGCCGGCGGTACAGCGGGGTGTTCGGGGGAGTGTTCGGGAGGTTGGTCGCCACAGTCCTGATCCTACGAAGCGGGCGGCACCGCTCCGGGTAGCCGTGGTGGGCCGACGGCGGTGGGATGGAAGGGTCTCCGCATCCACCCGAGGGATTGGACATCTAGACGTCTAGATGTCCTACTGGATGTCCTTTCCTCCTGTGTGCGGCTTCACCGAAAGGCCCCTCGCATGTCCCTGGTCAACTTCCGCGACTCCGCCGTTCTCAGCGACCCCGAGGGCCTGCGGATCCGCCCCGGTGTGCTGTACCGCTCCGCCCAGCCCTACCCGGCCGCCGACGGGGCCGTCGTCGCCCAGCTGCGCTCCTGCGACATCCGCACCATCGTCGACCTGCGCGACCCCCGCGAGACCCGGCCCGCCGACTGGGCCGCCGCCGAAGCCGCCGGGATAGCCGTGGTGGCCGCCCCGGTCAACCCCGCCACCGACGCCCTCACCGCCCGCATGGCGACCATGACCACCGCCGCCGACCTCGGCGAGTTCTACCTCCTGCTCGCCGAATCCGCGCCCGAGGCCGTCGCCGCCGCCGTCGAGGCCACCACCCGCCCCGGCGCCGTCCTGCTCCACTGCGCCGCGGGCAAGGACCGCACGGGCCTGCTCACCGCCCTGCTGCTCGACCTCCTCGGCGTCCCGGCCGAGCGGATCGTCGACGACTACGCCCGCACCGCCGACGCCCTCCCGCAGATCTTCGCCAACCTCGCCGAGCGCCACCGCACCGCGCTCAACGGCCACGGCTCCACCCGCGTCACCGACCCCCAGGGCCGCCACCTCACCATCCCGGCCCCCCTCCTCCAGGCCCCCGCCGAAGCGATGTCCGTCTTCCTCGCCCACGTCCGCACCCGCCACGGCGGCGCCGCCTCCTTCCTGCCCGCCTGCGGCATCCCGGCCACCACCCTCACCGCCTTCCGCGCCAAGGCCGCAGTGCCGGCGACCTGAGGCCTCGGTGAAGGCCCGCTGTCCGGGGCCGCTCCCAGGTCTGCTCGGGCATGTGGTCGAGACCGGGCGCGGGGTGATCGGCGCCCAGCTCGTTCCGTAACCCGGCCTCACCCCGTGGCGCCTCGACATCCTGGGCCGGAAGGGACTTCACACGTCCCGCCGCCGGACCACGATCACCGTGACCGTCACCGAGACGGCCGCCCACACCCCCATGGTGATCCAGGAGTCCAGCACGCTCGGCGCGTACTTCCCCATGGTCGTCGTCGAGTTGGGGTTGATGGTCAGCCGGCTCACGGTGGCCGACGGCAGGTGGGTGCCGATCTCCTTCAGCCAGCGGTAGCGGTCCCCGCCGAACATCAGGGGCATGATGAAGAACAGCAGCACCAGCGACACGATCGAGGCGGTGGCGTGCCGCAGCACCGCGCCCAGGGCCATCCCGATCAGCGCGCAGGCCGGCACGATCGCCGCGTAGCCGAGAACGGCGCGCAGGCAGCCGTCGTCGGTGATGGAGAGCCCGACGTGCCGGGACGCCAGCATCGCGTTGATAGTGAAGAAGGACACCGCCGACACCACCAGGCCGGCGAGCCCGGCGATCCCGCCGATCAGCAGCACCTTGGCCGCGATCACGCCCCGCCGGTCCGGCACCGCGGCGAAGGTGGTGCGGACCATGCCGGTCGTGTACTCGCCGAACACGGTGATCGCGCCGAGGCTGCCGGCCGCGATCATCATCAGGTCGCCGGCGACGTTGCCGAGGCCGTGGAACAGCGGGTCGTACTTGTACGGCGTCACGCCGGGCATCGGCGCGGACGGGTGGTCGATGTACGTCAGGTCGCTGTGGACGGAGTCGATGTTGATCGCGATCGCCACCAGCGAGGCGAGCGCCAGCAGCCAGTACGTCGACCGCAGCGAGCGCAGTTTGATCCACTCGGCGGCGAGCAGGTCGGTGAACCGGGGGGTCGGCTCGGTGGCGCGGGCGGCCTCCGCGCGGATCAGGGTCATGGTGCTCATTGGGCCTCTCCAGCCAGGTACTCGACGCTGTCGGCGGTCAGGGACATGAACGCCGACTCCAGGGACGACGTGCGGGTGACGAGCTCGTGCAGCACCACACCGTGGCGCCGGGCGAGTTCACCGATCCGCTCGGCGGGCATTCCGGTGACCACCGCGAACTGCGGCTCCACCTGGCCGACTTCGGCGCCCTCGGCGCGCAGGGCGTCGGCCAGCAGGGAGAGTTGCGGCGTCCGCACGGCCACGTCGGACTCCGCGTTGCGGGCCGAGAACTCGGCGAGGCTCTCGTCGGCGATCAGCCGGCCGCGGCCGATCACCACCAGCCGGTCGGCGGTGTGCTCCATCTCGGCCATCATGTGGCTGGAGACGAAGACCGTCCGCCCCTCGTCCGCGAGCCGCCGGAACAGCCCGCGCACCCAGAGCACGCCCTCCGGGTCCAGCCCGTTCAGCGGCTCGTCGAAGAGCAGGACCGGCGGGTCGCCGAGCAGGGCTCCGGCGATGCCGAGGCGCTGCTTCATGCCCAGCGAGTAGCCGCCGATCCGCCGCCCGGCAGCCTTGCCCAGTCCGACCTCGGCCAGCACCTCGTCGACCCGCCCGAGCGGGATCCGGTTGCTGCGGGCGAGCGCCGACAGGTGGGCCTTGGCGCTGCGCCCGCCGTGGACGTCGCTCGCGTCCAGCAGGGCACCGACGTGCCGCAGTCCGCGCGGCCGGCCGGCGAAGGGCACCCCGTCGACGGTGACGGTGCCCTCGGTGGGGGTGTTGAGGCCCAGGACCATCCGCAGCGTGGTGGACTTGCCCGCGCCGTTGGGGCCGAGGAAGCCGGTGACGGCGCCCGGCTGGACGGTGAAGGTCAACTGGTCGACGGCCGTGGTGGCGCCGTACCGCTTGGTCAGTCGCTCGATCTCGATCACGGGGACAACGGTGCCGGTCGGGGGCGTGGGCGGGCATCGGGCGGCGGGACACAACCGGGAGCGGCCGACCCCGCCCCCGGGATTACGCCCGCGGGCCAATGCGCCTGTGCACGGCCCGCCGCTACCATCGCGTCATGATCACCGAACCCCGCCCGCCCCTGCTCAGGCGCCTGCCCGCGGGCCTGTGGGTGGCGGCGTTCTGGATGACCATCGTGGTGTTCCGGTTCTTCACCCGGGCCGACGAGATGCGCCTGCTCTTCGACTACCACGGCAACGTGGAGGACATGCCCCTGGTGGTCACGGCCGTGGTCACCACCCTGGTGGCCTTCCTGATGGTCCGACTGCCGCTGGCGGCCGTCGCGGTGGCGCTGACCGGCGGCGTCTACACGCTCGGGATGTGGGGGGTCCCGGAGACGGCCCCGGTACAGTTCCTGATCGCCGAGGCGGTGGTCGCCTACTGCGTGGTCACCCGCTCCCGCCTGGTGTCCACGATCGCGGCGGGGATGCCCCTGGCGCTGCTCGCCGGGCTGTTCGTCTGGGGCGCGGTCAACGGCTACCCCGTGAACCCGTACGCCTACCTGGGCCTCGCCGCGACCGTCCTGATCGCCTGGCTGATCGGCAACACCGTCCGGCAGAGCCGTTCCCACGCCGAGGCCCTGCGCGGCCGCGCCTCCGAGCAGGCCGTCACCGCCGAACGGCTGCGCATCGCCCGCGAGCTGCACGACATGGTGGCCCACAACATCGGCATCATCGCGATCCAGGCCGGCATGGGCAGCCGGGTCATGGACACCCAGCCCGCCGAGACCCGCAAGGCGCTGGACGCGATCGAGGCCACCAGCCGGGAAACCCTGGCCGGGCTGCGCCGGATGCTGGGTGCGCTGCGGCAGGGTGAGGGCGAGTCGGTGCCGCTCGAAGTCGCGCCGGGGCTGGCCGAGCTGGACCGCCTGGTGGAGAAGACGGCGGGTGCCGGGGTGCGGGTCGCGCTCACCCGCGGCGGCGAGGCGCGGGCCCTGCCGCCCGAAGTGGACCTCGCCGCCTTCCGGATCGTCCAGGAGGCGGTCACCAACGTGGTCAAGCACTCCGGCACCCGCGACTGCCACGTCACCGTCGAGTACGGCACGGAGCAACTCGCCGTCACCGTCGTCGACCTGGGTGCCGGCCCCTCCGCCCACACCCCCGGCACCGGCTACGGCCTGTCCGGCATGCGCGAGCGGGTCGCCCTGCTGCGCGGCGAGTTCAGCGCCGGCCCGCGCCCCGGGGGCGGCTTCCGGGTCGCCGCCCGACTGCCGGTCCCCCATCCGACCGAAGCACCCGGGAAGCCCGAAGCAGCCGCCCTGGAGGTGGGACCGTGATCCGCGTCGTCCTGGTCGACGACCAGCCGCTCATCCGCACCGGCCTGCGCGTGCTCATCGCCGACGCTCCCGACCTGGAGGTGGTCGGCGAGGCCGGCAACGGAGCGGAGGCGGTCGAACTGGTCACCCGGCTGCGCCCGGACGTCGCCGTGATGGACATCCGGATGCCCGGCATGGACGGCATCGAGGCCACCCGCCGGATCCTCGCCGACCCCGAGCTGCCCACCCACGTGCTCGTCCTCACCACCTTCGACGACGACGACTACGTGTACGGCGCGCTGCGTGCCGGGGCGAGCGGCTTCCTGGTCAAGGACCTCGCCCTGGAGACCATCCTGGACGGCGTCCGGGTGGTCGCCGCCGGCGATGCCCTGCTCGCCCCCGGCATCACCCGCCGTCTGATCGGCGAGTTCGCCGCCCGGCCGGACGCCTCCGCCCGGCCCCGGAAGTCCGTCGAGGGCATCACCGAACGCGAGCGCGAGGTGCTCACCCTGGTCGGCCGCGGCCTGTCCAACACGGAGATCGCCGAGGAGCTGACCATCAGCGTGGCCACCGCCAAGGCGCACGTCGCCCGGCTGTTCACCAAGCTGGACGCCCGCGACCGGGTCCACCTGGTCATCCACGCCTACGAGTTCGGCCTCGTCGCGCCGTCGTAGCCCGCCGAGGAGGGCCGCGGACGGCACGAAGCGCCGGGGCGGGCCCACACAGCCCACCCCGGCGCTTCCCCGGCATCGGATCCTCAGGGCACATGACCCCTCAGGCCGTTCGGATCCGCCGGATCATCCGGTCCCCGAGCCGCCCCACGCTGCCCGGAGGCCTTCGGGTCAGGGGACGATCGCGTGCGAGATCTGGCAGCCGCTGACCGCGTTCGACCAGGTGCCCTGCATCGCGAACGAGCCGGTCGCGAAGGCGACGTTCTGCGAGCCGCCGGTGCCGCCGACGCCCTTCCAGGCGCACTTGTCGGCGTTCTCGTAGCCGGTCGAGTCGGTCCAGCCGCCGGCCGGGTTCTGGTCGGTGACGGTCTCCGCGTACTCGTGGCCGAACACCATCGTCACGCCGTCCAGCAGGCCCGCGCTGCCGCTGTTGACGTAGTTCTGGCCGCAGGAGGTGCCCATGTCGGTCACGTACGGGTCGTTGCTGAACGCCACGTCACCGTACGGCGAGGTGGCCGCGCCGCCGGTCAGCGTGGTGTCGCCGTTCCAGTCGTGCCAGGCGCAGAAGTTGCCGGTCGAGGTGTTGAAGCCGTCCGGGTGGGTGCCGGTCGGCGAGAGCACCACGTACTGCGCGTTGCGGTTGGCGGCCGAGGTGGTGTTGCCGAAGTGCCCGGCGGCCTTGATGGCCTCGTTGGCGATCTGGTTGCCGGTGGCCTGGCCGGGGGCGGCGGCGGAGTTGTCCACCCAGACGCCGGCCAGCGCGCCGCCGGTCGGGTAGCCGACGTGCGCGGCGGTGGACCCGCAGCTGGTGGCGCCCTTGGCGACGCCCTCGCAGTACTGGGTCATGACGCCGGACCAGGTCTCGTTGTTGGTGCCGAGGCCCTTGTACAGCTGCTGGGCGCGGACGGCCTCGCCGGACGGGTCGCCGGACAGCGTGGTGTAGCCGTTGGCGTCGGTGCCCGCGGTGCCCCACTGGGAGCCCCAGAAGATCACGTAGACCTTCGGCGCGCCGGTGGTGACGCCGATGCCGTCGACCCCACCGCCGTAGCGCAGGTTCGAGGTGCGGGTGGTGGCAGCGGAGTTGGCGTTGGCGTGCTCGGCGGCCTCCTTGGTGGGGACGGCGCCGTGCCGGTACGGGTGGCTCTGCCCGGCGAACTCGCTGCCCGGCTGGTCGGCCTGGGCGGCCGGGGCGGCGGCGAAACCGGCGGCGGCCAGCGCCAGCGCGCTGAGCCCGGTCAGGGCCCGGACTCGCGCCTTGCGGGAGGTGGGGGACATGCCCATCGTGAGGGTTCCTCTCTCATGCCGACCGCGCACCGGTAGGGCGCGACGACACCGTGGGGGACAAATGGGGAGGAGCGACGGCAGGCAAGCCGGGTGCCACCGACCGTTCGTCATGAACAGTCAGCGAAGCGGGGATGGGGGACCGGTTCACTGCCGACGGCGGGAAGCAAAGCACCGCCGCCGAAACCGGGTCAACGACGCCGATAGTAAGACCAACCCCAAGTACGGCCCCGAAAGAGGTATGGAAAGTCAAAAACCCCCAGCTGGCAGCGCGTTGATGCGCGTAGCGAAGGCGAATCTCAACAGTTGAAGGGGCCTTTTACACCGTATTGCCCTCCCCATGACCTGCACGGATCGCCCACCCCGGCCCCCTTCCCACCCCCGGCCCGGTGCCCTACGGTGTCGGCACTTCGACCTCGGCGATCCGCATGATCCGGCCGTGCGAGTCCAGCAGGACGTCGTAGGCGTTGCCGTAGCAGCCGTAGGGGTCGGCCGGGTCGCGCTCGGCGAGGCAGTCGTTGAGGTGGGTGACCAGTTCGTCCAGCTGGACGGGCTTCGCCGCCTCCTCGTGCGGGCGGTCGACCAGCGTGGCGGTGACGCCGGCCGCGGCGAAGCCGTAGTGGACGGGGGTGCCGGTGGCCTCGTAGCGGGGCGGGGCGCAGGTGTGGCGGGCGGGCTGGGCGGTGAGTTCGGCCGGGCCGGCGGCGACCACGATCATCACCTGGTGGCCGGGGACGGTCGCGGGCGCCGTGCACTCCGGCGCGGGCTCCGCGGGGGCCGCAGGAGCCGCGGGGTTCGCCGGGTCAGCCGGGGCGGCGACGGGCCCGGCGGCGTAGGCGCCGTCGTCGGCGAGGTCGTCGACCATGTCGTCGTCGTCGCCCAGCGGGTCGTCCGCGCCGTCGTCGGCGAGGGCCGCGGCGGAGGAGGCGGCGGCCACCGTCGGACGGGAGTCGGCGGGCGTGCAGCCGGTGAGGCCGGCCAGGGCGGTCGCGGTCAGCACGGCGGCGGCGAGGAGGATGCGGGGCACGGCCATGGCACCAGTCTCCCCGGGCGGCGGCGGTGGTCGGCACCGGGGTACGCGCTGGGCGCGCGCCGAACGGTTCCCGCCCCCGCCGGATGTGCGGATCCGACGGGGGCGGGAGGTCTCAGGCGAAGGACGACGGCCTCACGAAGGACGGCGGCCCCAGGCGAAGGACGACGGCGTCAGGCCGCGACCGTCCGCTGGGCCTCGTACACCTCGCGCACCCGCGCCTGCGCCGCCCCGTCCACGCCCAGGTGGTCGAGCCCGAGCAGCGCCGCACCCAGCACCGGCGGCGCGACGACCACCCGCGGCTCCGCCAGCGGCGCGGCCTGCGCCAGGCGGGCCGTCAGGTTGTCGAGCAGCAGGGGCTGCCGGGAGGCGATCACCCCGCCGCCGAGCACCACCGGCGCGGGCGCGTCCAGCAGTTGCAGCCGCCCGAGCGCGACGACGGCGAGCCGGACGATCTCGTCGGCCTGCCGGTCGATCAGTTCCAGGGCGACGGAGTCCCCCTCGACCGCGACCGCGAACAGCACCCGCACGATCTCGTGCAGCCGCGAGGCCGGCAGGTGCCCGAGGTGGACGGCCTCGGCGACGGCCCCGGCGCTGGGCAGGCCGAAGTGTTCGGCGATCGCCCGGGCCAGGGCGGTGGGCCCGCCCCGCCCGTCCTCGGCGCGGACGGCGTGCCACATGCTGTTGACGGCGAGTCCGGCGCCGCCGCCCCAGTCGCCGGTGAGTTCGCCGAGCGCCGGGAAGCGGGCGGTGCGCCCGTCCGGCAGCAGGCCGACGCAGTTGATCCCGGCGCCGCAGACCACCGCGACCCCGCGCGGGCCGTCGGTGCCGGCCCGCAGCAGGCCGAAGGTGTCGTTGACGACGGTGTTGCTGAGCCCCCACGGGTGCGATTCGAGGGCGGCGCGCAGCGCCTCCTCCTCGATCGGCAGGTCGGCGTTGGCGAGGCAGGCGCTGACGTGGCTGGTGAGCAGGCCGGTGAAGCCGGGGTGGCCGGCGGCCGCGGCGGCCTGTTCGACCAGCGGGGCGAGGCCGGCCACGGCCGCCGCGCCGCCGATCTTCTGGGGAGCGAAGCCGCCGCCGCGGGCGGTGCCGAGGACGGTGCCGTCGGCGCCGATCAGGGCGACGTCGGTCTTGGAGTTGCCCGCGTCGATGGCGAGGACGCCGGACAGGAGTGGTTCGGGCTGGTGGGTCATCTGGTCCCCGGGCTCGTACGTGGCCCGGCCGTGGAGCCCCGGCCGGGGGTGGTCGGTCTCCTCGCCGCGCCCGGCCCGCCGTCTCGGGGGCCGGGTACGGGGCGCTCAGGCCCAGGCGAGGTGCTCGCGGTTGTGGGCGAGCAGCCGGTCCGTGAGCTGGTCGGCGAGGTCGATCTGGCCGACCAGCGGGTGGGCGAGCAGGGCGTCGAAGACCCGGTCGCGTCCCCCGTGCAGGGCGGCGTCGAGCGCGAGGTGCTCGTACGAGGTGACGGCGGCGATCAGTCCGGCGAACAGCGGCTCGACCGGCCGCTGCGGCAGCGGCCGGACGCCGTCGGCGTCCACCTCGGCCGGGACCTCGACGACGGCGTCGTCGGGCAGGAAGGGCAGCACCCCGTCGTTGCGGGTGTTGACCACCTGGACGGACGTCCCGCCGCCGGTGCCCAGCAGCGCCGAGATCAGCTGCACGGCGGCCTCCGAGTAGAAGGCGCCGCCGCGCTTGCCGAGCAGCTCGGGCTTGGTGTCCAGCGCGGGGTCGGCGTACAGCTCCAGCAGCTGCCGCTCGATCTCGGCGACCTGCGCTGCCCGCGAGCCCTGGGCCCTGAGTTCCCCGACCACCGCGTCGTGCTGGTAGAAGTACCGCAGGTAGTACGAGGGCACCACGCCGAGCCGCCGGACGAAGGCCTGCGGCAGGTGCAGGTCGTCGGCGATCTCCTTGCCGAAGTCGTTGAGCAGCGAGGGCAGCACCTCCCGCCCGCTCACGGCACCCGGCGCGTCCAGCAGGGTCACCCCGCGCTCCCAGGTGAGGTGGTTGAGGCCGACGTGGTCCAGCCGGACCAGCTCCGGGGCCACCCCCAGGTGGGCCGCGAACTTGCGCTGGAAGCCGATCGCGACGTTGCACAGCCCGACGGACTTGTGGCCGGCGAGCTGCAGGGCCCGGGTGACGATGCCGACCGGGTTGGTGAAGTCGACGATCCAGGCGTCCGGGTTGGTCCGGCGGACCTGCTCGGCGATGTCGAGGACGACCGGCACGGTGCGCAGCGCCTTGGCGAGCCCGCCCGCGCCGGTGGTCTCCTGGCCGACGCAGCCGCACTCCAGCGGCCAGGTCTCGTCCTGGTTGCGCGCGGCCTGTCCGCCGATCCGCAGCTGGAGCAGTACGGCGTCGGCGTCCGCGACGCCCGCCGTCAGGTCGGTGGTCACCGACACCGTGGCTGGGTGCCCCTGCTTGGCGAAGATCCGCCGGGCGAGGCCGCCGATCAGCTCCAGCCGCTCGGCGGCCGGGTCGATCAGCACCAGTTCGCCGATCGGCAGGGTGTCGCGCAGCCGGGCGAAGCCGTCGATCAGTTCGGGGGTGTACGTCGAACCGCCGCCGACGACGGCCAGCTTGAGCGAGGAAGTACCGGACTCGAGTGTGACGGCCATCAGCCCTTGACCCCTGTCAGTGTCACGCCTTCGATGAAGGCCTTCTGTGCGAAGAAGAAGAGGACGATCACCGGGGCCATCACCAGCAGGGTGGCGGCCATGGTGAGGTTCCAGTTGGTGTGGTGGGCGGCCTTGAACGACTCCAGGCCGTAACTGAGCGTCCAGGCCTCGTGGTTGTTGCTGGCGTAGATCTGCGGGCCGAAGTAGTCGTTCCAGCAGTAGAAGAACTGGAACAGGGCGACGGCGGCGATGGCCGGTTTGGCCATCGGCAGGACGACCCGCAGCAGGGTGCGCAGGTCGCCGCAGCCGTCGATCCGGGCGGCTTCGATGTACTCCTTGGGGATGGTCATCAGGAACTGGCGCAGCAGGAAGATCGAGAACGCGTCGCCGAAGGCCATCGGGATGATCAGCGGCCAGAGCGAGCCGCCGAGGCCCATCTGCTTGGCCCAGAACAGGTACATCGGGATGACGGTGACCTGCGGGGGCAGCATCATCATCGCGATGACCGCCATCAGCGCCAGGTTGCGGCCGCGGAAGCGGAACTTGGCGAGCGCGTAGGCGACGGGCAGGCTGGAGACGACGGTGAGCAGGGTGCCGGCGCCGGCGTACACCAGGGTGTTGCGCCACCAGGTGAGGAAGCCGGGGGTGTCCCAGACCTTCCCGTAGTTGCCCCAGTTCCAGGAGGTGGGCCAGTAGTCGGTGGTGAGCGCCTGCTGGTCGTCCATCACCGAGGTGAGGAAGACGAAGACGAAGGGCAGCAGGAAGAACAGCGCGGCGGCGATGGCCAGTGAGTGCACGGCCACCCAGTTGAGCAGCGCGCGGCGCCGGGCGGCCCGGGCGGCGGCGGTGCCGGTGCGGGAGGGCGCCGTTGCCCCGGTGAGCGTGGGAGTGGAGCTGAGAGTCATGGTGGAGTCCTCAGGGGCCGCTAGTCGTCGCTCGCCATGAAGCCGGACTTGCGGCGGAGAAGGATCGAGGTGACGGCCATGGAGATGGCGAACAGCACCAGGGCGACGACGCAGGCCGCGCCGTAGTTGAAGCGCTGGAAGCCGAGGTTGTAGACCATCTGCGGCAGGGTCCAGGTGGAGCCCTGGGGGAAACCGGGCTCGAACTGCTGGCCGGAGTTGCCCGCGATGCCGCTGGCGACCTTCCCGGCGACGATCGCCTGGGTGTAGTACTGCATGGTCTGGATGACCCCGGTGACCACCGCGAACATGATGATCGGCGAGATGTTCGGCAGCGTGACGTACCGGAACTTCTGGAACGGGCCGGCGCCGTCCAGTTCGGCCGCCTCGTACTGCTCCTTGGGGACGTCCAGCAGCGAGGCCATGAAGATGACCATCAGGTCGCCGATGCCCCACATGGCGAGCAGGGTGAGCGCGGGCTTGGACCAGTTCGGGTCGGCGAACCAGCCGGGCTGCGGCAGACCGAGCTCGCCGAGCAGGTGGTTGAGCGGGCCGGTGCCGGGGTTGAGCAGGAAGGCGAAGGCCACCGTGGCGGCCACCGGCGGGGCCAGGTAGGGCAGGTAGAAGACGGTGCGGAAGAAGCCGGCGCCGGTCTTGACCTTGGTGATGAGCAGTCCGATGCCGAGGCCGAAGGCGACCCGCAGGGTCACCATGATCAGGACCAGCCACAGGGTGTTGCGCAGGCCCTGCCAGAAGGTCGGCAGCTGGTCGAGGACGTAGTCCCAGTTCTTCAGGCCGTTGAAGGCCGGGGCGCCGAAGCCGTTGTACTGGGTGAAGGAGAAGTAGGCGGTGGAGACCAGCGGGTAGACGAAGAAGACGCTGAACCCGATCAGCCAGGGGGAGAGGAAGGCGAGGGTGCGGGCCGTCTCCCGGCGGCGCTTCCGGCGCAGCGGGTGCTGCGTGGAGGGCGCCGCCGGGTCGGTCGCCCCACTGCCCCTGCGGGTGCCGAACGCGAGTGACATGGGGAGCTCCGTGGACCGTTCCCGCTACTTCGCCTGGGCGATGTCGGTGTCGATCTGCCTGGCCGTGGCGGCGAGGCCCGCCGGTATGTCGGTCTGCTTGCCGGACTCGACGTCGTAGCCGAGGTTCTGCAGGGAGACGATGTACCCGCCGCCGTTGACGCTCGCCGGGGTGGTGCCCGAGTTCGGGTTCTTGGCGACGTCCAGGAAGGTCTTGAAGTTGGGGTCGCTGACCAGCTTCGGCGAGTCGAGCGCGTCGAAGGTGCTGGGCACGTTGTGGATCGCGTTGGCGAAGGTGACCACCGCGTCGGTGTCGGTGGTCAGGAACTTGACGAACTCCCAGGCCGCGGCCTGCTTCCTGCTGGTGCTGGCGATGCCGACGATGGTGCCGGTCTGGTAGCCGCGGCCGTAGGTGGCGGCCTGGTCGTCCGGGACGGGGAACGGCGCGGTGGCCCAGTCGAAGTCGGGCTTGTTCTCGGCGAGCGAGGCGGTGCGCCACTCGCCGTCGATGGCCATCGCGACCTGGCCGGTCTGGAAGGGGTTCTTGGCGCTGAACTCCTCGCCGAAGGTGGCGCGGTACTTGTCCAGCTTGGCGTAGCCGCCGAGCTGGTCGACCATGCCCTTCTGCCAGCTGAGCATCGCCGCGACCTTGGGGTCGGTGGCGAGGTTCGACTTGCCGTCCGCGCCGAAGTAGGTGGCGCCGTACTGGCCGAGGAAGTGTTCGGTGGTGGACTCGTAGCCGTGGTACAGCGGCATGAAGCCGAGCTGCTTGTACGAGTCGCCGTCGGCGACGGTCAGCGCCTTGGCGTCCGCCGCGAACTCGCTGAAGGTCTTGGGCGGGGCGGTGATGCCCGCCGCGGCGAAGGCCTTCTTGTTGTAGTAGAGGCCGTAGGCGTCGCCGAGCAGCGGCAGCGAGCACTGGTTGCCCTGGAACCGGGTGTAGTCGAGCATCGCGGCCGGGAAGGTCCTGGCCGCGTCGATGCCGCTCTTCTGCAGCAGGGGCTTGAGGTCGATGAAGGCCTTGGTCGAGCAGAACATGCCGACGTTGTTGGTGGTGAAGGAGGACACCACGTCCGGGGCGTCGTCGCCGCCGGCCCGCAGGGCCTGGTTGACCTTGTCGTCCGCGACGTTGCCCACCGGCTTGACGTGGATGTTGGGGTGGGCCTTCTCGAAGGCGGCGATGGTGTCGTTGATCGCCTTCACCTCGCTGTCCTGGCTCCAGCCGTGCCAGAAGCTGATGGTGACGTCCTTGCCGCCGGCGGAGTCGTCGCTGCCGCCCGACTCGCTGGAACCGGTGCAGGCGGAGGCGAACAGGGCCAGGACGGCGGTGCCGGCGACGGCGGCCATCGCGTGGCGGCCTCCGCGGGAGGTGGTGGCGTGCACTTCGAGGTCCTCCTGGGGGTGCGCGGGCAGGCGTCATTGCCTCGGGGCCCGCGTAGGGGATCGGGGAGAGGTGGGTGCAGGTGAACTGAGGTGACAGGGGGAGCGTCGGTGGGTGGAGCGCGGTGGGTGGGTCAGTGGGTGGAGAAGACCGCCTCGCGGGCGTCCGAGAGGGCGCGCTGCAGCGCGCCGAGCAGGACGGGCGAGCCGGGCAGGGCACTGCTGCGGATCTCCGGACGGGCGAGGCAGATCCGGGCGAGTTCGTCCTCGACGAGCGCGCGCAGGCGTTCGCCGCCGGCACTCGGCACCGCGCCGGAGAGGACCACCAGCTGGGGGTCGACCACGGCGACGATCACGGACAACCCGACGGCGAGCCGTCCGGCCAGTTCGGTGAGGAAGGCGTCACCGGCGCCCGGGGTCTCCAGGGCCTTGGCGATCGACTCCTCCGCGCTGGGCGCGCCGAGCCCGTGCTCGCGCGCCAGGGCCCGGACGGCGGGTGCGCCGACCTGGGCCTGGAAGCCGCCGAACTTGCGGCGGCGGGCGTCCCACTCGACCGGTGAGCCGGGCACTGGCATGTAGCCGACCTCACCGGCGCCGCCGGTGAAGCCGCGGTGCAGCCGCCCGGCGAGGACGATCGCGGCGCCGACGCCGGCCCCGGCCCAGAGCAGGACGAAGTCCTCGAACCCGGCCGCCGCGCCCGAGGCCTGCTCGGCGACCGCGGCCAGGTTCACGTCGTTCTCGATCGACACCGGCGCGCCGATCGCCTCGGTCAGCTCGGCCACCAGCCGGGGCGAGTGCCAACCGGGCAGGTGGGAGGCGTAGTGCAGCTTGCCGGTGACCGGGTCGGGGGCGCCGCCGACGCCGATCGCGACGGTGCGCAGGCTCCCCCGGGGCAGCCCGGCGGCGCGGACCGCCTCGGCGACGGCCGCGGCCACCCCCGGCACGGTCCCGGCGGCCGGGACGCCTCTGGTGGACACGCTGTGCTCGGCCAGCGTGCTGCCGGTGATGTCGGCGACGGCGACTCTGATCCCGCTGTTGGTGACGTCCAGCCCGGCGACGTACCCGGCGGCCGGATTCACCTGGTACAGCTGCGCGTTGGGGCCCGGCCCGCCCTCGGTGGTGCCGACCGGCAGGACCAGCCCGGCCTCCTCCAGTCGGGACAGCAACTGGGAGGCGGTGGGCTTGGACAGCCCGGTCAGGGCGCCGATCTGGGTGCGGGAGAGCGGGCCGTTCTCCAGCAGGAGTTCGAGGGCGGCGCGGTCGTTGATGGCGCGCAACAGGCTGGGGGTGCCGGCGCGGGGAGCCTTGGCGGTGCTCTTGGTCATGGCCGGAATCCTCCCCTTCCCACCGATCGACGTGAACTGTTAGGAAACTTTCCAGTCGCTTGGAGGACCGTACGGTCCGCGTCAGCGGGGTGTCAATGGCCGGTCGCGCGGCAGATGCCGAAGCGTTACCGGCCGCCGGACCGCCACCGGGGCGCGGGACCGCCCCCGGGGAAAGCCGAGAGCCCCGCCCCACCGGAGTGGGAGCGGGGCTCTCGGGCGACGGAACCGCTACGGCTTCGCGATCGTCGTCGGGTCGTCCGTCGGGGGCTTGGGCAGCGGGATCGGCTCGGTCGCCCGGTAGCGGGGCGAGGTCGGGTCGGACAGGGCGGAGGGCGGCGCGGGCTCCACCGAAGTGATCGACACCCCGGTGGCCGCCGCCGGGGCCTCCTCCTTGACCTTGATCCCGGCCTGGTCGAAGGCCGTCTTCAGCCGCTGGCGCAGGGCCCGGGAGACCACCGGCGCCTTGCCCGGCGCGGTCCGGGCCTCGACCCGCACCATCACCGAGTCCGCCGCCACCGACTCCACGCCCAGGATCGACACCGGCGCCCAGACCAGCTCGTCGTACGGCGCCTCCTTGGACAACCCCTCGGCGGTCTCCTGGATCAGGTCCTCGACCCGCTGGAGGTCCTCCTTGTACCCGACCTGCACGTCCACCGAGGCGGTCGCCCAGCCCTGGCTCATGTTGGCGATCCGCTTCACCTCGCCGTTGCGGATGTACCAGATCTCGCCGTTGGCCCCGCGCAGCTTGGTCACCCGCAGCCCGACCTCCAGTACCGTGCCGGTGGCCACCCCGGTGTCGATCTCGTCGCCGACGCCGTACTGGTCCTCCATGATCATGAAGACTCCGGAGAGGAAGTCCGTGACCAGGTTGCGGGCGCCGAAACCGATCGCCACACCGGCCACACCGGCGCTCGCCAGCAGCGGCGCCAGGTTCATCCCGAGTGCGGAGAGCACCATCAGCGCCGCCGTGCCCAGGATGGTGAAGGACGCCATGCTGCGCAGCACCGAGCCGATCGCCTCCGAGCGCTGCTGGCGCCGTTCCGGGTTCACCACCCCGTGGTTGGCCAGCAGCCCGCCGAGCCGGCTCTCCTCGTGGTGGTCGTGACTGCGCGCCATCCGCGCTATCAACTGGGTGATGAGCTTGCTCACCACGACCCGCAGCACCAGCGCCAGCACGATGATCAGGACGATCTGCAGGCCGCCCGCCAGCCAGCTCTGCCAGTGGGTGTCGAACCAGCTGGCCGCCTGCTTGGTGGTGTCGGTGACCTCCTGCGCGCTGGTGGGGATCCGCAGCTGCGGCAGCTCCGGCGCGGTGGGGGACGCGGTGGGGGAGGGGGCCGGCGTCGGGGTGGAGAGCGTCGAGGACGCGTCGATCGGACCGGTGGCGCCGGAGCGGAACACGTGCGGGACCTTCCTTGCTGGGGGCGTGACCGGCCCGCGCCGCGCAAGCGGCCCGCGGACCGTGCTGGCTAGCCTATCCGCGCCGAACGCCTGTCAGGACCGGCCGGCGGGCGCACGGCGCACCGCGGACGCCCCGTCAACGCCCCGGTGCGCTCCCCTCGGGCCCTCCCCGGGCCCGCCCCGGCACCACCCCCGCACCACCGGCCCCGCCACCCCGAACGGCCGCCGCCCCGCCGCCGTACGGCCCAGCGGGCTGCTCCGACCGGCCGAGCCGCGCTCCCCACCCGGCCCGCGCGCCCCGCCCCGGCGGCACCCGGGTGAAACCGGACCTTCCCCCGGGCATACCGGCTATGACAGACACCACACCCGGAGTTCACATCAGGTCCGTTACACAGGAGTGGTGGCGCCGTACGAATGCGTAAGGCGACACTGGGGGAGATCGCGCACTCGTTGCGCGATCCAACCGCTCGTCCCGGCGCGAGCCACGCGCCGCAGGCGTCCAAGGAGGCATCCGTGCCGCATGTCCTGGTCCTCAACGCGTCCTACGAGCCACTCGGCGTCGTATCGATGCGCCGCGCACTCATCCTGGTCCTCAACCACAAGGCGGTCAGCCTGGAGGACACGGGAGTCACTCTGCACAGCGCCACCAGCGCCCTACCGGCGCCGTCCGTCGTCCGTCTGACCCGCTTCGTCCGGGTCCCGTTCTGCGGGCCCGTCCCGCTCACCCGCCGGGCGCTGTTCGCCCGCGACCACGGCCGCTGCGTCTACTGCGGGGCCGCCGCCACCAGCGTCGACCACGTCATCCCGCGCAGCCGGGGCGGCCAGCACCGGTGGGACAACGTGGTGGCGGCCTGCCGCCGCTGCAACCACACCAAGGCCGACCGCCACCTCACCGAACTCGGCTGGCGGATGAAACGACCACCCGCCCCGCCCAGCGGCCTCGCCTGGCGGATCATCGGCACCGGGATCAAGGACCCGCGCTGGCGGCCCTACCTGGAGCCGTACGGCGGCGGTGACCAGCTGCGCGCCCCGCAGTGGGGCGAGTACGAGCACCACGACCATACCGAGCCGACCCACTCCGTCCCGATAGGCCGGGCGCACGCCGCCCACCCCGCCCCCGTCCGCCGCGGCGAGCAGCCCGAACCGCTCTCCGCCTGACCGAAGCGACACAAAGGGCCCGCCCGTCACATCGCCGGTACGCGCCTCATGGGCCGCCGCGCCCCCCGCGAAGGGGAGCCGGCGGCCCGCCGCTTGTCCTGCCCCTGCCGGGAGCCGACTCGCCTCCTACGACCACGACTACCGCTACCGCTTCCGCTACGGCTTCGTCGCCGGCGGCGGGACCGGCGCGACCGGTGCCCCAGGCGCCACCGGCTGCCCCGACGGGTTGGCCGGCGGCTGCGGCGGGGCAGCCGGAGCCGTGACGGCGTACAGCTCGATGCCGTACAGCGAGTAGCCGAACTTGGTGGCCCGCGCCACGCCCTGCATCCGGACGTACCGGACGTTCGGCGCGTCGAAGCGCACCGTCTCGTCGCCGCCCCTGCCGTTGTCCACCGTCGCCGCGTCCGTCCAGCTGCTGCCGTCCGCCGAGACCTGGATCTTGTACGAGGAGGCGTACGCGGACTGCCAGTGCAGCACCGCCGCCCCCAGGTGGGCTGCCTGCGGCAGCGCCAGCTGCACCCAGGCGTCGTCCTTGGCCGGCGAGGACCAGCGGGTCTTCGGGTCGCCGTCGGCGACCGCCGAGGCCGGGAAGTCCGGCGTCTCGTCGCCCGAGGAGCTCGCCTGCGCGCCGACCGCCAGGTCCGGCCCGCCGGTCGGCGGCACCACGTGCACCTGCAGCACCTGCTTCACGGTGGTGCCGCCCGCCACGTACGACACCGGCACCTGGTACGTCCCGGACGGCGTCCCGGCCGCGGCGCTGACCAGCAGCGGCACGCCCACCCGGCCGCCGCGCGGCACGGTCACCGCGCCGGACGGGGTGACGGTCAGGCCCTTGGCGGCGGCCGGCACCTCGGTGCGCAGCTCGCCGGTGGTGCCCTCCGGGCGGCCGGCCTCGACGGTGGCCTGGGTCTTGGCGGGCGCGGCGGCGCCGGTGACCACGTCCAGGGCCGGGTCGGTGAGGCTCAGCCGGGCCGCCGGGGAGTCCGCGTACCAGGGGATCACCTGGTTGACCACCGGCGGGTCGCCGCCCGGCTTCCAGGTCAGCCGGAACGCGTCGGCGGCCTGCCCGCCGGCCGGCAGCTCGTTGTAGCCGGGCTGCACGGTGCCGATGTCCACCCAGCTGCCGTCGGAGCGGCGCACCGCGACGGTGGCGGTGGCGCGCACGTTCGGATCGGTCAGCACGGTGAGCCGGTCCAGCGGACGGGCGCTGCCGAGTTCGACGACGAGCGGCTCGTCCAGCGCGGTGGGCGCCTTGGCGGCCCGGTACGCGGTGTCCGGGTTGCCGTCCAGCACGGCCGCGGCCGAGGAGCCGGGCAGCGCGGCCGGCCCGCCGGAGACGCTGGCCGGGGACTCGTCCGGGGCGGTCACGGTGAACTCGCGCACCGCGACGGCGGTCTTCTGCGCGGTGGTGGCCCGCAGCCGCACCGCCCGCACCACGGTGCCGACCGGCAGCTGGGCGCCGACCGTCTTCTGGTTCTTCACCACCGCGAGCTGCTTCCAGCCGCCCTCACCGGTGCTGTACTCCAGCACGCCGTCGCGGATGTAGTCGTCCACGGCGTTCTGGGCGTCCGGGCCGTCGCCCCAGCCGCCCATCAGCACGGTGACGCCGGTGATCGGCCGGCCCGCGCCGAGGTCGACGCCGACCGAGTCGCCGGCCTGCGGGGGAGCGGAGCTCCAGTAGAAGGTGTCGGCCTGGCCGTCGACCATCAGTCCGGGCATGTGGTCGTGCGCGGTGCCCATGCTGGTGGTCGGGGTGACCCCGCCGCTGACCACGCCGGACCAGTTGTCGGCGGCGCGCACGGCGCGGTCCAGGAACGGGCCGAGCACGCCCGAGCCGATGGTCGCCGGAGCCTGGGCGAGCTGCGCGCGCAGCCGGTTGAGCTGCACCCGGGCCTTCCAGGCCGCCGTGCCGTCGCCGCCGTGCTGGGCCAGCAGCATGTCCAGCGCGGCCTGCCCGGCCAGCCCGTAGTCGCGCAGCGGGCCCAGCCAGGGGTCGGCCTCGGCGGCCAGCTGGGCGGTGGCCTGGGTGCCGGCCAGGGTCTGCTGGGCGCCCGCCATCGCGGTGAAGGCGTCCCGTAGCGGGGCCGCCGCCGCTATCAGCTTGTTGAGGTCGGGGGCCGCGCCGGAGGTGGGCTCGGCGTTGGCCCAGAACTGGTCCAGCAGCGGTTGAAGGTAGCCGGACTCCTGCTTGGACAGCGGCGAGGAGGTGCTGTTCCCGGCCAGCGCGGTGACGGCGGACAGCGCCGAGCCGGCGGGCGTGGCGGCGGCGCCGGTCGGCCCGGCCAGCGAGCGCACCGCGGCCTGCCAGGACTCGTCGGGCTTGTAGCCGGCCGGGTTCCAGGCGAAGTCGCCGGCCGTGGCGAGCGCTATCCGGGAGGCCACCGGCTGCTGCATCGCACCGGTCAGCAGCACCGCCGAACGGGTGGCCACCTCCGGGTCGCGACCGGTGTAGGCGCCGAGGAAGAGCCGGTCCGGGCTGGCGTCGTTGACCGGGTAGTTGTCCATGGTGACCAGCGGGTGCCCGTACAGGGTGCCGGTGTCCGAGGTCTGGGCGCCGGTGATCTTCTCCGGGATCACCCCGCCACCGCTCCAGGCCACCTGCACGCCGCCCGGCAGAGCGTCGGCCAGCGCCTTGCGGTACGGCGTGGAGCCCTGCTTGTGGTACTCGGTCGGGACGACGGACAGCGGCGCCAGGCCCGGGTTCTTCGCGATCAGCCGGTCCTGCACCTTCTTGACCAGCGCGGCCTGGGCCTTGGCGGCGGCGGCCGGGCCGGTGCCGTACTTGGCGCGGTCGTCGCTGCAGTGCCACTCGTCGTAGCTGACGTCCAGGAACTGCAGCTGGAACGCGGTGAAGCCCAGCTTGCGCAGCCCGTCCAGCTTCTTGACCAGCGCGTCGACGTCGTCGTCGTCGGTGAAGCAGAGGGACTGCCCGGGGTCGATCGCGTAGCCGAGGGTGACGTGGTTCTGCCGGGCCCGGTCGCCCAGTTCGCGCAGGTCGGACTGCTGGTCGGCGGGGTAGGCGTCGCGCCAGCGGTTGAGCCGGAACGGGTCGTCGCCCGGGGCGTACAGGTAGAAGTTCTGCTTGGAGCGGCCCAGGAAGTCCACTTGGTCGAGCCGCTGCTGGGCGGTCCACGGAGTGCCGTAGAACGCCTCCGCGGTGCCGCGTACCGCTGCGCCGCTCGGCCAGTCCCGCAGCGTGATCCCGGGCAGACCGAGCCCGGCCGCGCCCGGCCCCTGGGCCTGCCCGGCCGGTACGGCGGCGAGCAGCTGGCGCAGGCTCTGCGCGGCGTAGAAGGTGCCGGCCGCGTCCACGCCCGCCAGCACCACCGCGCCGTACGTCCCGCCGCCCTGGGCGGGCAGCTGACCGGTCGACAGCACGTAGCCGCCGGGCGGCATGCCCGCGGTGGAGGGCGCGGAGCCGTCCTTGCCGCCGGCCGCGGCGGCCAGCTGGCGCAGCGTCCGGTCCACCTCGCCCTCGGCGCCCTCGGCGGGCCCCCCGACGTACACCACCAGCGAGCCGGCGGCCGGCGTCCCACCGTCCGCCTGCGGGGTCACGTCGGTGGCCCCGGCGATGGTCAGCACCTCGCGGACGGCGTCCACCGCGCCACGGTCGACCTTCGGCGCGGTCACCAGCGTCACGGCGGTCGGCACGGTGACCGGCTTGCCCGCCACGGTCTGCTCCTGCGGGTGCGGGAACACCTGAGGGTTGGTCACGCTGCCCAGCGGCGTCTGCGGCGCGGTGCTCACCACGTCCGGCCCGGGCGTCGCGGCGTACGCCGTCGACGGCAGCGGCCCGGCCAGCAGCCCGCCGACCACCGCCGCGGTCACCACCCCGGCCGCGATCTGCATCGCCCGCCGCCCCGGCCGCCCGGCCGCACGCTCCGCCCGCACCGACGCCAACAGCGGCTCCGTCCCCTTCAGGTCGGCGATCATCCGGTCCGCGGTCCGCGGCGCCAGCTGACGGCACGTCCGCGCCGTCGCCCGCCGCGCCGCCAGCGCAGCCGGATGGTGCAGCACCTCGCGCAGCGCCGGAGTCTGCTCCAACTGCTGCCGCAGCCGCCGCCCGGCCACAACGGACACACGGGCTTGCACAGGGGCCTCCTCGCCAGGCCTGGACCACAACGCGAGCAACCCCACCAGCTACCCAACCCGGTGTCAACGTCACCGACGGCTATGCCTAATTTGCGATGAAATATCCGATTTTACTGACCATCCATCACTTTTCGCACCGCCGCCCTCGCGAGCCTCCGTCGTTCCACCCCGCGCGCCCGTGTCGCGCAGCGTCATCACCCCGTCACGCGGGTAGGACTTGGGAGTCCTGACCGGGCGTTGCCGAGACATCGCAGGGAGCCGCGAGTGGCCGCTTACCACGACAGTGACGGAGCCGACGGGCTGAAGGTGCCGGCGCAGGACGCGCCGCCACCGCCGGCCGAACTGGTGGCGCTGGCGCAGGCGTACGGGGTGGACGCCCGGTACCCGGGGCCGGGCGGGCAGGCGGTGGGGGCGCGGACGCTGGTGGCGGTGCTGGGGGCGCTGGGGGTGGCGGCGGGGTCGCCGGAGGAGGTGCGGGAGGCGCTGGAGCGTCACCGTTCCGAGCAGCAGGACAAGTTGCTGCCTCCCTGCGTGGTGGCCCGGCAGGGGCGGCGCACCGCGCTGGACGTGCCGGCCGACGCCTGGCTGCACGTCGAGCTGGAGGACGGCGGCAGTTGGGAGCTGCCGCGCGGCCACTCCCACTGGCTGCCCGCCGACCTGCCGCTCGGGCGGCACACCCTCAAGGCGGAGAGCAACAGCAGGAAGGAACAGGCACCGCTGATCGTCGCCCCCCAGCAGCTGCCCCAACTCCCCGGCCGCAGCTGGGGGTTCCTTGCCCAGCTGTACTCCGTCCTCTCCGAACGCTCCTGGGGCATGGGCGACCTCGGCGACCTCGCCGAACTCGCCCAGTGGGCGGGCACCGGCCTCGGCGCGGGCTTCGTGCAGATCAACCCGCTGCACCGAGGACTGCCCGCGACGCCCGGCACCCCCTCCGACCCGTCCCCGTACCGCCCGTCCTCCCGCCGCTTCGCCGACCCGGTGCACCTGCGGATCGAGGCCGTCCCCGAGTACGCCTACCTGACGGCGGAACAGCGGACGGAGGCGGAGGACCTCACCCGCCGGGCCGCGCGGCTGCGCCAGGAGGTGCTCGCCCACGACGGCCTGGTCGACCGCGACGCCGTCTGGGAGCTCAAGCACGAGGCCCTGGAGATCCTCCACGAGGTCCCGCGCGGCCCCGGCCGCCAGGCGGCCTACGAGGCGTTCCAGCGCCGCGAGGGCGAGTGGCTGCGCCGGCACGCCCTCTGGAACGCCCTGGCCGAGGCCCACGGCGCGGACTGGCACCACTGGCCCAAGGGCCTGCGTCACCCGAACGGCCCACAGATCGAACAGGCCGCCAAGGAACTCGAAGCCCGGGTCGAGTTCCACCGCTGGCTCGCCTGGCAGGTCGACCAGCAGCTCGCCGACGCCCAGCGCAGCGCCCGCGAGGCCGGCATGCCGGTCGGTCTGATCCACGACCTCGCCGTCGGCGTCCACCCGGACGGCGCCGACGCCTGGGCGCTCCAGGACGTCCTGGCCGGCGGCATCTCGGTCGGCGCCCCGCCGGACGCCTTCAACGCCCACGGCCAGGACTGGGGCCTGCCGCCCTGGCGCCCGGACGCGCTCGCCGCGGCCGGCTACGCCCCGTACGCGGAGCTGCTCCGGGCGGTCACGCGCCACGCCGGGGCCCTGCGCATCGACCACGTGATGGGCCTCTTCCGCCTCTGGTGGGTCCCCAACGGCCACCCTCCCACCGAGGGCGCCTACGTCCGCTACGACGCCGAGGCGATGCTCGGCGTGCTCGCCCTGGAGGCCCACCGAGCCGGTACGGCGGTGATCGGCGAGGACCTGGGCACGGTCGAGCCGGGCGTACGGGAGGAGCTGGCGGACCGGGGCATCCTCGGCACCTCCGTGCTCTGGTTCGAACGGGACTGGCAGGCCGACGGCGGCATCCTGCCCCCCGAACGCTGGCGCCCCGGCTGCCTGGCCACCCTCACCACCCACGACCTGCCCAGCACCGCGGCCCGGCTCTCCGGCGAGCACGTCGAGCTGCGGCACCGCCTCGGCCTGCTGGCGCGTCCGCTGGGGGAGGAGCAGCAGGAGGCGGCCGCCGAGCTGGCCGACTGGCGGGCCGAACTGACCAGCCGGGGGCTGCTCGCCCCCGACGAGCCGCTGTCGATGCCGGTGCTCTACCGCTTCCTCCGCTCCACCCCGGCGGAGCTGGTCGGCGTCTGGCTGCCGGACCTGGTCGGCGACCCGCGCCCGCAGAACCTGCCCGGCACCTGGGACCAGTACCCGAACTGGCGCCTCCCGGTGGCCGACGGCACGGGTGCCCCGGTCACCCTCGACCGCCTCGCCGCGGCCCCCGCCGCCCGCCTCCTCGCCCACCTCCTGGCCCCGCCCAACCCCCACGGAACCGGTAGCCGGAACCCGTGACCGGAACGGACAGCCCCACCCCGACGCGCGCCCTCCGGTAAGTGGCGGGTAAGTTGGAAACGTGGACAAGAGGAACGCTTTGCGAGCCGGCGCGGTCTCCGCAACGGTCACGCTGATGATGCTGCTGTCGTCGCCCGCCATGGCCCTCACCAGGGACGACGGTGACGACCCGGGTACCGGCCTGAGCGTCGGCCAGACCGTCGGCCTGTACGTGGTGATCCCGCTCGCCGCGTTCGCGATCATCGCGGCCCTGGCGGCCATGCCGTACGGCAAGAAGAAGAAGTAACGCCGCGTCCACCGGACTCGACGTCCACCAAGGACCCGCACAACCCCGAAGGGGCGCCGGACGATCCGGCGCCCCTTCGGGCATTCAGCTCCGCGCCCTCGACGGAGCGGTCAGCGCGCCCCGGCGGCCCTGTCGACCACCTGGGCCTTGAGCGCCCGCTCGACCCCGGCCCGGGCCTCGACCACCTGGCGCCGCAGCGCCGGCGCCGGCTCGGCCGAGGCCAGCCAGGCGTCCGTGGCGGCCAGCGTCGCCTCGGAGACCTGGAGCGCCGGGTACAGCCCGACGATGATCTGCTGCGAGATCTCGTGGCTGCGGGTCTCCCAGATGTGCTTCACCACGGCGAAGTACTTCTCCGCGTACGGCGCCAGCAGCTCCCGCTGGTCCGACTGCTGGAAGCCGGCGATCACGGCCTCCTGCACGTAGTTGGTCAGCTTGTCGGACTCCACCACCGAGGCCCAGGCCTGCGCCTTCGCCTCCGCGGTCGGGCGGGAGGCGCGGCAGGTGGCCGCGTGCTCCTGGCCGGCCGCGGTGTTGTCCCGCTCCAGCTCCGCGACGACTGCGGCCTCGTCGGCGCGGCCGGTGGCGGAGAGCCGGGACAGCAGCGTCCAGCGCAGCTCGGTGTCCACGGCCAGGCCCTTGATCTCCACCGATCCGTCCAGCAGCCCGGCCAGCAGGTTCAGCTGACCGTCCGTGCGGGCGACCGCGGCGAGGGTGCGGGCCCAGGCCAGCTGGTGGTCGCTGCCGGGCTCGGCGGCGCGCAGGTGCTCCTCGGCGGCGGTGGCCCAGCGGGCGAGGCCCTGCTCGCGCCAGTCCGGGTCGGTGTAGGCGTCCAGGGCCAGCTTGACCTGGCGCTGCACGGACTGCACGACGCCGATGTCGGTCTCCCGTCCGATGCCGGACAGCGCCAGCGACAGGTAGTCGCGGGCGGCCAGCTCGCCGTCGCGGGTCATGTCCCAGGCGGAGGCCCAGCACAGCGCGCGCGGCAGCGACTCGGTGAAGCCGCCGAGGTTCTCGGTGACGACGGCCAGCGAGTCCTCGTCGAGGCGGATCTTGGCATACGACAGGTCGTCGTCGTTCAGCAGCACGACGGCCGGCCGGTGGCGCCCGACCAGCTCGGGCACCTCGGTGCGCGCGCCGTCGAGGTCCAGCTCGATCCGGTCGGTGCGCACCAGCGAACCGTCGACCAGCTCGTACAGGCCGATCGCGATCCGGTGCGGCCGCAGCACGGCCTCGCCCTTGGCGCCGGCCGGCAGCGCGGGCGCCTCCTGGAGGACGGCGAAGGACTCGATCTCACCGTCCGTGTTCAGCGCGATGGACGGCCGCAGCACGTTGATGCCCGCGGTCTCCAGCCAGGCCTTGGACCAGGCCTTCAGGTCGCGTCCGCTGGCCTCCTCCAGGGCGCCGAGCAGGTCGCTCAGCCGCGTGTTGCCCCACGCGTGGCGCTTGAAGTAGGCGCGCACGCCCTCGAAGAAGGCGTCCTGGCCGACGTACGCCACCAGCTGCTTGAGCACCGAGGCGCCCTTGGCGTAGGTGATGCCGTCGAAGTTGACCTGGACGTCCTCCAGGTCGTTGATGTCCGCCATGATCGGGTGGGTGGACGGCAGCTGGTCCTGCCGGTAGGCCCAGGTCTTCATCTGGTTGGCGAACGTGGTCCAGGACTGCGGCCACTTGGAGCCGGGGGCCTCCGCCTGGCAGACGGCCTCGGCGAAGGTCGCGAAGGACTCGTTGAGCCAGAGGTCGTTCCACCACTCCATGGTGACGAGGTCGCCGAACCACATGTGGGCGAGCTCGTGCAGGATCGTCGCGGCGCGCGCCTCGTACGCGGCGTCGGTGACCTTGGAACGGAACACGTACTGGTCGCGCAGGGTGACGGCGCCCGCGTTCTCCATCGCGCCGGCGTTGAACTCCGGGACGAAGAGCTGGTCGTACTTGGCGAACGGGTACGGGTAGTCGAACTTCTCCTGGAAGTAGTCGAAGCCCTGCTTGGTGACCTCGAAGATCGCCTCGGCGTCCAGGTACTCGCGCATCGAGGGGCGGCAGTAGACGCCCAGCGGCACCCGCTGCTCGCCCTTCTCGTAGCTGTCGAAGACCCCCACGTACGGGCCGGCGACGAGCGCGGTGATGTAGCTGGAGATCCGGCCGGTCGGCTCGAACTTCCAGACCTGGGTGGCGCCTTCGCCGACCGGCTCGGGGGTGGGCGAGTTGGAGACCACGACCCAGCCGGTCGGGGCGGTCACGGTGAAGGCGAACGTGGCCTTCAGGTCCGGCTGTTCGAAGTTCGCGAAGACCCGCCGGGCGTCCGGCACCTCGAACTGGGTGTACAGGTAGGTCTCGCCGTCGACCGGGTCGACGAACCGGTGCAGGCCCTCACCGGTGTTGCTGTACGCGCAGTTGGCGACCACCCGCAGCTCGTTCTCGGCCGCCAGGCCGGGCAGCGGGATGCGGCTGTCGGCGAAGCTCGCCGGGTCGAGCGCCGTGCCGTTGAGGGTGATCTCCTCGACGCCGGGGGCGACGAGGTCGATGAAGCTGTCGGCGCCGGGGGTGGTGGCGGTGAACCGGACCACGGTCGTGGACCGGAAGGTGCCGCCGTCACGGGCCGAGCCGAGGTCGAGCTCGATGTCGTACGCGTCCACCCGGATGAGGTCGGCCCGGGTACGGGCCTCTTCGCGGGTCAGGTTGGTGCCGGGCACTCGCTGCACTCCTTCGTCAGGCTGATGGACCGAATCCTCGCATGCCCGACAACCCCTCCGGCCGGAAAACGGGAGGCGGGGCGGGCCCGGACCGAAGTCCGCGCCCGCCCCGCCCACCACGAGCCGTCAGTGTCCCGACGTCACTTCTTCCACTTGGTCAGCGGACCGTCGGTGCCGGTGTAGCGGCGGAAGGCGTACACCGCGTTGCCGTCGTCCGACACGTAGTACACCGAGGTGCTCATGTCGAGGTCGTACTTCCCGTTCGGGTTCGCGACCGTGCCGATGTCGGTCATCGAACCGTCGGTCGGAGAGAGCGTCACCAGGCGGGCCGGCTTGTCGTAGCCCTGCGACACCATGGCGCGGACCTTGCCGTCCTTGTCCGTACCGGTGACCAGCCGGATGTCACTGCCGCTGGCCGAGCCCGGGCTGGCCGCCCACAGGCGCTTGCCGGTGGTCAGGTCGTAGGCGTTGATGGCCGGCTTGGTGGGGTTGACCTGGACGTACAGCGTGGTGCCGCTGACCACGTTGCGGGTGAAGGCGTTGTCCTGGCCGGACAGGCGCAGGCTGTCCGAGCCGGGCTCCTTGACGGACATCTGGTTGCCCGGCTTGTTGTCCTTGTCGAACGGCAGGATGTAGTCGCCGTTCGGGCCGTTGGTGATCAGCAGGACCAGCGGCTTGTCCTGGATGACCGAGTCGACCTCCTCGATGCTGCCGGTCAGGGTGACCGGGCTGCTCACGGGCTTGCCGGTGTCGGCGTTCACGATGACCAGCTGCGACTTCGGGCCGCTGGTCATGTAGCACCGGTCGCTGATCGCGATCTGGTTGCCGGCCGCACGGGCGCGCATCGTGCAGTCCTTGTCGCGGGGCTGGTACTGCCAGGCCGGCTGGCCGTTGGAGACGTTCAGCCCGGCGACCGCGTTGCCGCCGACGACGACCACGTTGTCGGTCACGCTCAGGGTCGGCTGGGACAACCGGTCGGCCGTGGCCTTGACCGTCCAGAGCAGCTTGCCCGAGGACAGGTCGACGGCGCCGACCGTGGAGCAGTCGCTGTCACCGGTGTTGAAGGAGACCGCCGCGATGTTCTTGGAGTTGGCGGTGTACGAGGCGCTGCACAGTTCCTTGCTGCCGGCCGGGGCCGGGATGTTCCACGCGGGCTTGCCGTCGGTCAGGTTGAAGGCCTTCACGCCGTCACCGTCGACGCGCACCGCGTACTTGTCGGTGCCCCAGATGCCGAGCATCTGGTTGGTGGCGTCCGTGTTGGCGGGCGCCGGAGCGGACCAGGCGACGTTGAACGTGGCCTTGGTCTTGTTGTTGTTGTCGTCCGGCGTGACGGTCCCGCTGGTGCCGCCCGAGACGGTGCTGGAGTTGCCCGAGTCGGCCACCGGCCCCGGGCCCGGGGCGGGCTTGGGGTCGTTCTTGAGCAGGACGACCAGCCCGACCACGATGGCGATCGCCAGCACGCCGCCGATGATCCCGCCCCACAGCATCACGGGGTTGCGCTGCTTGGGCGCCGCTGGCACCGGCATGCCCGGGTAGGTGTACCCGGCCTGCTGCTGGTACTCGTACCCGTAGCCCTGGGAGGGGTCCGCCGGGGTGTAACCGGGCACCGGGTCGTACGGACCGATCGGCGCACCGGGCGGCGGCGCCTGCGCGGGGAACCCGCCGGCCGCGGTCGGCGCGTACGCCGCGTAGTCGGCACCACCCATCGGCGGCTGCGCCGGCGGCGCGGGCGGCTGGGCCGGCGGCGGCGGCCCGACGGGCCCGGCCTGACCCGGGACCGCCGAGCCGTCGAGCTGTGTCATCTGGTCCGCGACGGCGGCGGGATCCACGCCGCCTGCCGGGCGCCCGAACGAAACGCCCCGGTTGTCCTGCGGGCCGCTGCCGGATGCGTCGCCCGCACCCGGCGTAGGGTGATCCCCTGCCATCTGATTCCCCGTCATGTCTGGAAGCGTCCCCCTGCCGATACCGTCCACGGTCCGGTGGGACGGGTGAGATTCGGCACCATGGTAGTGGCGGGTGGGTTTTCAGCCGTTGCCAGGACCGCCCGCCCCACTCCGACACACCCTGACCACGCAACACCTTCACTGGCCCCCCCCCCCCCCCCGCGGGCGGCCGCCCCCCCCCCCCCCCCCCCCCCCACCCCCCCCCCCCCCCCCCCCCCCCCCCCCGCGGCGGGGGGGGGGGGGCCCCCCCCCCCCCCCCCCACGCCAGCCCCCTCCCCCTCCCCCCTCACCCGACCCAGGCGAGAGGGACGCGCCCCGGCCACCCGCCCTCCCGAGAGCCTCCCGACAACCACCCCCCACCCCACCGAACCCCCCGAGCCGTAGGCTTCAGGAGTTGAAGGGGACACCCGGCGGAGGGTTCCCCACCCTGGGAGGGTGGATCATGTCGACGGACACACCGGGCTCACAGTCGTCCCTGCACCGGGCGAACCTGGAACGGGTGCTCCGCGCGGTACGGATGGCAGGTTCGCTCACCCAGGCCGAGATCGCCCGCAGCACCGGCCTCTCCGCGGCCACCGTCTCCAACATCGTGCGGGAACTGAAGGAGAGCGGCACCGTCGTGGTCGCCGACACCTCCTCCGGCGGCCGCCGCGCCCGCAGCGTCTCCCTCAGCGGTGACGCCGGCATCGTGGTCGGCATCGACTTCGGCCACACCCACCTCCGCGTCGCCGTCGGCAACCTCGCGCACCGGGTGCTGGCCGAGGAGAGCGCCCCGATCGACGTGGACGTCTCCGCCGCCCAGGGCTTCGACCGGGCCGAGGCGATGGTCGAGCGACTGCTGGAGCAGGCCGGGTTCCGCCCGGAGAAGGTGATCGGCGTGGGCCTCGGAGTGCCGGGCCCGATCGACGTGGAGACCGGCGCGCTCGGCTCGACCGCGATCCTGCCGGGCTGGACGGGCATCGCCCCGGGCCGGGAGCTGGCGGAGCGGCTCGGCATGCCGGTGCACGTGGACAACGACGCCAACCTGGGCGCGCTCGGCGAGCTGGTCTGGGGCGCGGGCCGGGGCCTGAGCGACCTCGCGTACATCAAGGTCGCCAGCGGGGTGGGCGCCGGCCTGGTGGTCAACGGCCAGATCTACCGCGGCCCGGGCGGTACCGCGGGTGAGATCGGGCACATCACCCTGGACGAGGCGGGCCCGGTCTGCCGCTGCGGCAACCGGGGCTGCCTGGAGACCTTCGTGGGCTCCCGCTACCTGCTCTCGCTGCTCACCTCCACCCTCGGTCCGGACCTCTCGCTGCCCCGGGTGGTCGAACTGGCCCACCAGGGCGACCTCGGCTGCCGCCGGGTGATCGCCGACGCCGGCCGCCAGATCGGTACGGGCGTGGCGACCCTGTGCAACCTGCTCAACCCCCGCCGGGTGATCCTCGGCGGCGACCTCGCCGAGGCCGGTGAGCTGGTGCTCGCCCCCATCCGGGACTCGGTCGCCCGCTACGCCATCCCCAGCGCCGCCCGCCAGCTGTCGGTCGTCCCCGGCACCCTGGGCGGCCGCGCGGAGGTGCTCGGCGCGCTGGCCCTGGTGATGAGCGAGATGGGCGAGTCCGGTGCCCTCGGCCGCCACTGAACGGAAGGACTCGGCGGTTCACCGGCGACCACCCCCGACCGGAACGCCCGTTCGTCAACACGGATTGACCCTGACCCCCCGACCGACCTCCCGGAATGGCGGTAACCGGTCGGTGGCACCGGGCGCGCCGCTCGGTGCCCGGCAAGCGGACATTAGACTCGACCGGTCGGTACCGGCCGCGACCACCGGCCTGCCGCCGGACCGGGCAGCGACGCCCGTCGGACCGTCCGTGGTCCGCGAACACTGAACGAGGAGGAACGGGTGGCCCTGCTGACCCGCATTCGGGGACCGCGCGATCTCGACCGGCTCACGCCCGGACAGCTGGCCGCACTGGCCCAGGAGATCCGGACCTTCCTGGTGACCGAGGTCTCCAAGACGGGCGGCCACCTCGGCCCCAACCTCGGCGTGGTGGAGCTCACCATCGCGCTGCACCGGGTGTTCGACTCGCCGCGCGACCGCATCCTCTTCGACACCGGCCACCAGAGCTACGTCCACAAGCTGCTCACCGGCCGCCAGGACTTCTCCCGGCTGAAGATGAGCGGCGGCCTGTCCGGCTACCCCTCCCGCGCCGAGTCCGAGCACGACGTGATCGAGAACTCGCACGCCTCCACGGTCCTCTCGTACGCCGACGGCCTGGCCAAGGCCAACAAGATCCAGGGCAAGGCGGACCCGGTCGTCGCCGTGATCGGTGACGGCGCGCTCACCGGCGGCATGGCCTGGGAGGCGCTCAACAACATCGCCGACGCCAAGGACCTCCCGGTCGTCATCGTCGTCAACGACAACGAGCGCTCCTACTCGCCGACCATCGGCGGCCTGGCCAACCACCTCGCCACGCTGCGCACCACCCAGGGCTACGAGCGCTTCCTCTCCTGGGGCAAGGACGCCCTGCAGCGCACCCCGGTGGTCGGCCAGCAGCTGTTCGAGACGCTGCACGGCGCCAAGAAGGGCCTCAAGGACTTCATCGCCCCGCAGGGCATGTTCGAGGACCTCGGCCTGAAGTACATCGGCCCGATCGACGGCCACGACCTGACCGCCCTGGAGTCCGCGCTGACCAAGGCGCGCGGCTTCGGCGGCCCGGTGATCGTGCACTGCCTCACCGAGAAGGGCCGCGGCTACCACGCCGCCGAGAACAACGACGAGGACCGCTTCCACGCCGTCGGCGTGATCCACCCGGACACCGGTCTGCCGGTCAAGAACTCGGGCAAGGACTGGACCTCGGTCTTCGGTGAGGAGATGGTCGCGCTCGGCCACGAGCGCGAGGACATCGTCGCGATCACCGCCGCGATGCTCCACCCGGTCGGCCTGGCCCCCTTCGCCAAGGAGTTCCCGGACCGCATCTTCGACGTCGGCATCGCCGAGCAGCACGCCGTCACCAGCGCCGCCGGCCTGGCCACCAACGGGCTGCACCCGGTGTTCGCGGTCTACGCGACCTTCCTGAACCGGGCCTTCGACCAGGTCCTGATGGACGTCGCCCTGCACAAGCTGGGCGTCACCTTCGTGCTCGACCGGGCCGGGGTCACCGGTACGGACGGCGCCTCGCACAACGGCATGTGGGACATGTCGATCCTCCAGGTCATCCCGAGCCTCCGGCTGGCCGCCCCGCGCGACGCCGACCAGGTCCGCGCCCAGCTGCGCGAGGCCGTCCAGGTCTTGGACGCACCGACGGTGGTCCGCTACTCCAAGGGCACGGTCGGCCCGGCCGTCCCGGCGGTCGGCCGGGTCGGCGGCATGGACGTGCTGCGCGCCGCCGAGGAGTCCTCCGGCGCCCACCGCGCCGACGTGCTGATCGTCTCGGTCGGTGCGATGGCCCCGACCAGCCTGGAGGTCGCCGACCTGCTGGCCGCCCAGGGGATCACCGCCACCGTTGTGGACCCGCGCTGGGTCAAGCCGGTGGACCCGGCCTTGCCAGGGCTGGCCGCCGAGCACCGGGTGGTCGTCACGATCGAGGACAACGGCCGGGTGGGCGGCGTCGGCGCAGCCGTCGCGCAGGCGCTGCGGGACGCGGACGTGGACCTGCCGGTGCGCGACTTCGGGATCCCGCAGGAGTTCCTGGACCACGCCAGCCGGAACGAGATCCTGGCCGAGATCGGCCTGAACGCCCCCGACATCGCCCGGCGGGTGGCCGCCCTGGTCGCCAAGCTGGACGCGGCGCCGGTCAAGGCCTGAGAGGGCGGTCGGCGGAACGGACCACGGCCGCGCACCTCGCCCTGGCCCGTTCCGCCGACGACTGTTCGTCGTAACTCCGTAACAGTTCGTCGCGGAACAAGCTGACAATCGCACTGAATGGCGGGACCGGCGCCGTCCGCGCCGATCCCGCCCGGTAGGTTGTCAACCGTGCCGACCCCCACCCGCCGCCGCCTCGCCGGCCTGGCCGACCGCCTGCCCGAGCGCGCCCGTACCCATCTTCGTCAGGGGTACTGGACCAGGCTGGTGCCGCTGCTCACGCTGGTCGCGCTGGCCACCCACGTCCCGTCCTTCGCCCGGCCGGTCTGGAGCCCGGACGAGGGCTTCCTGGCCACCCAGGCCCGGATGCTCGCGGACGGCGGGGTGCTCTACGACACCGTCGTGGACCGCAAGCCGCCGCTGCTGCCCTGGCTCTACCAGGCCTGCTTCGCCCTCTTCGGCTCCGCCTCGCTGTGGCCGCTGCGCACCCTCGCGGTGGTGGCCCACCTGGTCACCGCGATCCTGCTGGCCTCGATCGCCCGCGGCCGCTGGGGCAACCGGGCCGGGGCCGGCGCAGGACTGCTCTACCTGCTGGTCTCCATCGGGCTCTCCCCGGAGGACACCCAGGCGGCGACCTTCGAGGTCTTCATGCTGCCCGCGATGGTGGCCGCCTTCCGCTACGCCGAGCGCCGCCGCTGGCTGGCCGCGGGCATCGCGGTCGCGCTCTGCTCGCTGACCAAGCAGACCGGCGGGGCGGTCCTGCTGCCGGTGCTCTGGATGCTGCTGCAGGACGCCCGCCGACGAGGGGTCCGCTGGCCGTCCGCGCTGTTCAAGATCGGCTTCGGCTTCGCGGTGCCGATAGCCCTGGTGGCGGTGATCCTGACCAAGCCCAAGGGCTTCCTCTTCTGGGTGGTCACCGGCAGCGGGGACTACGCCTCCTTCGGCGGCGCCTGGCTGCAGATGCTCGGCCGGGCCTTCGGCAACCTGGGCATCCTGGCCGCGGCGGGCCTCGGCTTCCTGTACCCGGTGGGCCGCCGGCTCTGGTTCAAGTACCGCCACCGCCCGCTGCCGGTGGCCGGCGAGGAGTACGGCTCGACCACCGACCTGTGGGTCTGGCTGCTCTCCTCGGCCGTCGCTGTCAGCGTGGGCTTCCACTTCTTCGGCCACTACTACCTCCAGCTGATGCCCCCACTGGTGCTGCTGGGCACCGGCGCGGTCGCCACCTCGGCGATCCGCTGGAAGCCCGTCCTGGTGTACACCACGGTCGCCGCCACCGTGTTCTGGGGCCTGGCGCTGGCCTGGCCGGGGGAGCAGATGAGCCGCAACACCGAGGTCGCCACCGCGGTCGCCGCCCAGACCACCCCCAAGGACACCGTGCTGGTCTGGGGCATGCACCCCGAGCTGTACTGGCTGGCCGACCGCAAGCCCGCCAGCCGCTATCTGACGGCCGGCTTCCTCACCAACTACAGCGGCGGCAAGGACGGCAGCGCCAACGTGGGCGAGCAGTTCAGCGTCAACAACGCCTGGCAGACCTTCGACAAGGAGCTCGCCAACGGCCTGCCCGAGGTCTTCGTGGACGACTCCGGCATCGCCCCGTACCAGCCGGTGCTGGTCCCCCGGATCGAGAACCTGCTGGACACCCACTACGAGATGATCGGCGTCATCGGCGACACCGTCGTCTACCGCCTCAAGCACTGAGGCCCGACGGCCCCGCGCACGAAGGAGCCCCCGGCGACCAGGTCGCCGGGGGCTCCACGCGTTGCGCCGCGCCTTACGCGGGCACCGAGGCCACGCCGGGGGCGAGGAACCTCTTGCCGTTCACCCGCTCCGAGATGCCCTCGCGGTCCAGGTACGGGGTGATCCCGCCCAGGTGGAAGGGCCAGCCGGCGCCGGTGATCATGCAGAGGTCGATGTCCTGCGCCTCGGCGACGACACCCTCCGCCAGCATCAGGCCGATCTCCTGCGCCACGGCCTCCAGGGCGCGGCCGAGGACCTGCTCCTCGGTGAGCACCGTGTCGCCGAAGGTCAGCAGCTCCAGTACCTCGGGGTCGAGGACCTGCTTGCCGTCCACCCAGGTGTAGAAGCCGCGCTTGCCGGCCTTGACCACCTTGCCGAGGTTCTCGGAGACGGTGAACCGCTCCGGGAAGGCGCCGTGCAGGGTCTCCGAGACGTGCAGGGCGATGGCCGGGCCGACCAGCTCCAGCAGCATGATCGGGGACATCGGCAGGCCGAGCGGCTCGACGGCCTTCTCGACGCTGGCGATCGGGGTGCCCTCGTCGATGATGTTCTGGATCTCGCCCATGAAGCGGGTCAGGATCCGGTTCACCACGAACGCCGGGGCGTCCTTGCAGAGCACCGAGGTCTTCTTCAGCTTCTTCGACACGGCGAAGGCGGTCGCCAGCGACGCGTCGTCGGTCTGCTCGCCGCGGACGATCTCCAGCAGCGGCAGGATCGCGACCGGGTTGAAGAAGTGGAAGCCGACGACCCGCTCGGGGTGCTTCAGCTTCGAGGCCATCTCCGTGACCGACAGCGAGGAGGTGTTGGTCGCCAGCACACAGGTCGGCGAGACCACGTCCTCCAGGTCCGCGAAGACGGTCTGCTTGACGCCCATCTCCTCGAACACGGCCTCGATGACGAAGTCCGCGTCGCCGAAGGCGGCGGCCTTGTCCAGCGAGCCGGTGACCAGGCCCTTGAGGCGGTTGGCCTTGTCCTGGCCGATCCGGCCCTTGCCGAGCAGCTTGTCGATCTCGGCGTGGACGTAGCCGACGCCCTTGTCGACGCGCTCCTGGTCGATGTCGGTGAGGACCACCGGCACCTCCAGACGGCGGGCGAACAGCAGCGCCAGCTGCGAGGCCATCAGACCGGCGCCGACGACGCCGACCTTGGAGACCGGGCGGGCCAGCGACTTGTCCGGGGCGCCGACCGGGCGCTTGGCCCGACGCTGCACCAGGTTGAAGGCGTAGATGCCGCCGCGCAGCTCGCCGCTCATGATCAGGTCGGCCAGGGCCGCGTCCTCGGCGTCGAAGCCGGCCTGGAGGCTCGCCTTGTCGGCGAGGTCGGCGTCCTTGACGGCGGCGATGATGTCCAGTGCCTTGTAGGCGGCCGGAGCGGCGCCGTGCACCTTGCCGTCGGCGACCATGCGGCCCCAGAGGACGGCGTCGTCCCAGGCCTTGCCGCGGTCGATCGCCTCGCGCTCGACGACGACGTCGCCCTTGAGGACCTTGGCGGCCCACAGCAGCGACTGCTCCAGGAAGTCGGCCGGCTCGAAGATCGCGTCGGCGATCCCCAGCTCGAACACGTCCTTGCCCTTGAGCTGCTTGTTCTGGTTCATCGAGTTCTCGATGATGACCTTGACGGCCTTACCGGCACCGATCAGGTTCGGCAGGATGGTGCAGCCGCCCCAGCCGGGGACGAGGCCGAGGAAGACCTCGGGCAGCGAGAAGGCCGGAACGCCCGCGGAGACCGTGCGGTAGTCGCAGTGCAGGCCGACCTCGACGCCGCCGCCCATGGCCGCGCCGTTGTAGAAGGCGAAGGTCGGGACGGGCAGCGCGGCGATCCGCTTGAAGACCTCGTGGCCGCCCTTGCCGATGGCCAGCGCGTCCGCGTGCTGCTTGAGCAGCTCGACGCCCTTGAGGTCGGCGCCCACGGCGAAGATGAACGGCTTGCCGGTGATCGCGGCGCCGACGATCTTGCCCTCGGCGGCCTCGGCCTCGACCTGGTCCAGCGCCTCGGAAAGCTTCAGCAGCGAGCCCGGGCCGAAGGTGGTCGGCTTGGTGTGGTCGAAGCCGTTGTCCAGGGTGATCAGGGCCAGCTTGCCGGCCTGCAGCGGCAGGTCCAGGTGGCGCACGTGCGCGGTCGTGACGACCTCGCCCGGGAACAGCTCGGCGCCGTGCTGGAGCAGCTCAGTGGTGTTGCTCATGGTCACTTACCACCCTCGAGCTCGGAGGACTTTTCCGCTCCGCTCCAATGCGGGTTCTCCCAGATGATGGTGCCGCCCATGCCGAACCCGATGCACATCGTGGTGAGGCCGTAGCGGACGTCCGGGCGCTGCTCGAAACGGCGGGCCAGCTGGTTCATCAGGCGCACGCCCGAGGAGGCCAGCGGGTGGCCGAAGGCGATCGCCCCGCCGTACGGGTTGACCCGCTCGTCGTCGTCCGCGATGCCGTAGTGGTCCAGGAAGGACAGCACCTGGACGGCGAAGGCCTCGTTGACCTCGAAGGCCTGGATGTCGTCGATGGTCAGACCGGCCTTGGCCAGCGCCTTCTCGGTGGCCGGCACCGGGCCGATGCCCATGACCTCGGGCTCCACGCCGGCGAAGGCGTAGGAGACCAGGCGCATCTTGATCGGGAGGCCGAGCTCCTCGGCGACCTCCTCGGCGGCCAGCAGCGAGGCGGTGGCGCCGTCGTTCAGACCGGCCGAGTTGCCCGCGGTGATGTTGCCGTGCGGGCGGAACGGGGTCTTCAGGTTGGCCAGCGACTCCATCGTGGTGCCCGGGCGCAGCGGCTCGTCCACGGTGGCCAGGCCCCAGCCGGTCTCGCCGACCTCGGGGTTGGTGTTGCGGATCGAGATCGGCACCAGGTCGGGCTGGATGTCGCCGTTGGCGTACGCCTTGGCGGCCTTCTCCTGGGAGCGCACGGCGTAGGCGTCGCAGCGCTCCTTGGTGAGGTGCGGGAACCGGTCGTGCAGGTTCTCCGCGGTCATGCCCATGAACAGGGCGGACTCGTCGACCAGCTTCTCGGAGACGAAGCGCGGGTTCGGGTCCACGCCCTCGCCCATCGGGTGGCGACCCATGTGCTCGACGCCGCCGGCCACGACCACGTCGTACGCGCCGAAGGCGATGCCACCGGCGGTGGTGGTGACGGCGGTCAGGGCGCCGGCGCACATGCGGTCGATCGCGTAACCGGGGACGGACTTCGGCAGACCGGACAGCAGGGCGGCGGTGCGCCCGATGGTCAGGCCCTGGTCGCCGATCTGCGTGGTGGCCGCGACGGCGACCTCGTCGATGCGCTCGACGGGCAGGTTCGGGTTACGGCGCACGAGCTCCCGGATGCACTTGACGACGAGGTCGTCGGCGCGCGTCTCGTGGTAGATGCCCTTCGGGCCGGCCTTGCCGAACGGGGTGCGGACGCCATCGACGAAGACGACGTCCCTCGCGGTACGAGGCACGGGGGCTCTCCTCCCAGGGACCAACATTTCGAGGTGGGCAGGCTGCCGCCGGGAAACATCCGAGCGGCGCCGCGTCACGGCCATGCTACCGGTCGGTAACCAGCCTGCCCAGGCCCCTCGGAGGGTTCTGACCATGTGTCCCGCGACACGTCCGACGGCACGTCCGACCAGGAAGCCTCCCCGGGAACGCCGAAGGGGATGCCGTCCGTACGGACAACATCCCCTTTCGGAGCCCGGTCGGCGTCGGCCGGGCGGATCAGCCCTGGGCCGTGGCGACGGCGGTGGCGAACGCGGCGGCCATCACCGGCGCCACCAGATCGACCTGCCACTGCCGGGCGCCGAGCCGGCGCAGCGCGGCGGCCACGCCCTCGGCGCTCGGCTCGGCCGGCGGCTCCCAGGAGACCCGGCGCACGAGGTCCGGAGTGATCAGGTTCTCGGCCGGCAGGTGGTGACGCTCGGCCAGCTCGCCGACCGCGGCGCGGGCGCCGGAGAGCCGGGCGGCGGCCACCGGGTCCTTCTCCGCCCAGGCCCGCGGCGGCGGCGGTCCGTCGTGCGGCGCGGCGGCCGGCGGCAGCTGGTCCTCCGGGACCTCCCGGCCGCGCTGCACGGCCGCCAGCCACTGGTCCAACTGGCGCCGGTGCAGCCGCGGGCCGAAGCCCTGCACGGCCTGGAGGGCGGCGATGTTCAGCGGCATGGCCAGCGCGGCGTTGACGATCGCGGCGTCCGAGAGCACCCGCCCGGGGGAGACGTCGCGCTCCTGCGCCATCCGGTCGCGGGTCAGCCACAGCTCGCGCACCACGGCCAGCTGGCGGCGCCGGCGGACCTTGTGCAGCTGCGAGGTGCGGCGCCACGGGTCGGTGCGCGGGGCCGGGCGCGGCGCGGCGGCGATAGAGGCGAACTCCTCCAGGGCCCAGTCCAGCTTGCCCTGGGCGTCCAGCTCCTGTTCGAGTGCGTCACGCAGCTCGACCAGCACCTCGACGTCCAGAGCCGCGTAGCGCAGCCAGGGCTCGGGCAGCGGGCGGGTGGACCAGTCCACCGCCGAGTGCTCCTTGGCCAGGCTCAGCCCGAGCACGTTCTCGGTCATCGGCCCGAGTCCGACCCGGGCGAAACCGGCGATCCGCCCGGCGAGCTCGGTGTCGAACAGCCGGGTGGGTCTCATGCCCACCTCGGCCAGGCAGGGCAGGTCCTGGGTGGCGGCGTGCACCACCCACTCGGCGTCCGCGATGGCGGCGCCCAGCCCGCTGAGGTCGGGGCAGGCGATCGGGTCGATCAGGGCGGAGCCGGCGCCGGCGCGGCGCAGCTGGATGAGGTACGCCCGCTGCCCGTAGCGGTAGCCGGAGGCGCGCTCGGCGTCGACGGCGACCGGTCCGGTGCCCGCGGCGAAGGCGGCGATGGTGGCGGCCAGCGCCTGCTCGTCCGCCACGACGGGCGGGATCCCCTCCTTCGGCTCGAGGAGCGGGACCGGGGCTGCTTCTTCTGGGATGGCTGCTACGGCGTCGGTCACCCCCCAAGGGTACGACGGTCCCCGGAACTGGGAGTGTTGTCGGACTGGTCAGGTACCCCGCGCACGCGCGCGTGCGGCGGCCCAGGAGGAACGTTCCTCCTGGGCCGCCGTGGTTCCGGAGAGCGGTTCGGCCCCGGTCGGCTCAGTGGATGATGCCGGTGCGCAGCGCGACCGCCACCATCCCGGCGCGGTCGCCGGTGCCGAGCTTGCGGGCGATCCGGGCGAGGTGGCTCTTCACGGTGAGCGCCGACAGGCCCATCGCCACGCCGATCGCCTTGTTCGACTGGCCCTCGGCGACCAGCCGCAGCACCTCGACCTCGCGGCCGGACAGCTCGCGGTAGGCGGTCTGCTGCGGGCTCGGTGCACCGGGGGCCCCGGGCGCGCCCGGAGCTCCTGCGGCACCCGGCATGCCTGGCATCCCGGGGCGGCGCATCCGGCCGGCCAGTCCGGCGCCGAGCGGCAGGCCCGGGCGGCCGGGCATCGCGACATTGGTGCGGGTGCCGGTGACCACGTAGCCCTTGACGCCGCCGGCCAGTGCGCTGCGGACCGCGCCGATGTCGTCGGCGGCTGACAGGGCCAGGCCGTTGGGCCAGCCCGCGGCGCGGGTCTCGGCGAGGATGGTCAGTCCGGAACCGTCCGGAAGGTGCACGTCGGCGACGCAGATGTCGCGCGGGGTGGAGACCCGGGGACGGGCCTCGGCGATCGAGGACACCTCGATCACGTCGCGGACGCCTAGCGCCCACAGGTGACGGGTGACGGTGTTTCGGACGCGGGGATCGGCGATGACCACCATGGCGGTGGGCTTGGTCGGCCGGTAGGCGACCACGTTTGCGGGATGCTCAAGAAGGACCGACACCAGGCCTCCTGCGGGGAGTGGCGGACGGAACCCCGAGGGGGCGGTCGGAGTGTTCCGCGTTCGGAAAGGGTCACAGTCTGCTTCGGCAGCTACCGTGCCCGGCTTTAGCGAAAGATCACGATCTAGTGAGTAACAATACGGACAAATCGCGCATATGACTGATGAGACATGCCCGGAATTCGCACAAAATCGATCAGTTTCGTCCTGGATCGGTCGACTCTGACCACTTTATTGACGCAGAGCAGGACCGAAGGCACACTCCGTCAGTCCTGGGGGTGGCGTCGGGGCGCAAGGTGCCGTCCGGCCCGGACGCCACCCGTCAGTGCGACCGCGGGCGTCGCCGTGCGGGCATCGGGACCACTCCACCGAGTGACGTGACCTCGGACGGGCCCTGCGGGGACGGAGCGGCCGGCGGTAGCCCGGCGCTGATGCAGAGCAGGTCCCCCCAGGCCGCCAGGTGCCGTTCGAACCGGCCGTCGGCCGGCGTCCAGGAGGCCCGGATCTCGATCTCGGTCGAGGACGGGCGGTCAGCCAGGCCGCCGAAGTACTGCGAGGCGCAGTGGGTCACCGTGCCGGACGGCTCCGCGTACCCGGCGCCGTGCGCCTGCAGCGCGTCCAGCAGCCAGGCCCACCCGACCTCGGAGAGCATCGGGTCACCGGCCATCTCCGGCTCCAGCTCGGCCCGGGTCATGGTGACCACCCGGAACTCCCCGTTCCAGGCCTCCTGCCCGGCCGGGTCGTGCAGCAGCACCAGCCGGCCGTCGGCCAGCTCCTCGCCGTCCACCTCGACGGCGGCGGTCAGGGCGAACGCGTACGGGGCGAGCCGGCGCGGGGCCGGCGCGGGGGAGAGCTGGAGCTCCGGCCGCAGCCGCGCCCCTTCGAGGGCCTCCACGGCGGCCCGGAACTCGCTCGGCGCCCCCTCCCGACCCGTTCCGCCACCTGTTCCGCCACCCTGTGCGGGGTGCCCGCCGACCGCTGCCATGACCCGAAGACTAGGTCGAAAACCCGGGTTATCGCCGCAATTTCCGTCCGAGCGGCGTGCCGGAACGGCAAACCCGGCCAGATCTTGGAGGAACCGACGAGACCGGCCGAGGAGGCGCGGCTCCGGCGCATGCGAAGATTTGCCCGTGAGCGAGACTACGGCAGACCCGACGGCGGCCACCCCCGACGGCCGATCCACCCCCGCGCGCCGCGGCGCCGCGCACGACTCCGCGTTCCTGCGCGCCTGCCGGCACGAGCCGGTGCCGCACACGCCGGTGTGGTTCATGCGCCAGGCCGGCCGCTCGCTGCCCGAGTACCTGAAGGTCCGCGAGGGCATCCCCATGCTGGAGTCCTGCATGCGGCCCGAGCTGGTCAAGGAGATCACCCTGCAGCCGGTGCGCCGGCACAAGGTCGACGCGGCGATCTTCTTCAGCGACATCGTGGTGCCGCTCAAGGCCGTCGGCATCGATGTCGAGATCAAGCCGCACGTCGGTCCGGTCATCGCCGATCCGATCCGCACCTTCGAGGACCTCGGGCGGCTGCGCCCGCTGGAGCCCGACGACGTCCCGTACATCACCGAGGCCGTCGGCCTGCTGGTCGACGAGCTGGGCGAGACCCCGCTGATCGGCTTCGCCGGTGCGCCGTACACGCTGGCCAGCTACCTGGTCGAGGGCGGGCCGTCCAAGAACCACGAGAACACCAAGGCCATGATGTACGGGCAGCCCGAGCTGTGGGCCGCCCTGGTGGACCGGCTCGCGGACATCACCTCCACCTTCCTGAAGGTGCAGATCGAGGCGGGCGCCTCCGCGGTCCAGCTGTTCGACTCCTGGGTCGGCTCGCTCGCGCCCGACGACTACCGCCGCTCGGTCATGCCGGCCAGCACCAAGGTGTTCGACGCCGTCGCCTCCTACGGGGTGCCGCGGATCCACTTCGGCGTCGGCACCGGCGAACTGCTCGGGCTGATGGGCCAGGCCGGCGCGGACATCGTCGGCGTCGACTGGCGGGTGCCGCTGAACGTCGCCGCCGAGCGGGTCGGCCCCGGCAAGGGCCTCCAGGGCAACCTCGACCCGGCCGTGCTGTTCGCGCCCACCAAGGTCGTGGAGACCAAGGCCCGCGAGGTGCTGCACGCCGCCCAGGCGCTCGGCACCAGCGGCCACATCTTCAACCTCGGGCACGGCGTGATGCCGTCCATGGACCCGGACGCGCTCAGTCGCCTGGTCGCCTTCGTGCACGAGGCCAGCGCGCGCTGACGCCCCGCGGTGGGGGGGGGGGGGGGGCGGGGGGCCCCCCCCCCCCCCCCCCCGCGGGCCCCCCCCCCCCCCCGCCGCCCCCCCCCGCCCCCCCGGGGGGGGGGGGCGGGGGGGGGGGGGGCCCCC
>NZ_JBIRJC010000007.1:0-218376 GCF_044329365.1 Kitasatospora sp. NPDC017646 | reverse complement strand
AGGGCTGGAGGCCGTCCATGGACCCGGCCGCCCTCTGGCGCGTGGACGCCTACGTGCCCGCGGCCCGCGCGCGCGGCCGCCCCGGGGGGGGGGGCCCCGGGCGCGGGGGCCCGCCACCGTCGCACCGGTCAGTCCTCCTCGGCCGGGCCGGCTTCACCGGCTTCACCGGGTGGGGCAGGCCGCGGGCGGGTCCGGCGCCAGTACCGGTGGACCAGCGCCGCCGGGACCCCCAGCACCAGCAGGAACGGTGCCACGGCGGCGAGCGCGACCGCCAGCGCCTGCGCGATCGTCACCAGCACGTGCCAGCCGCCGCCGAGCGCGGAACCGACCGATTCGCCGAAGCCCTGCCCCTCGTCCTCCGGTGTCGCGGTCGGCGTCGGTGCCGCGGTGTCCCGGCGGACGTCCAGGGTCACGGTGGAGTACGAGGTCCGGGCGGACAGCTCCTTCTGCTGCTTCTGCAGCGACTCCAGGTCCGCCTCGCGGCGGCTCAACTCGCCCTCCAGCGAGGTGATGTCGCTCAGCGTCTTGGCCTCCGCCATCAGCGCCCGCACGCGGTCCACGCTCGCCTGCTGGGTCCGCACCCGGCTCGCCACGTCCGCGACCTGCTGGGTCAGGTCGTCCGCCTGGCTCTTGCGGGACACCACCTCACCCAGGGCGGACAGCTGGTCCAGGGTCTGCTGGTAGGCGGCCGACGGGATCTTGAGCGTCAGCTGGCCGGACTCGTCCGCACCCCCGCCGCTGACCGACTCGCCGCCCACGTAGCCGCCCGAGGCGTTCGTCAGGTCCCGCGCCTTGGCCAGCACTTGGGGAACGTCCTTGGTGCGCAGGGCGAGCTGTGCGCTGTAGGAGATCGCTCGGGTGTCGGCGACCGGAGTCACCCCGGCCGCCGCAGGGGCGCCGGAGGCCTGGGCGTTCGCCGGAGCCGGCGCGGCCGTCCCGCCGCCCTGGCCGGCCGCTTTCGCCGGGGCCGCGCCCGAGTCGTTCTTCGCCGAATCCCCCGAGCCGCCCGCGCCGCAGCCCCCGACCAGCAGCACCGCCGCGGCCACCGCCGCCGCCGACGCTCCGGCTCTCGCCTGTCGTCCCATTCCCGGGCCCCTCCCCAAGTCCGTTGGCACTGCTCACCATTGGACGGGAGAGCCGGCCGCACGGACCAGCCCCGGAGATCGCGAGTCCATCACAGCTCGGCGGCGGGAGGGACACGGCCTACCCGGCGCTGACCTCGAACCCGGCCCGCCGCAGCAGCGCCGCCGTCACCCCGCCCCCGGGCCGCGGTTCCCCGGAGACCGTCCCGTCGTACACCTGCCCGCACTCGCAGGACGGACTGCGCGCCATCAGCACCGCCCGCCGCGCCCCCGCCTCCTCCGCGGCCGCGAGCGCCGCCCGGGCCCCGGCCACGAACTCCGCGGTGCGGTCCGCCCCGGTCGCGTCCACCACCCGCGCCCGCCCGTCCAGCACGTCAGCCCCGTCCCCGCCCACGATCTCCGCCGCCGGCCGAGGCGTCGGCAACCCACCCGCCCCCTCCGGACGGACCACGACCGCCCGCCCCTGCGCCACCTCGTCTACACGCTGCGCCGCCAGGTGCCGAAGGGACACCGGGTCGGCAGGGAGATGTCGATCAAGCTCGACAAACGAAACCGCCCTGAGCCGGACGTGCTTGTCGTCCAGGCCGAGTTCGACCCCGATCGCACCCAGTTCAGTCCCGATGAGGTGGCCCTCGTCGTCGAGGTTGTCTCCCCGGAGTCAGTGCACCGCGACCGTACGGTCAAGTTTCGCAAGTACGCCGAGGCCGGCATCCCGCGCTACTGGATCGTCGAGGAGGAGGACGGCCTGTCGGTGGTGCACGTCTTCGAGCCGGAGCACGCGACCTCTTCCTATGTCCCAGCCGGGATCTTCCGAGGCAAGCTCGAACGTTCGGTGCCTTTCCCGATCGAGATCGACCTGGACGGGCTGGTGCCCAACAGCGGGCGTGCAGCGGATTGAGGGTTCCGCGTAAAGACCTGCGAGACTGCGAAGCATGTCGGATGCACAGGTCGTCGTCGTCGGTGGTGGGATCGCGGGGCTGGCTGCGGCCGCCTTCCTGAGCGGGGCGGCCGGGGGGCCGGCGCGGGCGCGGGTCACGGTGCTGGAGGCGTCCGGGCGGGTCGGCGGGAAGCTGTGGGGCGGGGAGGTCGGCGGGGTCCGGGTGGACCTCGGGGCCGAATCGGTGCTGGCGCGGCGGCCGGAGGCGGTCGAGTTGGCGCGGGCCGTCGGCCTCGCCGAGGAGTTGGAGCCGCCGACCACGGCGAAGGCGGCGATCTGGACCCGGGGCGCGCTGCGGCCGCTCCCGGGCGGGCAGGTGATGGGCGTCCCCGGGGACCTGGAGGCGTTGGCCGCCTCCGGGGTGCTCACCGCGGAGGGGCTGGAGCGGGCCCGCAACGAGCGGGCCACCGAGGTCGGGGCGGACGTCGCGATCGGCCGCTACGTCGCCGACCGGCTGGGCCGGGAGGTGGTGGACCGGCTGGTCGAGCCGCTGCTGGGCGGCGTCTACGCCGGGCGCGCCGACGAGATCTCGCTGCGCGCCGCCGTGCCGCAGCTGCTGCCGATCGCCCGGGGCGGCGGCTCGCTGGTCGAGGGGGTGCACGAGCTGGCCTCCCGGCCCCAGGTGGTCGGCACCCCGGTGTTCCAGGGCCTGCGCGGTGGCCTGGGCACGCTGCCGGAGGCGGTCGCCGCGGCCTGCGTCAAGGCGGGCGTGGACCTGCGCACGGACACCCCCGTGAAGGAACTGCGCCGCACCCCCGACGGCTGGCGGGTAACGGCCGGCGGTGAGGTGCTGACCGCGGACGCCGTGGTGCTGGCCGTCCCGGCGCCGGCCGCCGCCCGGCTGCTTCGTGCGGACGCCCCCGCGGCCGCCGTCGAGCTGGACACCGTCGAGTACGCGGGAATGGCGCTGGTGACCCTGGCGTTCCGACGTGATGACCTGGCCGAACCGCCCGTCGGCAGCGGATTCCTGGTGCCGCCGGTGGACGGCCGCCGGATCAAGGCCTCGACCTTCTCCTCCAACAAGTGGGGCTGGCTGGAGCGCTCCGCCCCGGACGCGTTCCTGCTGCGCACCTCGCTGGGCCGCCACCGCGAGGACGAGGTGCTGGAGCTGCCGGACGAGGAGCTGGTGGCCCGCTCGCTGGCGGACCTGGAGGAGGCGATCGGCCTGACCGCCAGGCCGTACGACACCTTCGTGTCGCGCTTCGCGGCCGGCCTGCCGCAGTACCCGGTGGGCCACCTGGACCGGGTGGCCCGGGTGCGGGCGGCGGCGGAGGCGGTGGGGGCGCTGGCGCTGTGCGGCGCCGCGTACGACGGGGTGGGGATTCCGGCCTGCATCGGTTCGGCGGCAGCCGCCGCGGCGGCCATCGACAAACTGTTGACCCCGGCGACCGGGGAAGCTTCCACGGAGAGGACAATGGGCGCATGACTGAGAGCGTTGAACGGGAGCCGGAGCAGCAGCCCGAGAAGAAGAAGGCGCGCGACCTGAACCAGGTCATCCGCTACACCATGTGGTCGGTGTTCAAGCTCAAGGGCGCCCTGCCCGAGGACCGCACCGCCCTGGCCACCGAGGTGGACGAGCTGTTCGCCCAGCTCGCCGCCAAGGACGTGACGGTGCGCGGCACCTACGACGTGTCCGGGCTGCGCGCGGACGCCGACATCCTGGTCTGGTGGCACGCCGAGGACTCGGACGACCTCCAGGAGGCGTACAACCGCTTCCGCCGCACCGGCCTGGGCCGCCTGCTGGAGCCGGTCTGGTCGAACATGGCCCTGCACCGCCCGGCCGAGTTCAACAAGTCGCACATCCCGGCGTTCCTCGCCGACGAGCGCGCGCGCGACTACGTCTGCGTGTACCCGTTCGTCCGCTCGTACGACTGGTACCTGCTGCCCGACGAGGACCGGCGCGCGATGCTCGCCGAGCACGGCATGCAGGCGCGCGGCTACCCGGACGTGCGGGCCAACACGGTGGCCTCGTTCGCGCTCGGCGACTACGAGTGGCTGCTCGCCTTCGAGGCGGACGAGCTGCACCGGATCGTCGACCTGATGCGCGACCTGCGCGCCTCCCGGGCGCGGATGCACGTCCGCGAGGAGGTGCCGTTCTTCACCGGCCGCCGCAAGCCGGTGAGCGAGCTGCTGAACGGCCTGGTCTGACCCGCCCACGCCGTACGGAGGCCGGCTCCCCCCGCTGCTGAGGCACGGAGGGAGCCGGCCTGCGGCCGTTGCGGGGCGGGACGGAGGCGGATGTCAGGCCCGGTGGGGGCGGAGGGCGGCGCGCAGGCGGGCGTCGGGCAGGACGGCCGGGCCGTTGATGGCGACGGCGGTGAGCAGTTCGCGCTCCTCGTCGTCGGCGAGGCCGTGCTGACGGGCCGGGCGGACCTCGCGCAGGACCTCCTGGCCGATCGGGGAGGCCCAGCGGGTGTACGGGTAGACGTCGACCCTCGCCATCAGCAGGGTGCCCGCGGTCAGCACCAGGGGCAGCGAGAACCAGGCGAGCGGGGCGACGGTGTCACCGCCGGTGAGGCCGCTGAGCGAGAGCGAGGCGGCCAGCAGCACCATGGTCAGCAGCAGCGCGTGCCGGACGTGTCGGACCACCACCACGGTGTTGCGCTGGATCAGAGCCGGAGTGGCCAGGCCCGCCAGCGCCAGCCGGGCGCCGATCTCCAGCACCGTGGGGTGCTCGGCCATCGCCCGGCGCAGGTCGTCCGTCCGGCACTGGCCCTCGGGGCCGACGGTGGAGATGACGGCGCGTTCCAGGCGGCTGCGGCCCTTGGGGTCGACCACGGTGGTCCAGCCGGTGTGGGCGAGGTGCAGCCGGCCGCGGCCGGCCATCAGGACGAGGGCGAGTTCCACCACCCGGTCCGGGCCGCCGGCCAGGTACGCCGTCTCGTAGAGCCCGATGCCGACGGCCTCCGGGGGGCGCAGCCGTTCCTGGTCGGCGAGGGCGTCGGCGGTGGCGGTCATCCGCACCAGCCGAAGGCAGGACAACACCGCCGCGATACAGGCCGGTATCAGGAACAGCAACCACATGGGCTTGTTGTATGCCTGGGGCCACGGCGCGGGGAACGGCTTCCCGGACCGCGATACCGAACTGTGACGTCGGCCGCGGGGCTGCGGAGGTCAGGAACCGCCGCAACCACCGCCGCAGCTGGACCCGCAGCTGGAGGACGAGGAACCACAGCTGGAGTGGGAGGAACCGCAGCCGGAGTGGGAGGAACCACAGCTGGAGTGAGAGGAACTACAGCTGGAGTGGTGCGAGGAGCCGCAACTCGACGTCGTGGAACCGGAGGACCCGGAGGAGCCGCACCAGGTGGCGGAGCTGCCGCAGGACGAGGAGGACGAGGAGGACGGGGAGGATGAGTACGAGGACGACGACGAGGCGCTCGCGGTGGCCTGCCGCACCGCCTCCTCGTGGGCCGCCGCGGCCGTCATCGCCTCCTCCAGTTCGAGGTTCTCCAGCCCGGCGGCGGCCAGCCCGCCGAGCGCGAGCGCGCCCAGCACCGCGCCGCCCGCCAGCCTGGGCGAGATGCCCGCGCTGGGCGTCCACGGGGTGCTGCCCTGCATCAGGGAGAGCTGGCGCTGGCCGGCGGGGGTGATCCGGCCCTCGGCCGGGGTGCTGGTGGCCAGGGCGACGGCGCCGAGGAGCAGCAGGAAGCCCGGGATCCAGAGGTTGGGGCGGTCGTGGAGGGCCTCGTTGTCGTCGAGCAGCAGGGCGAGCACGGCGAAGACCACGACGTCGAGCATCGCGAGCCAGAGCAGCCGGCGGGCGGTGCGGGCCCGCTGCATCCGCTCGGGGCGGCGCATCAGGCCGCGGTCGGCGAGCCGGTCGCCGATCTCCTGGACGGCGGCGGAGCGCATCACCATGCGGCGCAGCGTGCCGAGTTCCCGGCTGCCGGTCGGGCCGACGGCATCGTGGACCGCCTGGTCGACGGCGTCGTACGGCTTGGCGCCGGTGAGCGTGACCAGGCCGGAGCGGTTGATCACGACCTGCTCGCCGAGGTGCATCCGGACCAGCGCGGTGTCGAAGACCCGGCCGGGGCCGCCGGCCAGGAAGGCGGTGTCCAGCAGCGGCAGTCCGCGGCCGGGCAGGCCCTTGGGGTGCGGGACGTGCCCGACCCGCTGACGGGTCCGGGCGGCGTACAGTCCGGCCGCGACCAGCAGGACGGCCGGGACGATGAAGTAGCTGTTGTGCCACATGGGCGTTCCCCCGAGGTGTGGATTGGGTCAGCGGCCGCGCAGGGCCCGGCGCAGGCGGGTGAGCGGACCGGGTGGCCGTCCGGCCCGTTCGGTCTGCTCGGGAGCCCGTTGGAGCCACTGCTCCAGGGCGCGGCGGTGGTCGGCGGCGGGCGGGCCGCCGCCGGTGAGCACCCACGCGGCGAAGGCCCGGGCGTCGGCGCGGTAGCCGCCGGTCTGCGGGTGGGTGCGGGCGTAGCCGAGGAAGAGCGGCCCGTACTGAGCCCCGAGCAGGCGGGGCAGGTCGGGGGCGATCTTCGCGGTGGTGTCGCGCCGCTTGGCGGCGAGGCCGGTGGACTGGGCGCGGACCTGGTCCGGGTCGAAGCCGGGCGGGACGGGCCCGCCGGCCACCAGGGCGGCCAGCAGCTCCTCCTGCCGCCGGGCCAGGCGCTCCCGGGCGGCGGCGGTCGTGCCCTCGCCCACGGGGCGCTCGGCGCGGTCCAGGTCGTTCATCGCGGGGTACTCCCCTCCAGCACCCGGCGGATGGCGTCCAGTTCACCGGCCAGTTCGGAGGGCGGCGGGAAGTTGGCGTCCCGTTCCAGCAGGACGCCGGGCGGTGCGACCCGCGCGCACAGTTCGGCCAGGACCTCCAGGACCGGTTCGGTGACGGGATGGGCGTGGGTGTCGTGCCACACGCCGTCGACCAGGGTGCCTCCGGCGACGTGCACGTAGGCCAGCGCCTCCAGCGGCAGGCGGTCGAGTTCGGCGGCCGGATCGATGCCGAGGTTGACCCGGTTGGTGTGCAGGTTGGCGACGTCGATCAGCAGTCGGACGCCGGTCCGCGCGACGAGTTCGGCGAGGAACTCACCCTCGGTGAACTCGTCGTCGGGCCAGGCGAGTTGGGCGGCGATGTTCTCCAGGGCGAGCGGCACCGGCAGCTGGTCCTGGGCGATCCGGACGTTCTCGGCGATCACCCGCAGCGAGTCCCGGGTGCGGGGGACGGGCAGCAGGTGGCCTGCCTCCAGGCCGCCGGCCCGGACGAAGGCCAGGTGCTCGGTGACCAGCGGGGAGCCGAGCGCGAGCGCCGTCGCGGCCAGCTCACCGAGCCGCTCGGGGTCGGGCAGCCCGGCGCCGCCCAGGCCGAGGCCGACGCCGTGCGGGACGACGGTCACGCCGCGCTCGCGCAGCACGGTGAGAGAGGTGGGCAGGTGGTCGGCGCAGACGTTCTCGGCGACCACCTCGACCCAGTCCAGGCCGGGTTGACGCTCGACCACGGTGTCGATCTCGCTGCGCCAGCCGAGCCCGACGCCGAGCTCGGTTCCGGCTCCGACACCGGGTCGGGTCGCGGAGGCAGGGGAAGTCATCAGTGCGCCCCCTTCGGAGGGCTGGGTTGGGGGGGCCGTCGGGCGGTGCGGGCGTCGTCGCCAGGACCGCGCGGCCGTGTTGCTGAGGATGTCCCCGGGCGAGGTGGCTGCCAAGCCTCACCCGGCCTTCTCAGAGCATTATTTGAGCTTGCCGTCCTGGCGATCAGGGACTTCGGCCCCCGGTCGCGAGCATCTCCCCAGGTGGGGCCGGGCGGGGAGTGGAAAACCGAAGGCGGTCGGCGGTCGGCGGCGGATAGCGTGGGGATTCATGACGATCACCGCACTGACGATCCGTGACTTCGGCCCCGGCGACGCCGAGGCAGTGGCGGCCGCCCACCGGGCCGGGCGCGAGCACCTGGTGATGACGGCCGAGGCCCTGCTCTGGCTGAACACCCGGCAGGACTCCGACCAGCACTTCCGCACCTTCGTCGCCGAGCTGGACGGCCGGGTGGTCGGCGCCGTGCGCTGCGGGGTGGTGCTCGGGACGACGGCCACCGGTGTCGGCTACGCCAACGGCAGCGTGCTGCCCGGGTTCCGGCGGCGCGGCGCGGCCACCGCGCTGCTGGCCGCGGCCGAACGGCACCTGGCCGGCCACGGGGTGAGGGAGCTGCACACCTGGCTGGACGAGGAGCCCGCCTCCCTGGCCTTCGCCACCGCCCGGGGCTACGAGCTCGGGCGTACCGCGCAGTTCGGCGGCCGGGACCTGACGTTGCCCCTGCCGCAGGCGCCCGTACGGCCGGCCGGCGTCGAGCTGCGCCCGGCCACCGGCTGGGCGGACGATCCGCGCCCGCTGTTCCTGGTGGAGGCGGACGCGATCCGGGACGAGCCCGGCGAGGTGGAGATGGACGCCCTGGAGTACGAGGAGTGGCTGCGGGGCGACTGGGCCCGGCCGGACCTGGATCCGGGGCTGACGGTGGTGGCCGTGGTGGACGGCGAGCCGGCCGCGTTCGCCATGGCGCAGACCGACGGGGTGGACCGCTACTGGTCCGCGTTCACCGCCTGCCGGCGGCAGTTCCGCGGCCGAGGTCTGGCCAAGCTGGCCAAGCTGGAGTCGCTGCGGCTCGCCGCGGCGGCCGGGTACCGGCGCGCGTACACCAGCAACGACACCACCAACGCGCCGATGCTGGCGGTCAACTCCTGGCTCGGGTACGAGCGCTGCGCGGGGGAGCGGAAGGGGATCAAGCGCCTGGTGTGACGATCGGTGCGGAGATCGCCACGCTCCGGATCGCCCGATGGGGGTATTTTCGGCCACGGGCGGGGACTTAACCAGGGCGCACAGTTCGTGGTCGAGTCTTCCTCCGGGGGATCATATGGAGATCCTGCTCCAGGTGCTGATCGCATCCGTCCCGGCCGTGATCGGCTTCCTCGCGGCCCGCTCCCTCGCCCGTACCAGACTGTTCCTGCGCTACGGCTTCCTGCGGGCACTGGTGGCGCCCTACAGCCGGGTGCAGATCGTGATTCCGAGCCTGGAGGTGGCGGAGTTCGCCTTCACCTCGGACGGCTGCCAGCTGACCAGCCGGGGGCCGAAGAACGTGCTGTTCGTGCCGATGGCCGAGGCCAGGGCGATAGCCGAGCTGACCGACCTGCTGCGGAAGGTCAACCGGAAGGCGACCATCGAGCTGGTGGTGGCCGGGGCGCAGGATCCGCGGATGCCGACCTTCTCGATCGGCGGACCGAGCGTCAACTCCTACTCCGCCGGGGTGCTGGAGGCGGTGTTCCCGGACTTCGCCATCGAGTACCCGGACGAGGCCCGAGCCCGCTGGGGCGGCATGACCTTCGAGGCGCTGTACAACCCGGCCGGGGAGCTGATCCGCGACCACGGCTTCCTCTTCGTCACGCACACGCCCCGGCACGCGCCCTGCGTGGTGCTCTGCGGGGTGTTCGCCTTCGGCTCGGCGATGGCGGTGGAGGCGCTGACCTCGGCGAGCCGCAGCTCTCCGCTGGCGGCGCTGTTCCGCTCGGGGGAGAACGGATTCGTCGCGGTGGAGGGGCGGGTGATCGGGCTGGACACCGTGGACGTCACGGTCGAGGTCTGCCGGATCCTCCCCGCGCCGCGGTCCGACGTCCCGTCGGGGTTCCGGGGCGAAGTGTCCATCAGTCGTCCCGATAAGTGAGACGACTGGTCTCGACCACGTGGTACGAATCCGGACAGGGCGGGAGGGACCGGGGTACGAACTCCGGTCGTCCGTAGCGGTTTTGCCCCATCCCTGACACGACATGGGCATAATCGCGCGCATGACGATCAACCGTGCGAACGTGAGCGCGATTGCCGAGGACCTGTACGTGTGGCTCCCCCCGAAGCGGGGCTGGGGCCTGGCCAACTGCGGCCTGCTGGCCTCAGAGGCCACCGCGCTCTGGATCGACACCCCGTACGACCCCTCACTGGCCGGGGAGTTCCTCGCCGCCAGCAGGCGCCTGCTGCCCACCGGGGTCGACATCGACCGGGTGGTCGTCACCCACGCCAACGGCGACCACCTGTGGGGCGCCGGGGTGCTCCCCGATGCCGAGGTGATCGCCACCCGCGAGGCGCTGGAGCACATCCACTGGGAGCCCACCCCCCAGCAGCAGCACGCGCTGCTCGCCAACAGCGACCCGGACTCCCCGCTCGGCGGCTACCTCCGCGAGCACTTCGGCCGCTTCGACTGGTCCACCACGGAACCGGTGCACCCCGACACCGTGTTCACCGGCGAGCTGGAGCTGAAGGTCGGCCGCTACCCGGTGCAGATCACCAGCCTGCCCGCCGCCCACACGGGCGGGGACCTGATGGTCCACCTCCCGCACCAGCGCGCGGTGTTCACCGGCGACGTGATCTTCTCCTCGACCCCCGAGCAGCCCGGCGACCACCCCTCGCACTGGGCCGGCCCGCTGGAGAACATCATCGGCGCCTGCGAACAGGCCCTGGCCACCGGCGCGGAGATCTTCGTCCCCGGTCACGGCCCGGTGCTCGACCGCGACGGCGTCCGGGAGCACATCGGCTACCTGGCGTACGTCCGCGAGCGCGCCCACGCCCTGCACGCCGCCGGGATACCCGCGCTGGACGCCGCCCGCCGGGTGATCGCCGAGCAGCGCCACCCCGAACTCGGCCTGCCCGAGCGGCTGGTGCTCACCGTCGCGGCCGAGTACCGGCACCTGGACGGCTCCGAACTGCCCGGCGTCCTGGACGCCATGGGCCAGGTCGCCCTGGTGGCCCGCGAACTGGCGGAGGACGCCAACCGCATCCCGCACCCGCGCTCCGCCCGGTACTGATCCCCGGACGGCCACCGCGCCGCCCGGCGCTCCGTCCGGACCACCGACAGGAACCGAACGCCGGGCGACGGCCCGGGCCCACCAGCGAGGACACCCGAGGACTCCGATGACGACGCAGATCGCGCTGACCGCGTTGATCGCCCTGGCGCTGGTCGCCGCCGCGGCCACGGTCGTGCTCGCCCGCGGCCGGGCCAGGGCCGTCACCCGGGCGGCGGCCGCCGAGGCCGCCCTCGGCCACGGCGAGCAGCAGACCCGCGCCGCCGAGAGCCGACTCGCCCGGGCCGAACAGGAGTTGGACGAGGTCCGGGAGGCCGCCCGGCAGTCCGCCGAGCAGACCCGGCGGGCCGAGGACCGCGCCCGGGAGGCCCGGCGGGCCGCGGGTGACGCCGAGCGGCAGGGCGAGGCGGCGCGCGCCCTGGCGGCGGAGGCTGACGCCCGGGTCGCCGAGGCTGACGCCCGGGTCACGGAGGCGACCGGCCGCGCGGCGGACGCCGAAGCCCGGCTCGCCGCCGCCGAGCGGCACACCGCCGCGCTGCTCGCCGAGATCGGCCACCTCGCCCAGGAGCGGGTCGCCGCCACCGCCGTCCGGCTGACCCACGCCAACGCCCCGATGGTCGGCCCGCTGGACGCACAGGCCGTCGGCCCCGAGGCCGTCCGGGCGCTGCAGTCCGTCCTGGACGCCGCCACCGCGGCCCTCGCCGACGAGCGCGAGCGGGTCGACGCCGCCGCCCGGGCCGCCATGCGCGGCGCCACCTCCCGGATCCAGACCCTGCTGTACCAGATCCAGAGCCTGGTCCAGCAGCTCCAGCACGACAACGACGACCCCCGGCTGCTGGAGGTCGACTTCCGCAACGAGGTCGCGCTGCGCCGGATCCAGACCGTCGCCGTGCTCTGCGAGGCCTGGCCCGGCCTGGCCCGGACCGACTCCCCGCTCGCCGAGGTGGTCGTCGGCGCGCTCTCCCGGGTGCCCGGCTACGCCCGGATCAAGGTCGCCAACCACCTGCGCGAGCAGCGGCTCGCCGTGGTCGCCCGGGCCGCCGAGCCGATCGCCATCACCATCGCCGAGCTGCTCGCCAACGCCACCGCGTACTCCCACCCGGAGACGGACGTCCCGGTCACCGTGCAGCAGGGCGGCCGCGGCGCGCTGGTGATCATCGACGACAGCGGCATCGGCATGGACGAGGACCAGCTGCGCCGGGCCCGCCGACTGCTGGCCGGGCCGCCCGACGTGCTGCTCACCGAACTCGGCAACCCGCCCAAGACCGGCTTTGCGGTGGTCGGCAAGCTGGCCCGCCAGTACGGCTTCGCCTGCCACATCGAGCCCTCGCCGTACGGCGGCATGCGGACCATCCTGCGCATCCCGGCCGCGCTGGTGACGGTGGTGGACGACGAACAGCCGCTGTCGGTGCTCACCCCGCTGCCGCTGCGGGCCGGAAGCGGCCCGGTGCAGGCGCCCGCCGTCGCGGCCGTCCCGCCGATGCGCGACGCCGACGAGCGGCAGGACGGGCCGGTGCTCGCCGACCGCCACAACCAGCCCGGCCCGCACGCGGCGCCGTCCATCCACGTGGTGCCCGACCCGGAGGCGGGCGCCGTCCAGGGCGGGGACGGCAGCGGACTGCCCAGCCGGCGCCGCCGCCGCCCGCTCACCGCCGAGGAGCCGGGGACGGGCGCGGGCGCGGGCGCGGGCATGGGCCCGGCGGGCGTGGAGCAGGGGGCGGGGAGCGGCCCGGGGGAGCAGCCCACGCCGTACGTCCGCACCCCCGAGCAGGCCGCCGCCCACTGGCAGGCGCTGCAACGGGGCACCGACTCCGGCCGGGCCGCCGCCGCGCAGGCCGCCGACGGCGGCGCCGCGAGCCGCGCCGCCGATGCGAGCCGTACGACCAGTGACAGCCGTACGACCGATGGGACCCGTACGACAAGTGACAGCCGTACGACCAGTGGAACCCGTGCACCGAGCGAAGCCGGCGGGACCGCCGGCACCGGCGACACCCCCGCCGGCCGTGACACCGGTGACCACGCCACCGGACCGACCTTAGAAGGAGCCGAGCAGTGAGCAGCTCGCCCAGCCCGACCGCCACCGAAGAGATCTCCTGGGTGCTGAACCCGCTGCTGGAGCTGCCGGGGGTGCTGCACGCGGTGGTCGCCACCGGTGACGGTCTCGTCGAGGGCGCCTCCGACGGCCTCGGCCGGGCCTCCGCCGAGCGGGTCGCCGCGATGACCGCCACCGTGCACGCCGCCGCCCGCGCCTTCACCAGCGCCTTCACCGACACCGAGCGGCCGCGGCTGGCCCAGACCGTGGTGGAGTCCGACCTCGGCTACGCCATCGTCGTCCCCGCCGGGGAGAACACCTCGCTCGCCGTGTTCACCGCGCCGGACGCCCAACTCGGCAACGTGGCCTACCAGATGCAGGTCCAGGTCGCCGCCCTGGGCCGTGCGCTCGCCAGTCCCTCCCGGCAGCAGGCCGCCGGAACGAGGGGTGCCGGAACGAGGGGTGCCGGAACGAGGGGTGCCGGCGCACCGGGCGTCGGTTCGCGGGGCGTCGGTTCGCAGGGCACCACCCCCGGGTCATGACCGCCGTCCCCCGCAGGCGGATGGTGCCCGCCTACCTCGCCACCGGCGGCCGCAGCCGACCCGGCACCGAAGGCTTCGAGCGGCTGACCGTCCTGTTCGCGGACCGGGCCGACCGCGCCGAACCGCCGACCGGACTCGAACCCGAACACCGTCGGCTCTGGGAACTGCTGCGCCCCGGCGCGCTGACCGTGGTGGAGGCCGCCGCGCACCTGCGCCTGCCGGTCAGCGCCACCGTCTTCCTCGCGGCCGACCTGGTCGAGGCGGGCTGCCTGCACGCCCGCGCGCCGATCCCGCGCGCCCAGCAGACCGACCGCTCCATCGTCGAGAGGCTCCTCGTTGGACTCCGTGCCCTCCGGTAGCCCGCATGACCGGCCGAGCCGGGTGGGCTACCTGCCCGATCGCGACCAGACGCTGATGAAACTGGTGGTCGCCGGCCCGTTCGGGGTCGGCAAGACCACCCTCATCCGTACCCTCTCCGAGATCGCCACCCTGCACACCGAGGAGGCGATGACCGAGACCGGACGGCCGGTGGACGACCTGGCCGGACTGCCCGAGAAGTCCACCACCACCGTCGCGGTGGACTTCGGCCGGCTCACCCTGCCCGGCAACACGGTGCTCTACATGTTCGGCACCCCCGGCCAGCGCCGCTTCTTCCCGCTCTGGCAGGACATCGCCCGAGGCGCCCTGGGGGCCCTGGTGCTCGCCGACACCCGCCGGTTGGCCGACTCCTTCGAGATCATGGACATGGTCGAGGAGCAGGGCCTGCCGTACGCCGTCGCCGTCAACCGCTTCCCGGACTCCCCGGACCACCCGCCCGAGGTGCTGCGCGCCCACCTGGACCTGCACGCCGCGACCCCGCTGCTGCTGTGCGACGCGCGCCGGCGCGGGAGCAGCCTCGACGCGCTGATCGCCCTGGCCGAGCACGTCCTCGACACCCTGCCCGCCGCCTCCACCGACGCCCAGGAGCGCCCGTGACCGTCGAGACCCGACCGACCCCGATCTACGGCCCGGTCTTCGCCGCCGACCCGCACCTGGTGTACGAGCGGCTGCGCCGCCACGGCGCGGTCGCCCCGGTGGAGATCGCCCCCGGCGTCGAAGCCCTGCTGGTCACCGACTACCAGGCCGCCCTGGACCTGCTGCGCGACACCGACACCTTCTCCAAGGACTCCCGCGCCTGGCAGGCGACCGTCCCGCCGGACTCCCCGCTGCTGCCGGTGCTCGGCTACCGCCCCACCGCCCTGTTCAGCGACGGCGCGACGCACGCCCGCTACCGCGCGGTGATCACCGACGGCCTCGCCCTGTTCGAGCCGCACCGGCTGCAGCGCCAGGTCGCCGAGGCCGCCCACCAGCTGATCGACCGCTTCGCCGCGGTCGGCCACGCCGACCTGATCGCCGAGTACGCCCGCCAGCTGCCCGCCTTCGTGCTCACCACCTGGTTCGGAGTACCGGAGGAGCAGCGCGCCGACGTGGTGGCCGCGATCACCGGCCTGATCGAGTCCACGGCCCGGGCCGGCGCCGCGTACGGGAAGCTCGTCGCGGTGGTCACCGCGATGGTCGCCGAGCGCCGGGAGCGCCCCCGGCACGACCTCGCCTCCTGGTTCGTCACCCACCCGGTCGGGCTGGACGACGACGAGGTGATCCGGCAGATCACCCTGACCATGATCGCCGGGCACGAGCCGACCACCAACCTGATCGGCAACGCCCTGCTGCGCCTGCTCACCGACGCGCGCTACGCCGGCTCGCTGTTCGGCGGCGCGATGACCGCCCACCAGGCGATCGACGAGGTGCTGTGGCACGAGCCGCCGATGGCCAACCTCTCGGCCCACTACCCGCGCTACGACATCACCTTCCACGGCCGCGAGATCGAGGCGGGCTCCCTGGTGCTGGTCTCGTACGCGGCCGCCAACTCCCAGGCCGCGCCGCCCACCGACGGCAGCGAGCTGCGCAGCGGCGAGAGCGCCCACCTGGCCTGGGCCGCCGGCCCGCACGCCTGCCCCGCCCGCGACCCGGCCCTGCTGATCGCCATCACCGCCATCGAACAGCTCACCAGCCGACTCAGCGACTTGGAACTCGCCACCCCGGCCGCCGGGTTGCTCTGGCGCCCGGGCCCCTTCCACCGCGCCCTGGTCCACCTCCCGGTCCGCTTCGCCCCGGTGTCCGGATAGCACCCAGGGCCCGGACGGTCTCCGTCCGGGCCCTCCGGCGCCGCTCCTACTCGGCCGGGCGCAGGCTCAGCGAGATGCTGTTGATGCAGTACCGCTGGTCGGTCGGGGTGCCGTAGCCCTCACCCTCGAAGACGTGGCCCAGGTGCCCGCCGCAGCGGGCGCAGCGCACCTCGACCCGGCGCATGCCGAGCGAGGTGTCCTCGATGTACTCGACCCGGTCCTCGGCCAGCGGCGCGTAGTAGGACGGCCAGCCGCAGTGGCTGTCGAACTTGGTCTCGGAGCTGAACAGCTCCGCCCCGCAGGCCCGGCAGCTGTAGACGCCGACCGTCTTGGTGTCGGTGTACTCGCCGACGAAGGGGCGCTCGGTGCCCGCCTCACGGAGCACGTGGTACTCCTCGGGGCTGAGCTGGTTGCGCCACTCGGCCTCGGTCTTCTGGATCTCGTAGCTCATCACGACTCCCGCTCGGCGTACGTCAGACGTTGGAGGCAACGTTCGCGAGGTGCTTGAGAATTTCTGGCCCGAGGTTGGTGACGTCGCCCGCGCCCATGGTGAGGAGCAGGTCGCCCGGGCGGGCCAGGCCGGCCAGCAGAGCGGGGGCGGCGGCGAAGTCGTGCTCGGGGGTGACGTCGGCGCCGGCCCGGCGGGCGGCGTCGATGATCAGTTCGCTGGTCACGCCCGGGATCGGGTCCTCGCGGGCCGGGTAGATGTCCAGCACCACGGAGGCGTCGGCCAGCGCCAGGGACTGGCCCATCTCCTCGGCGAGCTGCTGGGTGCGGCTGAACAGGTGCGGCTGGAAGACCACCAGGACGCGGCCCTCGCCCTCCAGGCCCTCGCGGATCGCCTCCAGGTCGGCGGTCATCTCGGTCGGGTGGTGGGCGTAGGAGTCGATCACCTGGACGCCGGCCGCCTCGCCCTTGAGCTGGAGGCGGCGGCGCACGCCTGTGTAGGCGCCGAGCGCCTTGGCCAGGTCGGCGGCCGGGACTCCCAGCGCGACGCCGGCGGCCAGCGCGGCCACCGCGTTGTGGGCGTAGTGCCGCCCGGGCACCGAGACGGTGAAGGTCAGCTCGGAGCCGTCCAGCAGCACGGTGACCTCGCTGGTCATGCCGCGGGCGACGACCGAGAGGACACGCAGGTCGGCGTCCTCGGCGGCGCCGACGGTCACCACGGTGAGGCCCTCGCGGCCGGAAATCCGGGAGGTCAGCTCGCGGGCGCCGTCGTGGTCGGCGGAGACGACCAGGGTGCCGCCGGGGGTGATCCGGCCGACGAAGGTCTCGAAGGACTCGTAGATCTCGTCGATCGAGGCGTAGTTGGCGTGGTGGTCCAGCTCCACGTTGAGCACGATCGCCACCTCGGGCGCGTACTTGTGGAAGCTGCGGTCGCTCTCGTCGGCCTCGGCGACGAAGATCTCGCCGGTGCCGTGCTGGGCGTTGGAACCGGGGGCGTCGAGGTCGCCGCCGATCGCGTAGGACGGGTCGAGGCCCAGCTCGCCGAGGGCGACGGCGAGCATGCTGGTGGTGGTGGTCTTGCCGTGGGTGCCGGCCACCGCCAGAGCCCGGCGGCCGCCCATCAGCGCGGCCAGCGCGTCGGAGCGGTGTACCACCGGGATGCCGCGCTCGCGGGCGGCGACCAGCTCCGGGTTGTCGGCGCGGATCGCGCTGGAGACCACGATGCTGCTGGCGCCGTCCGGGACGTGCTCGGCGGCGTGGCCGACGTGCACGGTCGCGCCGAGGGCGCGCAGCGCGAGGATGGTCTCGGACTCCTTGGAGTCACTGCCGGAGACGCTGGCACCGCGCACTGCGAGGATCTTCGCCAGGCCGGACATCCCGGCGCCGCCGATGCCGATGAAGTGCGGGGCGTGCAGGTCGTGCGCGGCGTCGTTCAAGGCGTGGCTCCGTAGGGGCGGGGGCTGGGTGGGCAGGTGGGTCCTCGCGACGTGCGAATCGTCCTCGCGGGCGGACCGCAAGGACGATTCTGCACCACCGGCGCACCGGGCCAGGGACCTACGAGTCGCTGGCGAACAGCCTGAGCACCGGCACCCCCACCTTGTGCCGGGCCTGGGAGGCCCAGTCGCGGTGGAAGAACTCCTCCACGAAGTGCGGTGAGGTGAGCACCACCACCTCGTCCGCCCGGTGTTCCTCGACCGCCACGCGCAGCCGCTCCAGCGGCCTGTCCTCGACCAGTTCGCCGATCGCCTCGGCCCCGGCCGCGCGCAGGTGGCGCAGGCTGTGCTCCAGCGATTCGCTGGCCACGGTCGGGCCGCTCTCGGACTCGTCGTGCTCGCGCACCACCTTGTCGAGGTGGCCGAGGGCGACGTCGTCGAGCGCCCGCAGCAGTTCGTCCTGCTTGCCGCGCGGCTGCATCAGGACGACGAAGGACACCTTCTCGTCGCTGTGGAGCGTCGTGACGAGCTCCACGTCCGCGTCCGAGAGAGCCTTTTCGATCATCAGTACCGTCTTGAACACGTGAGTCCCTTCCAGTGGCCGGCCCCCGGGCCCCGGCATCGCATAACGGGATCACGATCGGGGGGTCACGGGGTCTCCGAACCCGGGTGACGCAGGTAGCGGGTGAAGAGGAATCCTTTCTGCTCGATCAATGAGACCAGCCGCATCCGTTGCACGTCAGGCATTTCCGCATCGTGGAGGATGCGCGGCGCGTCGCCGCCCGTGACCAGCGGGGCCAGCGACAGGCACAGCTCGTCCAGCAGGTCCGCCGCCGCGAGCTGCCCCAGCAGCCGCGGCCCGCCCTCGGTCAGCAGGCGCGTCCAGCCCCGCTCCACCAGGGCCGCCACCCCCGCCCGCAGGTCCACCGAGCCGCGCCCGGCGAGCACCACGTCGGCCACCTCGGCGACCTCCCGGCGGCGCTCCTCGGGGGCGTCCTCCACCGTGATCACCACCGTCCTGACCAGCGGCTCCGTGAACAGCGGCGCGCCCAGGTCGAAATCCAGCGAGCGGCTCACGATCGCGATCGCCGGCGCCGGGGACTGCCCCGCCGCCGCCCGCGCGGCCGCGAACTCCCGACGGGCCCGGGCCGGCCGGTAGCCCTCCGCCCGGACCGTCTCGGCGCCCACCAGCACCACGTCCGACAGCGCCCGCAGCACCCCGAAGATCCGCTTGTCGGCGTCGCTGGACAGGCCCTCGGACAGGCCGTCGAGCCTCGCCCCGCCGTCCAGCCCGGACACCATGTTGGCGCGCAGCCACGGGCGCCCCCGATTCACCTGGTCGGGGTACGCGTAGACGGCGGCGAGCGACTCCAGATCGGAGGGATCGGCGACCGGAGCACCCAGCGGGCTGATCAACTGTTGCATGTCCTCAGTGTTCCACCGGAGCGCTCCGGAGGGGGCCCGCAGGAGGTCCGGAGGGGTTTCGGGGGCGGCCGGGACCAGGCGTACCCTCTACTACCGTGCCCGCAGCCTCCCGCCCCGCCACCGCGACCGACCCGATAGCCGCCGCGAGCCCGGCCGGCAACCCGATCGCGCTCACCGACCGCCGCCCCGTCGTGCCCGCCGAGCGGCTGGTCGCCGAGATGGTCCCGCCGCCCCGGTTCGCCGACGTGAGCTTCGGGACGTACATCCCGGACCCGACCCAGCCCAGCCAGTACGAGGCGGTCCAGGTCCTGGAGCAGTTCGCCGGCACCCTCGGGAGAGGAAACGGTTCCGCACCCAAGCGCAGCTGGTTCCGCCGCTCCGCCCCCGCGCCCACCGGCCCGGCCGGGGTCTACCTCGACGGCGGCTACGGCGTCGGCAAGACCCACCTGCTCGCCTCGCTCTGGCACGCCGCCCCCGGCCCCAAGGCCTTCGGCACCTTCGTCGAGCTGACCAACCTGGTCGGCGCGCTCGGCTTCCAGCAGGCCGTCCGGACCCTCTCCGGGCACACCCTGCTGTGCATCGACGAGTTCGAGCTCGACGACCCGGGCGACACCGTGCTGGTCTCCACGCTGCTCGGCCGGCTGGTCGAGAACGGCGTCAAGCTGTGCGCCACCTCGAACACCCTGCCCGAGAAGCTCGGCGAGGGCCGCTTCGCCGCCGCCGACTTCCTGCGCGAGATCCAGGGCCTGTCCGCGCACTTCCGCCCGATGCGGATCGACGGCCAGGACTACCGCCACCGCGGCCTGCCCGACGCCCCGCCGCCGTACGCCGACGACACCGTCGAGGCCGTCGCCGCCCGCACCCCCGGCGCCTCCCTGGACGACTTCGACGCCCTGCTCGGCCACCTCTCCGCCGTGCACCCCAGCCGCTACGGCGCGCTCCTGGACGACGTCACCGCGGTCTGCCTGCGCGGCGTGCGGCAGGTCGACGACCAGTCCACCGCGCTGCGCCTGGTCGTCCTCGCCGACCGGATGTACGACCGCGAGCTGCCCATCACCGCCTCCGGCCTGCCCTTCGACCGGGTCTTCCCCGAGGACATGCTGCGCGGCGGCTACCGCAAGAAGTACCTGCGCGCGATATCCCGCCTGGTCGCCCTCGCCCGCGACAGTGCGAAGTCCTGAGCCCGTGACCCTCGTCCTGGCCGTTCGCTGCGGTCACCAGCTCTACGACAAGGGACGAGGAGCGGCGGCTACCGCACCCGTCGGGTCGTTCCGCCGGAGCACCGCGAGAGCGGGGAGTACCGGGCGGCCGGGCTCGACGAGGAGACCGTCGAGAGCATCGAGGAGAGCGGGGTCGACCCGACCCTGCCGCTGATCGGGCTGCTCGCCGCCGCCTCCGACGCCGCTGTGCGCATCGACCCCGCCCGCGAGCCCGCCATGAGGTGCGAGGCGCACGCGGCCCGACCGGAGCGGCGCCGGTTGTCAGTCGGGGGTCGTACGGTGGAGGCGTGCGTCCCATCACGAGTATTGAGCGGTCCGTGGCGCCCTTCGAGGTCGTCAGCCCCTACCAGCCGAACGGTGACCAGCCGACGGCGATCGCCGAGTTGGAACGGCGGATCAGGGCGGGGGAGAAGGACGTCGTGCTGCTCGGTGCCACCGGTACCGGCAAGTCGGCCACCACGGCCTGGATGATCGAGAAGCTGCAGCGCCCCACCCTGGTGATGGCGCCGAACAAGACGCTGGCCGCGCAGCTGGCGAACGAGTTCCGCGAGCTGCTGCCGAACAACGCCGTCGAGTACTTCGTCTCGTACTACGACTACTACCAGCCCGAGGCGTACGTCCCGCAGACGGACACCTACATCGAGAAGGACTCCTCGATCAACGAGGAGGTCGAGCGGCTGCGCCACTCGGCCACCAACTCACTGCTCACCCGCCGCGACGTGATCGTGGTCGCGTCCGTCTCCTGCATCTACGGCCTCGGCACCCCGCAGGAGTACGTGGACCGGATGGTCCCGCTCAAGGTCGGCCAGGAGATCGACCGCGACGTGCTGCTGCGCCGCTTCGTGGACATCCAGTACGCGCGCAACGACCTGGCCTTCACCCGCGGCACCTTCCGGGTCCGCGGCGACACCATCGAGATCTTCCCGGTGTACGAGGAACTCGCCGTCCGGATCGAGATGTTCGGCGACGAGATCGAGTCGCTCTACACCCTCCACCCGCTCACCGGCGAGATCATCAGCCAGGACGAGCAGATCTACGTCTTCCCCGCCTCGCACTACGTGGCCGGCCCCGAGCGCATGGAGCGGGCGATCACCGGCATCGAACAGGAGCTGGAGCAGACGCTCGGCAAGCTGGAGAAGCAGGGCAAGCTGCTGGAGGCCCAGCGGCTGCGCATGCGTACCACCTACGACATCGAGATGCTGCGCCAGATCGGCACCTGCTCGGGCGTCGAGAACTACTCGATGCACTTCGACGGCCGCGAGCCCGGCTCCCCGCCGAACACCCTGCTGGACTACTTCCCGGAGGACTTCCTCCTGGTCATCGACGAGTCGCACGTCACCGTCCCGCAGATCGGCGCGATGTACGAGGGCGACGCCTCGCGCAAGCGCACCCTGGTCGAGCACGGCTTCCGGCTGCCGTCCGCGATGGACAACCGCCCGCTGAAGTGGGAGGAGTTCCTCGGCCGGATCGGTCAGACGGTGTACCTGTCGGCGACGCCGGGCCCCTACGAGCTGTCGCGGGGCGACGGTCAGGTCGAGCAGATCATCCGCCCGACCGGACTGATCGACCCCGAGGTGATCGTCAAGCCGACCGAGGGCCAGATCGACGACCTCGTGCACGAGGTCCGCAAGCGGGTCGAGCGGGACGAGCGCGTCCTGGTCACCACGCTGACCAAGAAGATGGCCGAGGACCTCACCGACTACATGCTCGGCCTGGACATCCGGGTCCGGTACCTGCACAGCGACGTGGACACCCTGCGCCGGGTGGAGCTGCTGCGCGAGCTGCGGGCCGGCCGGTTCGACGTGCTGGTCGGCATCAACCTGCTGCGCGAGGGCCTGGACCTGCCCGAGGTGTCGCTGGTGGCGATCCTGGACGCGGACAAGGAGGGCTTCCTGCGCTCCGGAACCTCGCTCATCCAGACGATCGGCCGCGCCGCCCGCAACGTCTCCGGCCAGGTGCACATGTACGCGGACCGGATCACCCCGTCGATGGAGAAGGCGATCGACGAGACCAACCGCCGCCGGGCCGTGCAGCAGGCCTACAACAAGGAGCACGGGATCGACCCGCAGCCACTGCGGAAGAAGATCGGCGACATCCTGGACACCCTCGCCCGCGAGGACGTGGACACCGACGAGCTGCTCTCCACCGGGTACCGGAACCAGGGGAAGGGCAAGGCCCCGGTGCCGACGCTGGGCGCGGAGCGCAAGCCGGCCAAGTCGATGCCGGCCGCCGAGCTGGCGGAGCTGATCCAGGAGATGACCGACCGGATGCACACGGCGGCCGCCGACCTCCAGTTCGAGGTCGCGGCCCGGCTGCGCGACGAGGTGAAGGAGTTGAAGAAGGAGCTGCGGCAGATGCGCGAGGCGGGGGTGGCCTGACGGGGTGTCCGGGGCGCCGGGCCACGGCTCTTCCCCGCACCTGCGGGGGGCAACCGCCCGGCGGTGTCTCATCCTTGCCACAAACGGGGTAACCCGGAGGAGTCGCGGGTGCCGCAGGCCCTAGGCTGGCCTGCGGCACCGTGCCCTCGGGACGGGGATGCGGGCCGCCAGCAGAGGGGGCCTCAGCCGGGGGACGGCGACGGGGTGTTCCACCGGGGAGCCGTGCGGCAGCGACCGCGTGGCCGGCAGAGAGGACAACGTCGTGTCGGTGAACCTTGCCAAGGGGCAGCGGGTCAGTCTCCAGAAGGGGGCGGGCGGCTCCCTGACCGTGGTCCGGATGGGACTCGGCTGGCAGGCCGCCCCCAAGCGGGGCCTGTTCGGCAGCCGGACCAGGAAGATCGACCTGGACGCCTCGGCGCTGCTGTACGCCGAGAAGACGCCGACCGACGTGGTGTTCTTCCAGCACCTTGAGTCCACCGACGGCTCGGTACGGCACACCGGGGACAACCTGGAGGGCGGCTCCGGCGCCGAGGACGACGAGGCGATCCTGGTCGACCTGCTGCACGTGCCGGCGCACATCAGCCAGGTGGTGTTCACGGTCAGCTCGTACACCGGGCAGACCTTCGCCGAGGTGAGCCGGGCGCACTGCCGGCTGCTGGACGAGACCACCGGCTCGGAGCTGGCCCGGTACGAGCTGGCGGGCGGCGGGCCGCACACCGGTCAGATCATGGCGAAGGTGGTCCGGGACGGCGACGGCGGCTGGGAGATGCAGGCGATCGGTGCCCCGGCGAAGGGGCGGACGTTCCAGGACCTGCTGCCCGCGATCGAGCCGTTCCTCTGACCGTTCTTTACCTTATTTACCTTCCTTTGCCTCTTCTGTTACCCTCGATGGCAGCGGAGGGGAGTATTCCTCGACAGCCGACCCCGTCATCACGGGTGCCCGTCGCGGCACCCCGGGGCGCTGGCCCGATGGGCGGAAGAGACCTCCGGCAGTGACGACCTGTCTCGCCTAGCTGCCGGAGGAGCAGTAATGGACGTTTCCGTGACCATGTGGGCCACCACGATCGGTGTGCTGATCGCACTGATCGTGGCGGACTTCTTCATCGGGGGGCGCAAGCCGCACGAGGTCTCGGTCAAGGAGGCCGGGATCTGGACGGCCGTCTGGATCGCGCTGGCGGCGCTCTTCGGCGGCTTCCTCTGGTGGCACTCCGGCGGGCGGCCGGCGGGTGAGTTCTTCGCCGGATACATCACCGAGAAGTCGCTCAGCGTCGACAACCTCTTCGTCTTCATTCTGATCATGGGCAAGTTCGCGGTGCCCAGGATCTACCAGCAGCGCGTGCTGATGTTCGGTGTGATCATCGCCCTGGTGCTGCGAGCGGTGTTCATCGCCGGCGGCGCGGCGCTGGTCACCCAGTTCTCCTGGGTGTTCTTCATCTTCGGCGCCTTCCTGATCTGGACGGCCTGGAAGCTGATCAAGGAGGCCCGGGCCGACGAGGAGGACGAGGAGTTCGAGGAGAACCGCCTGCTCAAGTCGATCACGCAGCGCTTCCCGTCGACCGACAAGTACCACGGCACCAAGCTCTTCATCGTGGAGAACGGTCGCCGGCTGATCACCCCGATGCTGATCGTGATGCTGGCGATCGGTACGACGGACGTGCTGTTCGCCCTGGACTCGATCCCGGCCATCTTCGGCCTCACCCAGGACCCGTACATCGTCTTCACGGCGAACGCCTTCGCCCTGATGGGCCTGCGCCAGCTGTACTTCCTGATCGGCGGCCTGCTGAAGAAGCTGGTCCACCTGAGCTACGGCCTGTCGGTGATCCTCGGTTTCATCGGCGTGAAGCTGGTCCTGCACGCCGCCCACGAGGCCGGCGCGCACGTCCCGGAGATCGGCATCCCGCTCTCGCTGGGCTTCATCGTGGCGGTCCTGGCCGTGACGACGGTGACCAGCCTGATGGCCTCCAAGAAGCAGGAGCAGGCCGAGCGCGAGCCCGAGAAGCTCGACGCCTGAACGGGATAAGGAAGCTTTGGGGCCCCGCCGCCGGATGCGATCCGGCGGCGGGGCTCAGTTCTGTGGGCGACGGCCGTACTCGGTCACCCAGCGCGAGCCGAGCAGCACGATGTCTGCGGTCTCGACCGGGCGGCCGGTGGCCTGGTCGTAGTAGGTGCGCTCGATCGCCATCACGGGCACAGCGGGCGCGACACCTAGGGCCTGTGCCTCGGAGCGAGTGGCCTGGCGGGCCGTGACCCGTTCGACCGGCACGCCGACCTCGATGCCGATGAGGGCCATCCGGTCGGCGACGCCGATGCCTGCGTGCGGGCCGGCTTCTGGCAGGACGATCAGGCTGCCGCCGGTGATTGCCATGGGCTCCCAGCTCTCGGCCAGCTGAGCCGGCTCGCCGTCGGCCAGGTAGACGTAGCTGGTGTGCATCACCGGATCGCCAGGCTGGATCTCCAGCCGGGCCGCGATCCGGGTGTCGGCGGCACGAGGCTGCGACTCGTGCCGCCAAGTTCCGACCACGCCTTGCCGGGCGAGGGCGGACTCGGTCGGCGAACCGTCGCCGGGTGCCACGCGCTGGCGTCGCACCAGAACGGCCGGTGGCTCCTGGGACTTGACGTAGTAACCGGCGCCCGGGCGCGCGAGCACGAGTCCTTCGTCGATCAGCACGGCGTAGGCCCGCTGGACCACGCCGGTCGAGACGTTGTGCTCGCGCTGAAGCGCACTGATGGACGGCATTCGATCGCCCGGCTGAAGCCGCCGGGAGGTGATGTGGCCGCGCAAGGCGTCCGCGACGTGCAGGTAAGAGGGTGTGTCGCTCACGCCTCGGCCTCCTCGCTCCGAATGGTGCGTTGCGGCTGACACCGTAACGCTCGCGGGGCTGCTCTATCGATACGCTTTCACCGTACCGATAAGGAGGGCGTCGGCGCAGATTGGCATGCGCACAAGTCTGTTCAAGGCCTCTCTCGGCCAGGCTGCTGGGGCTCCCGTGCGAATCACCAAGGGAAAAGCGGGTCGCGTGCGACTTTCGACGACCGCGCCGGCCGATACGTCGTCCACGCAGTGGACCGAGGTCCTCGACATCCTGCGGTCGGGCTGCGAGTGGGGCTCCATCGACGCCACGGGTGAGGTCATCGTCTGGGTCGAGCTGGAGGACTTCAACATGATCAACATGGGAGCCTGGTCGTGACCGCTGCTGCGTCACGAGGCCGGTCGGACCCGCCGACCGGCCTCGTGATCCGCTTCGATGTGGGCAGGGCCGGGCGCTACGTCAGCGCCGAGTGCCAGCTCGATGCGCACTGGGCCTGTCCTCGCGGAATCAGGGAGCTGTCCGGGGCGGTCGCCCTGGTGTGTCTCTGCATGGAGCCGTCGTGCGCGTGTGCCCGGCATCTCTCAAGAGACGAGCCGTGATTCGGGCCGGTCGGCTCCGGGCGGAGCCGACCGGCCCGGAATTCGTCACCAGCCGCGTTCGCGCCACTCCTCCAGGTGGGGGCGCTCGGCGCCGAGGGTGGTGTCGTTGCCGTGGCCGGGGTAGACCCAGGCCTCGTCGGGGAGGGCGTCGAAGATCTTCTCGTTGACGTCCCGGAAGAGGGTCCTGAAGGCCTCCGGGTCGCCCCAGGTGTTGCCGACGCCGCCGGGGAAGAGGCAGTCGCCGGTGAAGACGTGGGGATGGCCCTGGGGGTCGTCGTAGATGAGCACGATCGCGCCCGGGGTGTGCCCGACCAGGTGCCGGACGGTGAGCTCCACGTCGCCGACCCGCAGTTTGTCGCCGTCGGCGAGCAGCAGCTCGGTGGGCACGTCGATGCCCTCGGCGTCGTGCTGCCCGGCGGCGGTGCGGGCGCCGGTGGTGGCGACCACCTCGGCGAGCGCGCCCCAGTGGTCGTGGTGCCGGTGGGTGGTGACCACGGTTTCGAGGTCGTCCCCGACGGTCTCCAGCAGCACCGGGGCGTCGGAGGCCGCGTCGATCAGCAGCTGCTCGTCGGTGGCCCGGCAGCGCAGCAGGTAGGCGTTGTTGTCGTACGGCCCGACGGCCACCTTGGTGATCATCAGGTGTGCCAGCTCCCGCACGTCCGGCGGTCCGCCGACCTTGACCGCTCCGTGGTACGTCATCCGTCCGCTCCTCGCTGTGTCGGTCCTGGGATCATCCTCGCGCCGTCAGCCCAGCGGGGGAAGCTGGGGGAGCGCGATGTCGGGGGCGCGGCGCAGGCCGGCGCCGTCGGAGCGGCCGGTGAGCCAGGCGAGCAGGGCGCGGACGGTGCCCTGGACGGTCAGCGGGTCCGGGCCCGAGCCGATCAGGCCGCGGTCCCCGGTGTCCTCGGCGACCAGCTCGACGGCGGGCAGGTCGGTGCCGTGGAGCCGGAGGGCGAGCTTGTGGAACTCGGTGACGGCGAACTCCTCCGGCCACTCGGCGGGGGAGTAGCCGCCGTCCAGGTCGACCAGGTGGTACTCCAGCTCGCCGAGGCGCTTCCAGACCAGGTCGCAGGCCGGGAAGACGGCGCCGGAGCGGTGGCGCACCTCGGCGGCCCAGTCCTCGTCGGTCATCAGCGCGACGGCCGCGAGGAAGCGCTGGTGCGACTCCCTCAGGTCGGCGAGCTGGGCGTCCAGCGGGCGGCCGGCGCCGTCCTCGATGCCCTGCTCGCGCTCCCCCTCGCTGGCGTACTGGGGGATGTCGGTGCCGGAGCGGGCGCCGGTCAGCAGGTTGACCAGGGAGTCGGCGTTGCGGGCGAGGTGGGCGAGCACGTGGCCGCGGGTCCAGCCGGGGAGCGCGGAGGGCTCGGCGACGGCCTCGGCCTTCAGCCGGGAGACGGTGTCCAGCATGCGCCGGGTGCTGCGCTCGACCAGGCTCAGCCGCCCGGCGGCGACGGCGGCTGCGGACTGCGGGTCGGTCATCGAAAAACTGCCTTCCGTACGCGACGGCGCGTTGCCCGGAGCGGGCCCCGCTCGTTGACCAGCCGACGCTACCGCCGATTCCCCGGCCCTGAGCAGGGGTTTTTCGGTCCGGGTACGGACGGTCCGGGAGGCGCTCTCACTCGTTCGGGTGGTCCCGGCTGGACAAGGTCGTGATTCGAACGTCTGAGCTAGTAGGCTGGCTGCCGCATCCTGGAAGAAGAACACCTCACACCGCAAGCCCTCTCGCCCCGGAGAAAGGCGCCAGAAGCAGTGGCCGACCGCCTCATCGTCCGCGGTGCTCGCGAGCACAACCTCAAGAACGTCTCGCTCGATCTGCCCCGCGACTCCCTCATCGTCTTCACGGGCCTCTCCGGCTCCGGCAAGTCCTCGCTCGCCTTCGACACGATCTTCGCCGAGGGCCAGCGCCGCTACGTCGAGTCGCTGTCCTCCTACGCCCGTCAGTTCCTCGGGCAGATGGACAAGCCCGACGTGGACTTCATCGAGGGCCTCTCCCCGGCCGTCTCGATCGACCAGAAGTCCACCAACCGCAACCCCCGTTCGACCGTCGGCACGATCACCGAGGTCTACGACTACCTGCGCCTGCTGTTCGCCCGGATCGGCAAGCCGCACTGTCCGCACTGCGGCCGCCCGATCGCCAAGCAGTCGCCCCAGGCGATCGTCGACAAGGTCCTGGAGCTCACCGAGGGCACCCGCTTCCAGGTGCTCAGCCCGGTGGTGCGCGAGCGCAAGGGCGAGTTCGTCGACCTCTTCGCCGACCTCCAGTCCAAGGGCTACTCCCGCGCCCGGGTCGACGGCGAGACGATCCAGCTCGCCGAGCCGCCGAAGCTGAAGAAGCAGGAGAAGCACACCGTCGAGGTGGTCATCGACCGCCTGACCGTCAAGGAGAGCGCCAAGCGGCGGCTCACCGACTCGGTGGAGACGGCCCTGCGGCTGTCCGGCGGCATGGTCGTGCTCGACTTCGTCGACCTCCCGGAGGGCGACCCCGAACGCGAGCGGATGTACTCCGAGCACCTCTACTGCCCGTACGACGACGTGTCGTTCGAGGAGCTGGAGCCGCGCTCGTTCTCCTTCAACTCGCCGTTCGGCGCCTGCCCGGACTGCTCGGGCCTGGGCAACCGGATGGAGGTCGACCCGGAGCTGGTCGTGCCCGACCCGGAGCGCTCACTGGACGAGGGCGCGATCCACCCGTGGTCGGCCGGGCACGCCAAGGACTACTTCCAGCGCCTGATCGACGCGCTCGCCGAGGAGCTCGGCTTCCGCACCGACATCCCCTGGGCCGGGCTGCCCGCCCGCGCCAAGAAGGCGCTGATGTACGGGCACAAGCACCAGGTGCAGGTCCGCTACCGCAACCGCTTCGGCCGCGAGCGCTCCTACAGCACCGGTTTCGAGGGCGCCGTCCCGTTCATCCAGCGCCGGCACACCGAGGCTGAGAGCGACAGCAGCCGCGAGCGCTTCGAGGGCTACATGCGCGAGGTGCCGTGCCCGACCTGCCAGGGCACCCGGCTCAAGCCGGTGGTGCTGGCGGTCACCGTCGAGGACAAGTCGATCGCCGACGTCTCCTCGATGTCGATCAGCGACTGCGCCGAGTTCCTGGGCGCGATGAAGCTCAACGACCGGGACAAGCAGATCGCCGAGCGGGTCCTCAAGGAGGTCAACGAGCGGCTGCGCTTCCTGGTCGACGTCGGCCTGGACTACCTCTCCCTGGACCGCGCGGCCGGCACCCTGTCCGGCGGCGAGGCCCAGCGCATCCGGCTGGCCACCCAGATCGGCTCCGGCCTGGTCGGCGTGCTGTACGTGCTGGACGAGCCGTCCATCGGCCTGCACCAGCGGGACAACCACCGGCTGATCGAGACGCTGGTGCGGCTGCGCGACATCGGCAACACCCTGATCGTGGTCGAGCACGACGAGGACACCATCAAGACCGCGGACTGGGTGGTCGACATCGGCCCGGGCGCCGGTGAGCACGGCGGCAAGGTGGTGCACTCCGGTTCGCTGAAGCAGCTGCTCTCCAACAAGGAGTCGCTGACCGGCCAGTACCTCTCCGGCAAGCGGTCCATCCCGATCCCGGCCACCCGCCGCGACCGGGACAAGAAGCGCCAGCTGACGGTGCACGGCGCCCGCGAGCACAACCTCAAGGACGTCACGGTCGGCTTCCCGCTCGGCACCCTGACGGCGATCACCGGCGTCTCCGGCTCCGGCAAGTCGACGCTGGTCAACGACATCCTCTACACCCACCTCGCCCGGGAGCTGAACGGCGCCCGCAGCGTGCCCGGCCGGCACACCCGGATCACCGGCACCGACCTGGTGGACAAGGTGGTGCACGTCGACCAGTCGCCGATCGGCCGCACCCCGCGGTCCAACCCGGCCACCTACACCGGGGTGTTCGACCACGTCCGCCGACTCTTCGCGGAGACCCAGGAGGCCAAGGTCCGCGGGTACCTCCCGGGCCGGTTCTCCTTCAACGTCAAGGGTGGCCGCTGCGAGAACTGCACCGGCGACGGCACCATCAAGATCGAGATGAACTTCCTGCCGGACGTCTACGTGCCGTGCGAGGTCTGCCACGGTGCCCGGTACAACCGGGAGACGCTGGAGGTGCACTACAAGGGCAAGTCCATCGCCGAGGTGCTGGACATGCCGATAGAGGAGGCGCTGGCCTTCTTCGAGGCCGTCCCCGCGATCGCCCGCCACCTGCGGACGCTCAACGACGTCGGCCTCGGCTACGTCCGGCTCGGCCAGTCCGCGCCGACGCTCTCCGGCGGCGAGGCGCAGCGCGTCAAGCTGGCCTCCGAGCTGCAGAAGCGCTCCACCGGGCGGACGGTCTACGTGCTGGACGAGCCGACCACCGGTCTGCACTTCGAGGACATCAGCAAGCTGATCAAGGTGCTCAGCGGGCTGGTCGACAAGGGCAACACGGTGATCGTGATCGAGCACAACCTCGACGTGATCAAGACCGCCGACTGGATCGTCGACATGGGCCCCGAAGGCGGCTCCGGCGGCGGCACGGTGGTCGCCGAGGGCACGCCGGAGCAGATCGCGGCCGTGTCGGAGAGTCACACCGGCAAGTTCCTGCGGGACATCCTCCCGGGTGACTTCGCGGACGCACCGGTCGCGGCGCCGGCCAAGAAGGCACCGCGCAAGCGGGCCGCCGCCGCCAAGAAGTAGGCCCCCGCCCGCCCCGCCGCTCCCAGGACGCTCACGAGGCGCCCGGGGAGCGGCGGGGCGCGTGCGGCATAGACTTCCGTGGTCCCTCGCAGCAGCAGCAACCCGTAGGAGCGCACCGATGTCCGAGGCCCCCGAGACCAGCCCCGCCACCTCCCGGCGCACCCTGCTCTGCGGTGCCGCGGCCGTCCTGGCGGCCGGGGGCACCGTGGCCGTCACCGGCTGCAGTTCCTCCGCCGGTTCCTCGGAGAAGAGCAGCGCCCCCCAGGGCGCGGTGGACCTCGGCCCGGCCTCGGCGATCCCGGAGGGCGGCGGCAAGGTCTTCCGCGAGCAGAAGATCGTGGTGACCCAGCCCGCCGCCGGCCAGTACAAGGCCTTCAGCGCCAAGTGCACCCACGCCGGCTGCATCGTGGACCAGGTGAAGCAGGAGCAGATCCAGTGCCCCTGCCACGGCAGCCGGTTCGGCATCGCCGACGGCGCGGTGCAGGACGGCCCGGCCCCCAGCCCGCTGCCCGCCTACGCCGTCACGGTCGAGGGCGGGAACCTCAAGGTGACCCCGAGCTGAAGCAGTTGAGCGCCTCCCTCTCGATCCCGTCCCCGCGGCCCCGACCGCACTCGGTACGGTGGAGCCATGGCTGACCCGAGCACCTACCGCCCGGCGCCGGGCGCGATCCCGACCTCCCCGGGCGTCTACAAGTTCCGTGACGCCCACGGCCGGGTCATCTACGTCGGCAAGGCCAAGAGCCTGCGCCCGCGCCTGTCGTCCTACTTCCAGGACCTGGCCGGGCTGCACCCGCGCACCGCGACCATGGTCACCACCGCCGCCTCGGTGGAGTGGACCGTGGTCGCCACCGAGGTCGAGGCGCTCCAGCTGGAGTACTCCTGGATCAAGGAGTACGACCCCCGCTTCAACGTCAAGTACCGCGACGACAAGAGCTATCCGGAACTCGCCGTCACCCTCGACGAGGAGTACCCGAGGGTCCAGGTGATGCGCGGGGCGCACAAGAAGGGCGTGCGCTACTTCGGTCCGTACGGGCACGCCTGGGCGATCCGCGAGACGGTCGACCTGCTGCTGCGCGTCTTCCCCGTCCGCACCTGCTCCAACGGCGTGTTCAAGCGCGCCCGGCAGGTCGGCCGCCCCTGTCTGCTCGGCTACATCGGCAAGTGCGCCGCCCCCTGCGTCGGCAAGGTCTCGGCGGACGAACACCGCGAACTGGCCGAGGACTTCTGCGACTTCATGGCCGGGCGCACCGGCAACTACCTGCGCCGGCTGGAAGACCGGATGCAGGAGGCCGCCGCCGACATGGAGTACGAGAAGGCGGCCCGGCTGCGGGACGACATCGGCGCCCTCAAGCGCGCGATGGAGAAGAACGCCATCGTGCTCGCCGACGCCACCGACGCCGACCTGCTGGCCGTCGCCGAGGACGAACTCGAAGCCGCCGTCCAGATCTTCCACGTCCGCGGCGGCCGGGTGCGCGGCCAGCGCGGCTGGGTCACCGACAAGGTCGAGGACGTCGACACCGCCGGACTCGTCGAGCACGCCCTCCAGCAGCTCTACGGCGCCGCCGCCCCGGACGAGCGCAACGAGTCCGTCCCGCGCGAGGTGCTCGTCCCCGCCCTGCCCGAGCCGCTCGCCCCCGTCCGGGAGTGGCTGAGCGGCCTGCGCGGCAGCCAGGTCGACCTGCGCATCCCGCAGCGCGGCGACAAGAAGGACCTGATGGCCACCGTGCAGCGCAACGCCCAGCAGGCGCTCGCACTGCACAAGACCAAGCGCGCCTCCGACCTCACCACCCGCAGCCGCGCCCTCCAGGAGATCGCCGACGCGCTGGAGCTGGACTCCGTCCCGCTGCGCATCGAGTGCTACGACATCTCCCACCTCCAGGGCGAGGACGTGGTCGCCTCGATGGTCGTCTTCGAGGACGGCCTGGCCCGCAAGAGCGAGTACCGGCGCTTCCAGATCAAGGGCTTCGAGGGCCAGGACGACGTCCGCTCGATGCACGAGGTGATCAGCCGCCGGTTCCGCCGCTACCTCCAGGAGCGCGAGCAGACCGGCGAATGGGCCGTCCCGGAGGAGGACGAGCCCGCCACCGCCGAACCCGGCCCCGCCGCCGGCGCCCGGGACGAGGAGGGCCGCCCCAAGCGCTTCGCCTACCCGCCGCAGCTGCTGGTGGTCGACGGCGGCCAGCCGCAGGTCGCCGCCGCCAGGCGCGCCCTGGAGGAACTCGGCATCGACGACGTCGCGCTGTGCGGCCTGGCCAAGCGCCTGGAGGAGGTCTGGCTGCCCGGCGAGGACGACCCGGTCGTGCTGCCGCGCTCCAGCGAGGGCCTCTACCTGCTCCAGCGGGTGCGCGACGAGGCCCACCGCTTCGCGATCAGCTATCAGCGCAACAAGCGTTCCAAGCGACTCACCGCCGGGGAACTGGACTCCGTCCCGGGCCTCGGCGAAACTCGCCGCCGGGCGCTGCTCAAGCACTTCGGCTCGCTGAAGAAGCTCCGGGCCGCCACCGTCGACGAGATCTGCGCAGTACCCGGCATCGGACGCCGCACCGCGGAGACTGTTGCGGCGGCGTTGTCGTCCCGTACACCCGCCGCACCCGCGGTCAACACCGCGACCGGCGAGATCATCGAGGACGGGGCCGACCAAGCCGCCGAGCCGGTGGCCGCAGCACCCCAGACCGCACCATCCCAGGAGACGCCATGACGGCCCGCGCCGCCCGTCCATCGGCGCGCCCCGAACCCGCCCGCCTGTCCGGGACGGGGAAGGGCGGCCGTGCCGTGCGCGTTCTCCCCAGTAGAAAGACCGAGAGCGGGGAACCGAAGTGACCGTGTCAGACGTGGCTGAGAACGCGCCGGAGCTGGTGATCATCTCCGGCATGTCCGGAGCCGGCCGCTCCACCGCCGCGAAGTGCCTGGAGGACCTGGGCTGGTTCGTGGTGGACAACCTGCCGCCGGCCCTGATCCCCACCATGGTCGACCTGGGCGCCCGTTCCCAGGGCAACGTCGCCCGGATCGGCGTGGTCGTGGACGTCCGCGGCCGCCAGTTCTTCGACGACCTGCTCACCTCGCTGGACGAGCTGGAGAAGCGCGGCGTCCGGCTGCGGGTGGTCTTCCTCGACTCCTCCGACGAGGCCCTGGTCCGCCGCTTCGAGAGCGTCCGCCGCCCGCACCCGCTGCAGGCCGACGGCCGGATCGTGGACGGCATCGCCCAGGAGCGCGACCTCCTGCGCGACCTGCGCGGCGAGGCCGACCTGGTGATCGACACCTCCAACCTCAACGTGCACCAGCTGCGCGCCAAGCTGGACGCCCAGTTCGCCGACCACGACGAGCCCGAACTGCGCGCCACCGTGATGTCCTTCGGCTTCAAGTACGGCCTGCCGGTCGACGCCGACCTCGTGGTGGACTGCCGCTTCCTGCCCAACCCGCACTGGGTGCCCGAGCTGCGGGCCCGCACCGGCACCGACGCGGACGTCGCCGACTACGTCTTCCAGCAGCCCGGCGCCAACGAGTTCCTGGACGGCTACGCCGAACTGCTCCGGATCGTTACCGAGGGCTACCGGCGGGAGGGGAAGCGCTACATGACGCTTGCCGTAGGCTGCACCGGTGGCAAGCACCGCAGCGTCGCCATGTCCGAGCGTCTGACCAAGCGTCTCATCGCCGACGGAGTCGAGACGGTGCTCGTCCACCGTGACATGGGACGGGAGTAACCGCCGCCTTCCCTGCCGGGCCGCCGGCGGAGCCGGTGGCGGGGTCGAGGAACGCGAGGTGAGTGTGGCGGGATACGTGCCCGGGCGGCAGCCGCAGAGCAGGACCGGCGAACGGACGGGCATCCCGTCGCCGAGCCGTCCGCGCAGCAGTCCCGCCCGGGCCAATCCGGCACCCCGGATCACCGCGCTCGGCGGCGGCCAGGGCCTGTCCGCCTCGCTGTCCGCGCTGCGCCGGCTCACCAGCGACCTCACCGCCGTGGTCACCGTCGCCGACGACGGGGGCTCCAGCGGGCGGCTGCGCGAGGAACTGGGGGTGCTGCCGCCCGGTGACCTGCGCAAGGCGCTCGCCGCGCTGTGCGGGGACGACGACTGGGGCCGCACCTGGTCCGAGGTGATCCAGCAGCGCTTCACCGGCAACGGCGAGCTGGGCGGCCACGCGGTCGGCAACCTGCTGATCGTCGCGCTCTGGGAGAAGCTGGGCGACCCGGTGGCGGCGCTGGACTGGGTCGGCCGGCTGCTGAACGTCCAGGGCCGGGTGCTGCCGATGTCGGCGGTACCGCTGGACATCGAGGCGACCGTGCGCGGCCACGACCCGGCCCGCCCGGCCGAGGTCTCGGCCGTCCGCGGCCAGGCCAGCGTCGCGGCCACCCCCGGCACCGTGCAGTCGATCCGGCTGCTGCCGGACGAGCCGCCGGCCGTGCCGGAGGCGGTCACCGCGGTCCGGGAGGCGGACTGGGTGGTGCTCGGCCCCGGCTCCTGGTTCACCAGCGTGCTTCCGCACCTGCTGGTGCCCGAGCTGGCCAAGGCGCTGATGGAGACCCGCGCCCGCCGCCTGCTCACCCTGAACCTGGCCCCGCAGCCCGGCGAGACCGAGGGATTCACCCCCCAGCGCCACCTGGAGGTCATCGCCGACCACGCTCCCGGCCTCGCGGTGGATGCGATCCTGGTGGACGAGTGCGCCGTCACGGGCGGCGCCTTCGGCCAGGCGGACCTGGCCGGTCTGGAGAAGGCCGCCGAACGGATGGGCGCCGCTCTGGTGCTCGGTACGGTGGCCCGCACCGACGGCACCCCGCGACACGACCCCGAGCTGTTGGCCGCCGCGTACGACCGGATTTTCCGGACACATGGAAGGATCGGGCCATGGCGATGACTCCAGCGGTGAAGGACGAGATCAGCCGGCTCCCGGTCACCCGGGCCTGCTGTCGCAAGGCGGAGGTGTCGGCGATCCTGCGGTTCGCGGGCGGGCTGCACATCGTGAGCGGCCGCATCGTGATCGAGGCGGAGCTGGACACCGGGGCGGCGGCACGGCGGCTGCGCAAGGATCTGCTGGAGATCTTCGGACACTCCTCCGACCTCGTGGTGATGGCGCCCGGCGGCCTGCGGCGCGGCAGCCGCTTCGTCGTCCGGGTGGTCAAGGACGGCGAGCTGCTCGCCCGCCAGACCGGCCTGGTGGACGGTCGAGGCCGGCCGATCCGGGGCCTGCCCCCGGCGGTCGTCTCCGGGGCCACCTGCGACGCCGAGGCCGCCTGGCGCGGAGCCTTCCTGGCGCACGGCTCGCTCACCGAGCCGGGCCGTTCCTCCTCGCTGGAGATCACCTGCCCCGGTTCCGAGGCGGCGCTGGCGCTGGTCGGCGCGGCCCGTCGGCTCGGCATCCCGGCCAAGGCCCGCGAGGTGCGCGGGGTGGACCGGGTGGTCATCCGCGACGGCGACGCGATCGGCGCGCTGCTGACCCGGCTGGGGGCACACGAGTCGGTGCTCGCCTGGGAGGAGCGCCGGATGCGGCGCGAGGTCCGGGCCACCGCCAACCGGCTGGCCAACTTCGACGACGCCAACCTGCGCCGCTCGGCCCGGGCCGCGGTGGCGGCCGGCGCCCGGGTGGCCCGCGCGCTGGAGATCCTCGGCGAGGAGGTGCCCGAGCACCTGGCCGCGGCCGGCCAGCTGCGGATGCAGCACAAGCAGGCCTCGCTGGAGGAGCTGGGCGCGCTCGCCGACCCGCCGCTGACCAAGGACGCGGTGGCCGGCCGGATCCGCCGCCTGCTGGCGATGGCCGACAAGCGCGCCGCCGAGCTCGGTCTGCCGAGCACCGAGGCCAACCTGACCGACGAGATGGCGCTCAACTGACGCAGCGCTTCGCGCGCGAGGCACCCGCCCCGAGGACGAAGGGCGCGCCGGTGCCGAAAGGGAGAAGAGAGGGAGCGCCGACCGCCGGCACCGGGTCGGAGCGCCCCGGAGGCGAGCGGGCGAGCAACGGCCGGTGTCCGGATTCCGGGGCACCGGCCGTCGCCGTGTCCGGGCCCGGACGGGATCGGACGGAGATTCCAAATTGGTCAAGACCACTTGACCAGGACCAACGGCCCGGGGCGGCAGGGACGGAGGGCTCGGCATCGCGCCACGCCACGTCTTGCCAGGTGGCGCGATGTGCCCTCCCAGGCCCGGGAGAGGTAGGGTCGTAGGCGGTCGGGGACTTCCCAAATCTCATCCCCGTCGGCTCAGCGCCGGCGTACCTAACGAGGAGATCGGTTCGTGACGATCCGGGTAGGCATCAACGGCTTCGGCCGCATCGGCCGCAACTTCTTCCGCGCCGTCAAGGCCCAGGGCGCGGACATCGAGATCGTCGGTGTCAACGACCTCACCGACACGAAGACCCTGGCTCACCTGCTCAAGTACGACACCACCCTGGGCACCTTCCCGGGCGAGGTCTCGCACACCGAGGACAGCATCACCGTCGACGGCCGCACCTTCAAGGTGACCGCCGAGCGTGACCCGGCCAACCTGCCGTGGGCCGCCCTGGGCGCCGACATCGTCGTCGAGTCCACCGGCATCTTCACCAAGGCCGAGGCCGCGAAGAAGCACCTCGCCGCCGGCGCGAAGAAGGTCATCATCTCGGCGCCCGCCACCGACGAGGACGTCACCATCGTCCTGGGTGTCAACGACGACAAGTACGACGCCGCCAACCACCACGTCATCTCCAACGCCTCCTGCACCACCAACTGCGTGGCGCCGATGGCGAAGGTGCTGAACGAGAGCTTCGGCATCGTCAAGGGTCTGATGACCACCGTCCACGCGTTCACCAACGACCAGGTGACCCTGGACTTCCCGCACAAGGACCTGCGCCGTGCTCGTGCGGCCTCGCAGAACATCATCCCGACCTCGACCGGCGCCGCCAAGGCGACCGCCCTGGTCCTGCCGGAGCTGAAGGGCAAGCTGGACGGCACCTCGCTGCGCGTCCCGGTCCCGACCGGTTCGATCACCGACCTGGTCGTCACCCTGGAGCGCGAGGTCACCAAGGACGAGGTCAACGCGGCCTTCCAGAAGGCCTCGCAGGAGGGCCCGCTCAAGGGCATCCTGGCCTACACCGAGGACCCGATCGTCTCCTCGGACATCGTCAACGACCCGGCCTCCTGCATCTTCGACTCCAGCCTGACCATGGTCCAGGGCAACCAGGTCAAGGTGCTCGGCTGGTACGACAACGAGTGGGGCTACTCGAACCGCGTCGTCGATCTGGTCGCCCTCGTCGGCGGGCAGCTCTGACGCGGTGGGAGCTGACGTGATGTAGGGGCGAGGGCCCGGACGGCGGAACGTGCCGACCGGGCCCTCGCTCTGCGTACAAGGACTTCTCAGGCGGCCCCTGCGCCGTGCCGCCTCTGCGCATCAACCATCTCCCCAGGAGACCGAAGAACCCGTGAAGACCATCGAAGACCTGGACGTCGCCGGCAAGCGCGTCTTCGTACGCGCCGACCTGAACGTCCCGCTGTCGGACGGCCGGATCACCGACGACGGCCGGATCCGCGCCGTCGCCCCGACCATCGCCAAGCTCGTCGAGCGCGGTGCCAAGGTCGTCGTCGCCTCCCACCTCGGCCGTCCCAAGGGCGCGCCGGACCCGCAGTTCTCGCTGGCCCCGGTCGCCGAGCGACTCGGCGAGATCCTCGGCGGGCCGGTCGCCTTCGCCGCCGACACCGTGGGCGGGTCCGCCGAGTCCGCCGTCGCCGCGCTGGCCGACGGCGAGGTCGCGCTGCTGGAGAACCTGCGCTTCAACGCCGGTGAGACCAGCAAGGACGACGCCGAGCGCAAGGCCTTCGCCGAGCAGCTGGCCACCCTGGCCGACCTGTACGTCGGCGACGGCTTCGGCGCCGTGCACCGCAAGCACGCCTCGGTGTACGACCTGCCGGCCCTGCTGCCGCACGCCGCCGGCGACCTGATCGCCACCGAGGTCGGCGTGCTGAAGAAGCTCACCGAGGACGTCGAGCGCCCGTACGTCGTCGTGCTCGGCGGCGCCAAGGTGTCGGACAAGCTCGGTGTGATCGACAACCTGCTGAAGAAGGCCGACCGGATCCTGATCGGCGGCGGCATGGCGTACACCTTCCTCAAGGCCAAGGGCCACGAGGTCGGCATCTCGCTGCTGCAGGAGGACCAGGTCCCGACCGTCCTGGGCTACCTGGCCGAGGCCGAGCAGCGGGGCGTCGAGTTCGTCCTGCCCGTGGACGTCCTGGTCTCCGCCGAGTTCCCGGACCTCAAGGGCAAGACCCCGGCGAACTACGAGGTCGTCGGCTCGGACGCGATCCCGGCCGACAAGGAGGGCCTGGACATCGGCCCGAAGACCCGCGAGCTCTACGCGGCGAAGCTGGCCGACGCCGGCACGGTGTTCTGGAACGGCCCGATGGGCGTCTTCGAGCACCCGGACTACGCGAACGGCACCAAGGCCGTCGCTCAGGCCCTGACCGACAGTGCAGCGTTCACCGTGGTCGGTGGCGGCGACTCCGCCGCGGCCGTCCGCATCCTGGGCTTCGACGAGACGAAGTTCGGGCACATCTCGACCGGCGGTGGCGCGAGCCTCGAGTACCTGGAGGGCAAGACCCTCCCCGGTCTCGCCGCCCTGGAAGGCTGAAAGCATGACTGAGCGTCTCCCGCTGATGGCGGGCAACTGGAAGATGAACCTCAACCACCTCGAGGCCATCCAGCACACCCAGAAGCTGGCCTTCGCGCTGGCCGACAAGGACTACGAGGCCGTCGAGGTGGCCGTCCTGGTGCCGTTCACCGACCTGCGGTCGGTGCAGACCCTGGTCTTCGGCGACAAGCTGAAGATCAAGTACGGCTCGCAGGACATCTCGCAGCACGACGGCGGCGCCTACACCGGCGAGGTCTCCGGCCCGATGCTGGCCAAGCTCCAGTGCACCTACGCGGTGATCGGCCACTCGGAGCGCCGCCAGTACCACGGCGAGAACGAGGAGATCGTCAACGCCAAGGTCAAGGCCGCCTACCGGGCCGGGGTCACCCCGATCCTGTGCGTCGGCGAGCCGCTGGAGATCCGCAAGGCCGGTACCCACGTCGAGTACACGCTGGCCCAGCTGGACGGTGCCCTGGAGGGCGTCCCGGCCGACCAGGCCGAGTCCGTCGTGGTCGCCTACGAGCCGGTCTGGGCGATCGGTACCGGCGAGGTGGCCACCCCGGAGGACGCGCAGGAGGTCTGCGCCGCCATCCGCCGGCGGATCGCCGAGCTGTACGACGCCGAGCTGGCCGACAAGGTCCGCGTGCTGTACGGCGGTTCGGTCAAGTCGTCGAGCGCGGCCGGCCTGATGGCCAAGCCCGACATCGACGGCGGCCTGATCGGCGGTGCCTCGCTGGACGCCGACGAGTTCGTCAAGATCGTGCGCTACCGTGAGCAGGCAGTAGGCTAACGCCGCCGCAGCAACGTAGGCTTTGGGGCCGGACCGCCGTACGCGGCCCGGCCCCTTCGCCGAAGATACGAGAGAGTTGGTCCCGCCGTGGTTCTCGGGTTCTCGATTGCCCTGATCGTCTTCAGCCTGCTGATGATCCTCCTGGTGCTGCTGCACAAGGGGAAGGGCGGCGGCCTGTCGGACATGTTCGGCGGCGGCGCGATGTCGACCGGCGGCGGTTCGGCGGTGGCCGAGCGCAACCTGGACCGCATCACCATCGTGGTGGGCATCGGCTGGTTCGCCTGCATCCTGGTGCTGGGCCTGGTCCTGAAGTACAAGAGCTGACACAACCCTGACGCCCCGTCGCCCGAGCGCCTATCCTTGGACGGTCGGGGCGTAGGCGATGGTGGCGGAAGCTTAGGTCCTGCTTACACTAGGACGACTTTCGCCACCGACGCGTACCGCGGCGGGTCGGCGCACCAGCACGCAGGGAGTCAGACCGTGGCAAGTGGCAACGCCATCCGTGGCAGCAGGGTCGGGGCCGGCCCGATGGGTGAGGCGGAGCGCGGCGAGTCCGCTCCGCGCAACCGGATCTCCTTCTGGTGCGCCAACAAGCACGAGACCCGGCCCAGCTTCGCCGCCGAGGCCGTCATCCCGGACACCTGGGACTGCCCGCGCTGCGGCTTCCCGGCCGGGCAGGACGAGCACAACCCGCCGGCGCCCTCGCGCAACGAGCCGTACAAGACCCACCTCGCCTACGTCCGCGAGCGGCGCACCGACGCCGACGGCGAGGCGATCCTCGCCGAGGCGCTGGCCAAGCTGCGCGGCGAGATCTGACCGCGCGAGCCGAGTGTCGGAGAAGCGGGAAGGGGCGCCACCGTCACGTGACGGTGGCGCCCCTTCGGCGTTCTCCGCGGCTAGGCCGAGGCCGGCGGGTACAGCTGGGCGGGGATCCGCTCCGCGGCGGCGCGGTCCAGCAGCCACAGGGTGCGGCTGCGGCCGTACGCGCCGGAGGCGGGCGCCTGGAGATCGCCGGGGCCGGACAGGGCCAGCGCGACCGCGCCCGCCTTGTCCTCGCCGGCGGCCAGCAGCCAGACCTCGCGGGCCGCCCGGATCGCCGGGAGGGTGAGCGAGATCCGGGTCGGCGGGGGCTTGGGGGCCCCGCGCACGCCGACCACGGTCAGCTCGGTCTCCCGCACGCCCGGGTGCTCCGGGAAGAGCGAGGCGACGTGGGTGTCCGGGCCGACGCCGAGCAGCAGCACGTCGAAGGCCGGGACGCCGAGCCGGTCGCCCGGTTCGGCGGCCTTCGCCAGCTCCTGCGCGTAGCGCGCGGCGGCGGCCTCCACGTCGGAGCCGTCCGCCCCGTCCGAGGCGGGCATCTCGTGCACCCGCGCCGGGTCGAGCGGGACGGCGTCCAGCAGTTCGGCGCGGGCCTGGACGGCGTTGCGGTCACCGTCGGCGGCGGGCACGAAGCGCTCGTCGCCCCACCAGAGGTCCAGCCGGCCCCAGTCGACCGCGTCGCGCGCCGGGGAGGCGGCGATCGCGGCCAGCAGGGCGTTGCCGTTGCGGCCGCCGGTGAGCACCACCGAGGCGGTGCCGCGGGCGGCCTGGGCGTCCACGATCCGGGTGATCAGCCGGGCCGCGGCCGCCTGGGCCATCAGCTCCTTGTCCCGGTGGACCACCAGTTGCGGAACGGCCCTGGTCATGCGCCGTCCTTGGCGGCGGCGCGCTTGCCGGCGGCCTTCTTCGCGGCGGGCTTCTTCTCCGCCTCGCCCGGTCCACTGTCCGTCTCGGCCACCGAGGCCTCGACCGCCTGGGCGATCTGCTCGGCGGCCGCCGGGACGGTGTCGTCGTGCTCGCGCAGCCGCTCGACGGGCGTGCGCACGGCCGTCGAGTAGATGTCGTCCGGGTCCAGCCGGCGCAGTTCCTCGGCGATCAGCTCCGAGGTCTCGCGCCGCTTGAGCGCCACCTGGCGGTCCGGCGAGCCGGGCATGGAGAGCATGCCCATCAGGCCGTCCGGGCGGTCCAGGGTGATGTCCCCGTCCTTGGTGCGCAGGCGCACCGCGGTGATGCCGGGGCCACCGGTGACGACCCGCTCGATCGGCACGTGCAGCCGGTTGAGCAGCCACAGGCCGAGCAGTTCGACGCTGGGGTTGTAGGACTCGCCCTCGACCGCCGCGGAGACGATGGTGGACGGCCGCTGGTCCAGCGCGGCGGCCAGCATCGAGCGCCAGCCGGTGAGCCGGGTCCAGGCGAGGTCGGTGTCGCCCGGGGTGTAGCTCTGGGCCCGCTGGCCGAGCTGGCCGACCGGGGACTCGGCGGTGACGGCGTCGGTGATCCGGCGCTGGGCGAGCGCGCCCAGCGGGTCCTGCGCCGGGTGCAGCGGGGCGTTCTCCGGCCACCAGACCACGGTCGGGGCGTCCGGCAGCAGCAGCGGCAGGACGACCGACTGCGCGTGCGAGGCGAGTTCGCCGTGCATGCGCAGGACAACCGTTTCTCCGGAGCCCGCGTCCGAGCCGACCAGGATCTCGGCGTCGAGCCGGGTCTCGGCGCGGGCCCGGGGCGAGCGGCCAGCGCGCTTGATCACCGCGAGGGTGCGCATCGGGTGCTCGCGGGAGGCGTCGTTGGCGGCCTTGAGGGCGTCGTAGGCGCTGCCCTCGTCGGTCACGATCACCAGGGTGAGCACCATGCCGGCGGCGGTGGAGCCGCTGGCCCGGCGCGCCTCCATCAGGGCGGCGTTGATCTTGCTGGACGTCGTGTTGGTGAGGTCGATCTTCATGGCCGGCGCCAGCTCCTGCCGTCTCGTGCGAGCATCTCGTCAGCCTCGGTGGGGCCCCAGGTGCCCGCCGCGTACTGGGCGGGCTTGCCGTGGGTGTCCCAGTACTTCTCGATCGGGTCGAGGATCTGCCAGGAGAGCTCGACCTCCTGGTGGCGCGGGAACAGGTTGGCGTCGCCGAGCAGCACGTCGAGGATGAGCCGCTCGTACGCCTCCGGGCTGGACTCGGTGAAGGACTCGCCGTAGGCGAAGTCCATCGTGACGTCCCGGACCTCGAAGGAGGTGCCCGGCACCTTGGAGCCGAACCGCACCGTCACGCCCTCGTCCGGCTGGACCCGGATGACCAGGGCGTTCTGCCCCAGCTCCTCGGTCGCGTAGGAGTCGAAGGGCAGGTACGGGGCGCGCTGGAAGACCACCGCGATCTCGGTGACCCGTCGGCCCAGCCGCTTGCCGGTGCGCAGGTAGAACGGGACGCCCGCCCAGCGGCGGTTGTTGATCTCCAGCTTGATGGCCGCGTAGGTGTCGGTCTTGGAGTCGGGGTCGATGCCGTCCTCGTCCAGGTAGCCGACGACCTCCTCGCCGCCCTGCCAGCCGGCCGCGTACTGGCCGCGCACGGTGTGCCGGCCGAGGTCGGTCGGGAGCTTGACGGCGCTGAGCACCTTGAGCTTCTCGGCCACCAGCGCCTTCGGGTGGAAGGACGCCGGCTCCTCGATGGCGGTGAGCGCCATCAGCTGCAGCAGGTGGTTCTGGATGACGTCACGGGCGGAGCCGATGCCGTCGTAGTAGCCGGCCCGGCCGCCGATGCCGATGTCCTCGGCCATGGTGATCTGCACGTGGTCGACGTACGACCGGTTCCAGATCGGCTCGAACATCTGGTTGGCGAAGCGCAGCGCCAGGATGTTCTGGACCGTCTCCTTGCCCAGGTAGTGGTCGATCCGGAAGACCTCGTCCCGGGGGAAGACCTCGTGGACGACCTTGTTGAGCTCCTGGGCGCTCTCCAGGTCGTGGCCGAAGGGCTTCTCGATGACGGCGCGGCGCCAGGAGCCCTGCGGCGGGTCGGCCAGGCCGTGCTTCTTGAGCTGCTGGACGACGGTCGGGAAGAACTTCGGCGGGACGGACAGGTAGAAGGCGAAGTTGCCGCCGGTGCCCTGGGCCTTGTCCAGCTCCTCGATGGTCTCGCGGAGCTTGTCGAAGGCGTCGTCGTCGTCGAAGGTGCCGTGGACGAAGCGCATGCCCTTGGCGAGCTGCTGCCAGACCTCCTCGCGGAACGGGGTCCGGGCGTGCTCCTTGACCGCGTCGTGGACTTCCTGGGCGAAGTCCTCGTTGTCCCACTCGCGGCGGGCGAAGCCGACCAGGGAGAAGCCCGGCGGCAGCAGGCCGCGGTTGGCCAGGTCGTAGATGGCCGGCATCAGCTTCTTGCGGGACAGGTCGCCGGTGACCCCGAAGATGACCAGGCCGGACGGCCCCGCGATGCGCGGGAGCCGCCGGTCGGAGGGGTCACGAAGCGGGTTGACGGGGGAGGGTGCGAGGTCGTCCGCGTCCGACGTCAACTCGGGGAAATCAGTGCTCACTTGGTGTGCTCCGCTTTCGTGCGCTGAGTGTGTGAGCGAAGGTCACTTCTCGGTGGCGAAGGAGGCCAGCGAGGCGGTGACGGTGTCGAGCAGCTCCTGCCAGGACTGCTCGAACTTCTGCACGCCCTCGTCCTCGAGGACCTGGACCACGTCGTCGTAGTCGACGCCGGCCGCCGCGACGGCGTCCAGGACGGCCTTGGCGTCGGCGTAGTTGGGGACGATGGTGTTGCCGCTGACCACGCCGTGGTCGCCGGCGGCGTCCAGGGTGGCCTCGGGCATGGTGTTGACGGTGCCCGGGGCGACCAGCTCCGTGACGTACAGGGTGTCCGGCAGGGCCGGGTCCTTGACGCCGGTGGAGGCCCACAGCGGGCGCTGCGGCTTGGCGCCGGCGGCCTCCAGGGCCTTCCAGCGGGCGCCGCCGTCGGTCTTGCCGTCGACCGAGCCGAAGACCTCCTCGTACGCCTGGTAGGCGAGGCGGGCGTTGGCCAGGGCGGCCTTGGAGCGCAGGTTCTTGGCGTCGCCGCCGACCTTGTCCAGGCGCTTGTCGATCTCGGTGTCCACGCGGGACACGAAGAAGGAGGCGACCGACTCGATCTGGGAGAGGTCCAGGCCCTTGGCCTTGGCGGTCTCCAGACCGGTCAGGTAGGCGTCCATGACGGCCTTGTAGCGCTCCAGCGAGAAGATCAGCGTGACGTTGACGCTGATGCCCAGGCCGATGACCTCGCTGATGGCCGGCAGGCCGGCCTCGGTGGCGGGGATCTTGATGAAGACGTTCGGGCGGTCGACCAGCCACCACAGCTGCTTGGCCTCGGCCACGGTCGGGGCGGTCTCGTGCGCCAGGCGCGGGTCGACCTCGATGGAGACCCGGCCGTCGCGGCCGTTGGAGGCGTCGTAGACCGGGCGCAGCACGTCGGCGGCGTCGCGCACGTCCGAGGTGGTGATCATGCGGATCGCCTCCTCGGTGGTGACCTTGCGGACGGCGAGGTCGCGCAGCTGGCCGTCGTAGGAGGTGTCGCCGCTGCCGGCGATGGCCTTCTGGAAGATGGTCGGGTTGGTGGTGACACCCACCACGTGCTTGTTCTGCACCAGCTCGGCCAGGTTGCCGGAGTTCAGCCGCTTGCGGCTGAGGTCGTCCAGCCAGATCGCAACGCCTTCGTCGCTGAGGCGCTTCAGTGCGTCAGTCATGGTGCTTCAGTCCTTCTTCTGCTTCGTGGGGTAGTCAGAGGGGCCGCGTACCCGCGTGCGGGCGAGGTACGCGGCCGGAGCGGAACTAGCGGTTGACGGCTTCCAGGGCGCGCAGGGCGTTGTGCGCCTCGGCGATCACGCGCTCGGCGGTCAGGCCGAACTCCTCGAACAGCACCTTGTAGTCGGCGGAGGCGCCGAAGTGCTCCAGCGAGACGATCCGGCCGTGGTCGCCGACCAGCTCGCGCCAGCCCTGGGCGATGCCGGCCTCGACCGAGACACGGGCCTTGACCGACGGCGGCAGCACGCTGTCGCGGTAGGCCTGGTCCTGCTCCTGGAACCACTCGAAGGACGGGACGGAGACCACCCGGGTGGCGATGCCCTCGGCCTCCAGGGCCTCGCGGGCCTGGACGGCCAGCTGGACCTCGGAGCCGGTGCCCAGCAGGATCAGCTGCGGGTCGCCGTTGGAGGCCTCGGCCAGCACGTAGGCGCCCTTGGCGGTGCCCTCGGCGGAGGCGAAGACCTCGCGGTCGAAGGTCGGGACGTTCTGGCGGGTGAGCGCCAGGCCGACCGGGCCGGGGTGGGTGGTCTGACGCTCGATGACGGTGCGCCAGGCGACGGCCGTCTCGTTGGCGTCGGCCGGGCGGACCATGGACAGGCCCGGGATGGCGCGCAGCGAGGCCATGTGCTCGACCGGCTGGTGGGTCGGGCCGTCCTCGCCGAGGCCGATCGAGTCGTGCGTCCAGACGTAGGTGACCGGCAGCTTCATCAGCGCGGCCAGGCGGACGGCGGGGCGCATGTAGTCGGCGAAGACCAGGAAGGTGCCGCCGTAGATGCGGGTCTTGCCGTGCAGGGCGATGCCGTTCATGGTCGAGCCCATGGCGTGCTCGCGGATGCCGAAGTGGATCGTCCGGCCGAACGGGCTGGCGGACTTCAGCGGGTTGCCCTCGGGGAGGAAGGAGCTGTCCTCGTCGATGGTGGTGAGGTTGGACTCCGCGAGGTCGGCCGAGCCGCCCCACAGCTCCGGGATCACCGCGCCGAGCGCCTTGAGGGTCTCGCCGGAGGCCTTGCGGGTGGCGACGTCCTTGCCGGCCGGGAAGGTCGGGACGGCCTTCTTCCAGCCCTCGGGCAGCTCGCCGGCCTGGATGCGGTCGAACTCGGCGGCCCGGTGCGGGTTGGCGGCGCGCCAGGCCTCGAAGCCCTGCTGCCACTGGTCGCGGGCGGCCTTGCCGCGCTTGATGACCTTGCGGGCGTGCTCGATGACCTGGTCGCTGACCTCGAAGGTCTTCTCCGGGTCGAAGCCCAGGACCTTCTTGGTGGCGGCGATCTCGGCGGCGCCGAGCGCGGAGCCGTGCGCCTTGGCGGTGTTCTGGGCGTCCGGGGCCGGCCAGGCGATGATCGTGCGCATCGCGATGATCGACGGGCGGGAGGTCTCGGCCTTGGCGGCGGCCAGCGCAGCGGCGAGGGCCTCGACGTCGACGTCGCCGTTGGCCTTCGGGGTGACGCGCTGGACGTGCCAGCCGTACGCCTCGTAGCGCTTCAGGACGTCCTCGGAGAAGGCGGTCTCGGTGTCGCCCTCGATCGAGATGTGGTTGTCGTCGTAGAGGGCGACGAGGTTGCCCAGCTTCTGGTGGCCGGCCAGCGAGGAGGCCTCGGCGGAGATGCCCTCCTCCAGGTCGCCGTCGGAGACGATGGCCCAGATGGTGTGGTCGAAGGGGGACTCCCCGGCGGCCGCCTCCGGGTCGAACAGGCCGCGCTCGAAGCGGGCGGCCATCGCCATGCCGACCGCGTTGGCGATGCCCTGGCCGAGCGGGCCGGTGGTGGTCTCCACGCCCGCGGTGTGGCCGTGCTCGGGGTGGCCCGGGGTACGGCTGCCGGCAACCCGGAAGGCCTTGAGGTCGTCCAGCTCCAGGCCGTAGCCCGAGAAGTACAGCTGGGTGTAGAGCGTAAGGCTGGTGTGCCCGGGGGAGAGGACGAAGCGGTCGCGGCCGACCCAGGCCGGGTCGGTCGGGTCGTGGCGCAGGAAGCGCTGGAAGATCAGGTACGCGGCGGGGGCGAGGGACATGGCCGTCCCGGGGTGCCCGTTACCGACCTTCTGGACAGCGTCCATCGCCAGGACGCGCGCCGTGTCAACCGTGCGCTCATCCAGGTCGCTCCACTCGAATGCGTTCGTCGGCGCAGTGCTCACCCTGTCTCAGGGCTCCTTCCATTGTGAAGAGTGACCCCGTGAATGGGGACCGGGTCGGCCACGGCGCTGTGGTCCCGACTGTGGATGGTGCCGGTCACGGAGGGTAGATCCCGCTTCTGCGTGCGAGCCTACCGTCCGGGCCGGGCATCACCCTCCGTGCCGGGACAACCGGGATTTCCGCATGGTGATTCCCACTAGGGCGGTACGGCTTGTTTTGTCCCAGGCTCTCCCGGTTTGCCTGGGCGCGCCGCCCGGGTGGTCGGGACGGGTTGCGCAGGCGCGCCGGGGCCGCTTCGTGGGTTCACCCAGGCGGTTGACCCGGGGGTGTGCCATCCGCCTCGCCGGGGGACCCCGGAGCCGGATGGGATATATGGAGCGTCTAAGGTGGCGTGGTACGCGCAGAGCGGACGATTTCGGGACCCTTCGTTCCTGTGGACGCCTGCGAGGATTCATCTTCAGTTGGGGTGTTAGTGACCGCCGTCGAAACCCGTCCCGCCGGGGTCACCGGGGCGACTCCTGCGCACCGGCCCATCGGGGCCCGTGTCGGCGCGTTCGTCGCACTGACCAAGCCGCGGATCATCGAGCTGCTGCTGATGAGCACCGTGCCGGTGATGTTCCTGGCCCAGCAGGGCGTGCCGAACATGCTGCTGGTGCTGAAGGTCGTGGTCGGCGGTTACCTCTCGGCGGGCGGCGCCAACGCCCTCAACATGTACATCGACCGCGACATCGACGCCCTGATGTCCCGCACCGAGCGTCGGCCGATCGTCACGGGGATGGTGTCGCCGCGCGAGGCGCTGGTGTTCGGCATCGTGCTCGGGGTCCTCTCCACCCTGCTGCTCGGCTTCGGCGTCAACTGGCTCTCCGCCGGACTGGCGCTCGGCGCGCTGCTGTTCTACGTGTTCGTGTACACGCTGGGACTCAAGCGGCGCACCTCGCAGAACATCGTCTGGGGCGGCATCGCCGGCTGCATGCCGGTGCTGATCGGCTGGTCCTCGGTGACGAACTCGGTGTCCTGGGCGGCGGTTGCGCTGTTCCTGGTGGTCTTCTTCTGGACGCCGCCGCACACCTGGGTGCTGTCCATGAAGGTGCGCGACGACTACGAGCGGGCCGGCGTGCCGATGCTCCCGGTCCTCAAGGGCAACGTGGCGGTCGGCAAGCAGGTCGTCGCCTACTCCTGGGTGATGGTGGCGGTCTCGCTGGCGGTCTGGCCGCTGGGGCACATGAGCTGGCTGTACCCCGTCGCCGCGGTGCTGCTCGGCGGCTTCTGGCTGCGCGAGGCGCACGCGCTGTACGGGCGGGCCAAGGCCGGGATCGTGGGCGCCAAGCTCAAGGAGATGCGGCTGTTCCACTGGTCGATCACCTACCTGTCGCTGCTGTTCGTGGTGTGCGCGATCGACCCGTTCGTGAAGTAGGGCTTGTCGGACGGAGAGAGCCCCGGTCCTGGTGGACCGGGGCTCTTCGCGTTCCAGCGGGACGGGAGTGGGGACGGGTTTCAGCGGGACGGGAGTTCCGACGGGCCGACGTGGCCGTCCAGCCAGTCCCGCAGCGGCTGGGAGGCGCGCAGGAAGTCGACGATCCGGGTGCGGGCGGCGCGGGTGCCCAGCCACTTCGCGGGCTCCCAGTCCTGCCAGGCCACCAGGCCCTTGTGCCGCAGCAGCTCGATCCTGGGGTGGTCCTTGGCGTAGCCGCGCGGGGCGGACTTGAGGGAGTCACGGCCGTGGACCCGCGGGCCCGCCTGCTCCACCCGGCCGATCACCCGCTCCAGCTCGGCGCCGCTGACGTCCTCGGCGACGGCGGCGCGGTAGCGCTCCAACTGGTCGGGGGCGAGCTGGTACATGCCGTTGCCGCAGGCCAGGCCGTCGGCGGAGAGCTGGATGTACCCGCCGGACTCCAGGTGCGCGCCGATGTGGGTCTTGTACGGGGACTTGTCGGCGCTGAAGCGGACGTCCCGGTTCGGGCGGAAGATCTTCCCCGGCCCGAACTCCGGCTCCAGCTCGGCGAGCAGCTCCTCCATCGGGGCCCGTACGGCGTCGTCGTACTGCTCCTTGTGGGCCTGCCAGAAGGTCTTCGAGTTGTCGGCCTCCAGGTGCTCGTAGAAGTCGAGCGCCTCGGTCGGCCAGCCTTTGAACGTCATGGTGCGAGTATGTGTCCCGGTGCACAGGGTGCTCCCGTCGCCAGGTCGTCTACCGGTGGGTAGCATGCGGGCATGAGCAGCGCATCGACCGACACCGCCGCCGCGCCGGACGCCCGTACCGAGCGCCGCGCCAAGCGCATCGCCAAGCACCTGACCAGCTTCGCCCAGCAGCACGGCGGCAGCGCCGACGCGGTCGTCGAGTACGTCGGCACCGCGGCCACCCGGATCGTCGTGGTCGGCGCGGACGGCGCCTGGGGCGACCAGGTGGCTCCCAGCTACGCCGTCGGCCGCCGGGCCGCCGAGCTGGCCGGTCTGACCCTGCACGACGACTTCGAGGGCGAGCTGGGGCTGAAGGTGAAGACCGGCTCGTACGAGTGGAAGCGCATGGCCGGCATCCAGCTCGGCGGCTGAGCGCGCCTGGTTCGAACGCTGACGGCCCGGCTCCCCCTGGGTGGGGGAGCCGGGCCGTTCTCGCTGGTCAGGGGCACTGGACGGCCCGGCGAGGGGTGACGCTACGGTACGCGCATGCATATCATCGGTGCCGGTGTCCGCGCGCTCGTGAGCGCGATCGCTGACGGCGACCCGCTGTGGCCCGCGGTGACGCTCTTCCTGCTGTCCTTCCCCCTCGCGATCGCCGCCGCGCTGGTCCGCGCCCGCCGCAGGCCTGAGTAGGACCGGCTCCCCGTGCGGGGCGGCTGCCGGGCCGTTCGCCGTTTCAGATGGGCAGGTTCCAGCCCGGGCCGTTCTCGTGCCCGATCCACACGCGTTGCCCTGACTCGGAGATGGTGCCCCGAAGTCCTCCTGGTGCGGCTCGCCGGCCTGTTGCCAGGCTTCGACGGCGCTCTCCACCTGGTCCCAGAGCCGGAGCGGGCCGCGCTGGACGACGGTCCACCCGCCTTTGGGGTTGGGCGTGGTCCGGGCCTGTGAGCCGGTGGCCACGTCGGAGAGGATCTGCTGTCCGCCGACTCCCATCCGCTCGGCCGAGGGCGCCGCTAGCTGCGCGACCCAACTGCCCGTCCAGGTGCTGATGATCTCGGGGTCGATTCGGGTCGGGCGTTCGTCTCCCGGGAGCAGCGACAGGCTTTGGCGGGGCGGCCGGTCGTCGGGGCGGGCGATCATGAAACTGGTGTAGCCGGGCAGGAAGCGGCCGGTGGCTTGCCCGAAGCCAGTCACGGTCAGTAGCGCGAGGCCGAAGCCGTAGGACCAGCCGGACAGGGTGACCAGGATCCGGCTGCCGGGCTTCACCTGGTGCAGCCATGGGACCGGGACGTAGCGGACCGAACAGGTGGCGATGAGCCGGTAGTTCATTCCATCTGGGCCCTGATCCTTTCTCGCCGAAACCTGCTCGACTCCGATCCTTATGTGGCACGGGAATTGGCTGGAAGAGTCGGTGTTCTGCTCGACGATGGAACTCTGTCTTCCGAGTCTCGGCGCAAGTTGGAATCTGTGTACTACGGTCTCCGGACAAGCGGTTACGGCGTTTGAGAGAGGTCGGCCGTGGCAGAGAACGGGCAGGCGAAGGGCACTGCGGGGTACCTGTTCGAGGCGGGGATGCTCAAGCGGGCGAAGCGGTCGGGCTGGTGGATTGCCGGGGTGAAGGACCCCGAGACGATCGCTGAACACTCCTTCCGCACCGGTGTCGTGGGTGCAGTCCTCGCGATGATGGAGGGTGCCGACCCGGCGAAGGTCGCCCTGCTGTGTCTCTTCCACGACACGCAGGAGACCCGCATCGGGGACATTCCGCACATCGGCCGGCGATGCCTGACCGCAGCCTCAAACGAGCGGGTGACTGCCGACCAGGTCAGCGCCGCCCACCCCGCTGTCGTAACCGGGGTCAACGCCGTCATCTCCGAGTACGAGAACGGTGAGAGCCTGGAGGTGGTTGTCGCGCACGACGCCGACAAGCTCGAATGCCTCCTCCAAGCCGTCGAGTACCGGGAGCAGGGCTACCAGAACGTCCAGCCCTGGATCGACAGCAGCCTCGGCAGCCTGAAACCGACTCCGCCCGGGAACTGGCCGAGGCAGCTCTCACGATGACCTCGCCGGCGTGGCAGAAGGTCTACCTCGGGTCTTCCGTGCATGAGTGTGAGCCGAGGGGTCGTCGCCCTCGTCTTCCGCTGTCGGCCGGACGGCGGGGTGGAGCGGCTCTCGGACGAGACGGTGGAGGTCGGCTGGCTCACGGTGGGCGACGTGGCGGAGCGCATGGCGGAGGCCTATGCCGTGCGTGTCCTGGACGCGCTTGGGGAGGACGCGGTGCCGAGTGTTCGCAGCCATGACGGGCGGCAGCTGTTGTGACACGTCGAAGGCCCCCATCCGTTTGGATGGGGGCCTTCGGAAAGAGCTCAGACTGCGGCGGTCTGCGGGGTCTGGGTGGGGAGCTGCTCCAAGGCCACTTCCTCGCGGGTGCGGAGGGCGAGCGGGATGCGGAGAGCGGCGATCCACGTCAGCGTCGCGCCGAGCATGTGGAGGCCGACCATCAGCTCGGGGGCGTCCGTGAAGTACTGGATGAAACCCAGGACGCCCTGGAGGAGCAGAACTGCCAGCAGCTCCTTGGTACGGGCCTTGGCAGCCTGCGGAGCCTTGACGGCCGCGAAGACGAAGATCAGTGCGATGGTCAGGCCGACCGAAACGAAGGCGAAGTCGGCGTGGAACTGCGCGAGCCTGTCGTAGTCGATCGGGATACGCGGGACGATCTTGTTGTCCTGCGGCGTACCCGGGTGGTGGCCGGCGCCGGTGACCAGGGTGCCTGCCGCGACGAGCAGGCCGACGACCGTGACCAGGACGTAGGAGAGCTGGTGGATGGGGCGGGCCACAGCCAGCTCGGGTGCGCCGTCGCCCTCCTTGCTGCGCTCCCACATCAGCAGGGCGACCCAGACCAGGGCCATTGCGGCGATCATGTGTCCCGCGACGGTGTACGGGTTCAGGCCCGTCAGCACCGTGATGCCGCCGAGCACGGCGTTGCTCATCACCAGCCAGAACTGCGCCCAGCCGAGCCTGGTCATGCTGTGCCGCCACGGCCGGTGGCAGCGAGCGGCCAGGATGGCCCAGCCGACGGCCGCGCTCAGCACGTAGGTGAGCATCCGGTTGGTGAACTCGACGACGCCGTGGAAGCCCATCTCGGGGGTGGGCGTCAGGCTGTCGCCGGTGCAGCGGGGCCAGGTCGTACAGCCGAGGCCGGAGGCGGTGAGCCGGACGGCGCCGCCGGTGACGACGATCACCACGCTCATCACCAGCGCGGCGAACGCGGCGCGCCGGACCATCGCGGCGGAGGGCTGCCAGCGCTCGGCGAGCAGGGAGAAGGGGGTACGCACGGCACCAATCGTAGGCGGCCTTACAGGCGATCTTGGGCCGGGGCGCGGGCGGGCGGGGCCGGAGTGACCGGTGACACAAACCGGACTGTTCGGACATGGCGGCGAGTGGTCTTGACCAATCGCTCGACAGGCCGAAAGAGTGCGGAATGGTCCATGCCTTTTTGGCTCGTTCCTCCACCGCCTCCGCAGCCGTCCAGCGGAGATCCTGCACATGCGCATACCCACCTCAGCCGCCGCGCTCGCGGTCGGCGGCTCGCTGCCGCTGGCGATCGGCGGTGTCGTGGTGCTGGCGGCCGGTGGCGGGATCGTGGTGGTGCACCGGCGCAAGGCGGCCGGCAGGGCCTGAACGGAAGGCCTGAGCCGTCGGAACGCTCCGGCCCGTTCGTCGAGTGATCGACATTGCGCCCTCGGTGATCGAGTCCGATCGCCGAGGGCGCTGCTCTGTGGCCGAAGTGACGAAGTTCATTCAAGTTCGCCGAAGCCGTGTTCTGCGAGGTCGCAGCCGTGATGAGCTGGTCAAGCACATCCGGGAACGGACCGACAGGCGAAATCCGGTCGCACGGCGGGGTGTGGTGCGGTGCGGGAGTGCCGGTAGAGTCCCCCGGACATGTCGTAGCGGGCCACCGCGATCCACTCAACGCGCCTGCTGCGCAAGACCGTTCGGAGGGGAACAGCGTAATGGCGCGACAGCAGCGGCACATGCGGATCGGTGCGACGGCACTCGCCGGCACGGCGGCGGCCGGATTCCTCCTTCCCCTGGCGCTGGCCACCAACGCCTCGGCGCACGTGCCGACTTGGTCGGTGACCTGCGACAAGGTCGTGATCGACCTGATCAACTACAGCCCCAAGCCCGACGTGAAGAACACCGTCAGCCTCACCATCGGTGAGGAGAAGGTCCTGGACGCCAAGGAGTTCCCGGCGGAGTTCCACGGCACCTTCCAGGTGAAGGACCACGACGCCCCGGTCACGGCGCACCTGGTGGTGAAGACCACCGAGACCCCGGCCGAGAAGGGCTGGAGCATCGACGAGACCCAGACCATCGCGCCGTGCCACACCCCTACCCCGACACCCACCCCGACCCCCACCCCCACCCCCACCAAGACTCCCACTCCCACCCCCACCCCGTCGCCGACCATGACCCCGTCGGCGACGCCCACCCCGAGCAGGACCCCGTCGGCGACCCCCACCCCCAGCCAGACCCCGGCCGCTCCGGCGCCGGCCCCCGCCACCAGCGCCCCGGCGCTCGCCCAGACCGGTAGCAGCGACGCCACCCCGGTGATCGCGGCGGTCGGCGGCGGCGTGGTGCTGGTCGGCGGCGCGCTGGTGCTGCTCGCCCGCAAGCGCCGCGGCGGCAGCCAGGGCTGACCGGTACTCGACCGGAACGCGCGACGCCCCCCGGCCAGCTGAGGCCGGGGGGCGTCGCGCATCTCCGAGGAGGGGCTCACTCCCAGCGGAAGAAGCGGGCGGCCGCGGCCAGCCCCAGGACGGCCCAGCCGGCCAGGATGCCGAGGTCCGACCACGGCACTCCGGCGCCGTGCTGGAGCACCGAGCGCAGGCCGTCGGAGAGCGCCGAGATCGGCAGCAGCTCCAGTACCGACCGCACCGCGCCGGGGAACTTGCCGAGCGGCACGATCACCCCGCCGGCCAGCAGCAGCAGGATGAACACCAGGTTGGCGGCGGCCAGCGTCGCCTCGGCCTTGAGGGTGCCGGCCATCAGCAGGCCGAGCCCGGAGAAGGCGGCGGTGCCCAGGACCAGCAGCGCGGCGACGGCCAGCGGGTTGCCGTGCGGGGACCAGCCGAGCGCCAGCGCGATCACCGACAGCAGGGCGACCTGCAGCACCTCGGTGACCAGCACGCAGCCGGTCTTGGCGGTCAGCAGGGTCCAGCGCGGCAGCGGGCTGGCGCCGAGCCGCTTGAGCACGCCGTAGCGGCGCTCGAAGCCGGTGGCGATGGCCTGCCCGGTGAAGGCGGTGGACATCACGGCCAGTGCGAGAAGGCCGGGCGCCAGGAAGTCGACCCGCTTGCCAGGGCCCTCCACCGCGACGACGTCCACGGCGGAGAACAGCACCAGCAGCACGGTCGGGATGACCACGGTGAGCAGCAGCTGCTCACCGTTGCGCAGCAGCATCCGGGTCTCGAAGGCGGTCTGGGCGAGCAGCATCCGGCCGACCGGTGCCGACCCCGGCTTCGGGGAGTAGTCCACGGTGGTCACGAGCGGAGCTCCCGTCCGGTCAGGTCGAGGAAGACGTCTTCGAGGCTGCGGCGCTGCACGGACAGCCGTTCGGGCAGGATGCCGGAGGCCGCGCACCAGCCGGTGACGGTGGCCAGCAGCCTGCTGGGGTCGACGGGCGCCTCGACGCGGTAGTGGCCGGGGGCGGCCTCGGTGGCGGTGGCGCCCGCGGGCAGCTCCTTGAGCAGCGGGCCGAGGTCGAGTCCGGGCGGGCCGTCGAAGCGCAGGGCGTCGTCGGCGCCGCCGCGGCAGAGCTCCTCGGTGGTTCCGCCCGCGATGACCTTGCCGCGGTCGACGATCGCGACGTGGTCGGCGAGCTGCTCGGCCTCGTCCATGTGGTGGGTGGTGACGACCACGGTGACGCCGTCCCGGCGCAGGTCCCGGACCAGTTCCCAGGTGGCGCGGCGGGCCTGGGGGTCGAGGCCGGCGGTGGGCTCGTCCAGGAAGACCAGCTCGGGGCGGCCGACCACGGCCATCGCCAGGGCGAGCCGCTGCTGCTGGCCGCCGGAGAGCCGGCGGTAGGTGGTGCGGCCGCAGGAGCCGAGGCCGAGGCGCTCGACCAGGGCGTCGACGTCCAGGGGGTGGGCGTGCAGCTTGGCGGTGTGCCGCAGCATCTCGACGGCGCGCGCGCCCGCGTACACGCCGCCGGACTGGAGCATGACGCCGATCCGGGGCCGCAGCGCGGTGCTCTGGGCGGCCGGGTCGAGCCCGAGGACGCGGACGGTGCCGGCGTCGGGGCGGCGGTAGCCCTCGCAGGTCTCGATGGTGGTGGTCTTGCCGGCGCCGTTGGGGCCGAGGACGGCGGTGATCGCGCCGCGTGCGATGGTGAGGTCGAGGCCGTCCACCGCGGCTTTGTCGCCGTAGCGCTTGACCAGCCCGGCGATCTCTACCGCGGGTACGGAGTTCATACCGGCGAGTCTAAGAGGACCGAACGGGCGGACCGGACACCGGCCTTGGTGATCGTTTCCGCTGATCAGGTAAGGCTTGCCTGCGTGACAGATGACACCGGTGAGGCGTGGGTCACGGCTTGTCCTCGCGGAAGTAATTACGCAACACTGGTGTTGTGAAAAACATGCGCGAGCACGCCCAGCAGCAGGAGGCCGAGTCGGCCTCCCACTGCGACGTGCCCGTGACGGCGGCCGAGGTGCTGCTGGAGGGCCACCGCGCCACCCGGGACCGGGTCGCCCGGTCGATCCTGGACCACGGCCCCTCCTCCGCCGCCGACCTGGCGAGCCGGCTCGGCCTCACCGCCGCCGCCGTCCGCCGCCACCTCGACGGCCTGGCCGCCGCCGGCCTCGTGGAGTCCCGCGAGCAGCGGGTCTACGGCAGCCGGGGCCGGGGCCGTCCGGCCAAGGTCTTCGCCCTCACCGACGCCGGCCGGGACGCCTTCTACCAGGCCTACGACCAGCTCGCGGCCGACGCGCTGCGCTGGATCTCGGACGCGGTGGGCGGCGGCAAGGCGGGGGAGGAGGCGGTCGCCGCCTTCGCCCGTGCCCGGTTCGGCAAGCAGGGCGAGAAGTACCAGGAGACCCTGCGGCAGGCCGGGGCCGGAGAGCGCCCCGAGGCCCTCGCCGAGGCGCTGAGCGCGGACGGGTACGCTGCCACGGTGCGGCGTGTCCCGTCGGCCGTGGCCAAGGCCCCGGCGGGCGCCCAGCTCTGCCAGCACCACTGCCCGGTCGCGCACATCGCCGAGCAGTTCCCGCAGCTCTGCGAGGCGGAGACCGAGGTCTTCTCCCAGCTCCTGGGCACCCATGTGCAACGGCTGGCCACCATCGCCCACGGCGACGGGGTCTGCACCACCTATGTGCCGGCACCCGGTGCCGCATCGTCGCCCGCCCAGCGCCCCGCGGGCAACGGTTCCGATGCAGTGCCGACTGCCGGTACGTCCACCGAAGATTCTGCGTCCGCGCGTTAGGAAGCTCGCATGACTGACACCGTTTCGCACCCGGAGCTCGAGGGCCTGGGCAATTACGAGTACGGCTGGGCCGACCCGGACACCGCCGGTGCCGCGGCCAAGCGCGGGCTCAGCGAGGAGGTCGTCCGCGACATCTCCGCGAAGAAGAACGAGTCCGAGTGGATGCTGAACCTGCGGCTCAAGGGCCTGAAGCTGTTCGGCAAGAAGCCCATGCCCACCTGGGGTTCCGACCTCTCCGGCATCGACTTCGACAACATCAAGTACTTCGTCCGCTCCACCGAGAAGCAGGCCGAGTCCTGGGAGGACCTGCCGGCGGACATCAAGGCCACCTACGACAAGCTGGGCATCCCGGAGGCGGAGAAGCAGCGCCTGGTCGCCGGTGTCGCCGCCCAGTACGAGTCCGAGGTCGTCTACCACCAGATCCGCGAGGACCTGGAGGAGCAGGGCGTCATCTTCCTGGACACCGACACCGCGCTGCGCGAGCACCCGGAGCTGTTCAAGGAGTACTTCGGCACCGTCATCCCGGCCGGCGACAACAAGTTCGCCGCGCTGAACACGGCCGTGTGGTCCGGCGGCTCCTTCATCTACGTGCCGAAGGGCGTGCACGTCGACATCCCGCTCCAGGCCTACTTCCGGATCAACACCGAGAACATGGGCCAGTTCGAGCGGACGCTGATCATCGTCGACGAGGACGCCTACGTCCACTACGTCGAGGGCTGCACCGCGCCGATCTACTCCTCCGACTCGCTGCACTCGGCGGTCGTCGAGATCATCGTCAAGAAGGGCGGCCGCTGCCGCTACACGACCATCCAGAACTGGTCGAACAACGTCTACAACCTGGTCACCAAGCGCGCCGTGGCGTACGAGGGCGCGACCATGGAGTGGGTCGACGGCAACATCGGTTCCAAGGTCACCATGAAGTACCCGGCCGTCTACCTGATGGGCGAGCACGCCAAGGGCGAGACCCTGTCGATCGCCTTCGCGGGCGAGGGCCAGCACCAGGACGCCGGCGCCAAGATGGTGCACATGGCGCCGAACACCTCCTCGCACATCGTCTCCAAGTCGGTGGCGCGCGGCGGCGGCCGGACCTCCTACCGCGGTCTGATCGAGATCGGCGAGGGCTCGCACGGTGCCAAGTCCAACGTGCTGTGCGACGCGCTGCTGGTCGACACCGTCTCCCGCTCGGACACCTACCCGTACGTGGACGTCCGCGAGGACGACGTGTCCATGGGCCACGAGGCGACCGTCTCCAAGGTCAGCGAGGACCAGCTGTTCTACCTGATGAGCCGCGGCCTGACCGAGACCGAGGCCATGGCCATGATCGTGCGCGGCTTCGTCGAGCCGATCGCGCGCGAGCTGCCGATGGAGTACGCGCTGGAGCTCAACCGGCTGATCGAGCTGCAGATGGAGGGCGCGGTCGGCTGACCCCCGCCGCCACCGCCGTCCACTGATTTCCGAGGAAGAGAGCACTACGAACAGCCATGGCTGAGCAGAACACCACCGGCTCCACCACCGCCGGTTCGATCGAGGTCGGCACCGCCGGCGCGGGCGCGCAGCTCGCCGGCCCCGGCACCGGCCGGACCGCGGTCCAGCAGCCGATCGACGCGCGCGTCGCGGTCAAGCCGTCCTTCGACGTGAACGACTTCCCGGTGCCGCACGGCCGCGAGGAGGACTGGCGGTTCACCCCGCTGCACCGCCTCGGCGGGCTGCACGACGGGACCGCCGTCACCGCCGAGCGCGGCGAGGACAAGGTCGACTTCGCGCTGCCGGCCGGCGTCACCGCCGAGACCGTCGGCCGGGACGACGCGCGCCTGGGCAAGGCCGGCACCCCGGTCGACCGGGTCGCCGCGCAGGCCTTCAGCGCCTTCGAGCAGGCGCTCGTGGTCACCGTCCCCAAGGACGCGGTGCTGACCGAGCCGGTCAAGATCGACGTGCGAGCCGAGGGCGGGGTCCGCTTCGCCCACGTGGTGATCGACGTCAAGCCGTTCGCCGAGGCCGTCGTGGTGCTCAACCACACGGGCGCCGGCACCCGGGCCGCCAACGTCGAGCTCCTGGTCGGCGACGGCGCCAAGCTCACCTTCGTCTCCGTGCAGGACTGGGAGCGGGACGCCGTCCACGTCGCCCAGCACAACGCGCTGGTCGGCCGGGACGCCTCGTTCAAGTCCGTCGTCGTCACCTTCGGCGGCGACCTGGTCCGCCTGCACCCGCGGGTCAACTACGCCGGCCCCGGCGGCGAGGCCGAGCTGTTCGGCCTGTACTTCGCCGACGCCGGCCAGCACCTGGAGCACCGCCTGGTCATCGACCACGACAAGCCGCACTGCCGGTCGAACGTGGCGTACAAGGGCGCGCTGCAGGGCCAGGATGCCCACGCGGTCTGGGTCGGCGACGTGCTGATCCGCGCCGCGGCGCTCGGCACCGACACCTACGAGCTCAACCGGAACCTGGTGCTCACCGACGGCGCCCGGGTCGACTCGATCCCGAACCTGGAGATCGAGACCGGCGAGATCGTCGGCGCCGGCCACGCCTCGGCGACCGGCCGCTTCGACGACGAGCAGCTGTTCTACCTGATGGCCCGCGGCATCCCGGCCGACGAGGCCCGCCGCCTGGTGGTCCGCGGCTTCTTCGCCGAGCTGCTCCAGCAGATCGGCGTGGCCGAGGTCCAGGAGCAGCTCATGGAGAAGATCGACGCCGAGCTGGAAGCGGCGGTCTGAACCCGATGAGCTTCCTCCGTGCCTGCGCGCTGAGCGACCTCCAGGAGGACGTGCCCAAGCGCGTGGACCTCAACGGCGTGCCGGTCTCGATCGTCCGCACCGACGAGGGGGTGTTCGCGATCAACGACATCTGCTCGCACGCGAACGTCTCGCTCTCCGAGGGCGAGGTCGAGGACTGCATGATCGAGTGCTGGCTGCACGGCTCCAGCTTCGACCTGCGCACCGGCAAGCCCTCCGGCCTGCCCGCCACCAAGCCGGTCGCTGTCTACCCCGTAAAGATCGAAGGGGACGATGTGCTCGTCTCCGTCAACCAGGAGTCCTGAGTACACATGGCAACCCTTGAAATCCGCGACCTGCACGTCTCCGTCGAGGCCGAGAACGGCCCGCGCGAGATCCTGAAGGGCGTCGACCTGACCGTGAAGCAGGGCGAGACCCACGCCATCATGGGTCCGAACGGCTCCGGCAAGTCCACCCTGGCCTACTCGCTGGCCGGCCACCCCAAGTACACCGTGACCGGCGGCTCGGTGCTGCTGGACGGCGAGGACGTCCTGGAGATGTCCGTCGACGAGCGGGCCAAGGCCGGTGTCTTCCTGGCCATGCAGTACCCGGTCGAGGTCCCGGGCGTCTCGGTCAGCAACTTCCTGCGCACCGCCGCCACCGCCGTCCGCGGCGAGGCCCCGAAGCTGCGGCTGTGGGTGAAGGAGGTCAAGGAGGCGATGGCCGCCCTCCAGATGGACCCGGCCTTCGCCGAGCGCAACGTCAACGAGGGCTTCTCCGGCGGTGAGAAGAAGCGCCACGAGATCCTCCAGCTGGAGCTGCTCAAGCCGAAGATCGCGATCCTCGACGAGACCGACTCCGGCCTGGACGTCGACGCGCTGCGGATCGTCTCCGAGGGCATCAACCGGGTCCGCTCGACCGGCGAGGTCGGCACTCTGCTGGTGACCCACTACACCCGCATCCTGCGGTACATCAAGCCCGACTACGTCCACGTCTTCGCGGGCGGCCGCATCGTCGAGTCCGGCGGCGCCGAGCTGGCCGACAAGCTGGAGAACGAGGGCTACGAGGCGTATGCGAAGGGCGGCGCATCCGAGTGACGCATCCGTTGACCGGTCTGCTCGACACCGACGCGATCCGCAAGGACTTCCCGGTCCTTCAGCGCGTGCTGCACGACGGGAAGCCGCTGGTCTACCTGGACAACGCGGCGACCTCGCAGAAGCCGCGCCAGGTGCTGGAGGCCCTGAACGCCTACTACGAGCGGCACAACGCCAACGTCCACCGCGGCGTGCACGTGCTCGCCGAGGAGGCCACGGCAATGTACGAGGGCGCTCGCGACAAGGTCGCGGCCTTCGTCAACGCGCCGAGCCGCAACGAGGTGATCTTCACCAAGAACGCCTCGGAGTCGCTCAACCTCGTGGCCAACATGCTCGGTTGGGCCGACGAGCCGTACCGGGTCGACGCCGACTCCGAGATCGTGATCACGGAGATGGAGCACCACTCCAACATCGTCCCGTGGCAGCTGCTCTCGCAGCGCACCGGTGCGAAGCTCAAGTGGTTCGGGCTGACCGACGAGGGCCGGCTCGACCTGTCGAACATCGACGAGCTGATCACCGAGAAGACCAAGGTGGTCTCCTTCACCCTGGTCTCCAACCTGCTGGGCACCATCAACCCGGTCGAGACGATCGTCCGCAAGGCGCAGTCGGTCGGCGCGCTGGTCGTCATCGACGCCTCGCAGGCCGCACCGCACATGGTGCTGGACGTGCAGGCGCTGGAGGCCGACTTCGTCGCCTTCACCGGCCACAAGATGCTGGCCCCGACCGGCATCGGCGTGCTGTGGGGCCGCCAGGAGCTGCTGGAGGATCTCCCGCCGTTCCTGGGCGGCGGCGAGATGATCGAGACCGTCACCATGGGCTCGTCCACCTACGCCCCGGCGCCGCACAAGTTCGAGGCCGGCACCCCGCCGATCGCCCAGGCGGTCGGGCTGGGCGCGGCCATCGACTACCTCCAGGGCATCGGCATGGAGAAGATCGCGGCGCACGAGCACGCGATCACCGAGTACGCGGTGGAGCGCCTGCTGGAGGTCCCGGACCTGCGGATCATCGGTCCGCGCACGGCGGTGGACCGCGGCGCCGCGATCTCCTTCACGCTCGGCGACATCCACCCGCACGACGTGGGCCAGGTGCTGGACGAGCAGGGCATCGCCGTGCGCGTCGGGCACCACTGCGCGCGGCCGGTCTGCCTGCGGTACGGAATTCCGGCGACCACGCGGGCGTCGTTCTACCTGTACTCGACGCCGGGCGAGGTCGACGCGCTGATCGACGGCCTGCACCACGTCCGGAACTTCTTCGGCTGACGGGACGCGCAGGACATGAAGCTCGACTCGATGTACCAGGACATCATCCTGGACCACTACCGCAACCCGCACGGCAAGGGGCTGCGGGACGGCGACGCCGAGGTGCACCACGTCAACCCGACGTGCGGCGACGAGATCACCCTGCGGGTGAAGCTCGACGGCGCGAAGGTCGCCGACGTCTCGTACGAGTCCCAGGGCTGTTCGATCAGCCAGGCCAGCGCCTCGGTGCTGAACGACCTGGTGGTCGGCAAGACCGTCGGCGAGGCGCAGGCCGTCCAGGAGGCCTTCCTGGAGCTGATGCAGAGCAAGGGCCAGGGCGAGGGCGACGAGGAGGTGCTGGAGGACGCGGTCGCGTTCGCCGGCGTCTCCAAGTACCCGGCCCGGGTCAAGTGCGCCCTGCTCAGCTGGATGGCCTGGAAGGACGCCACCGCCCAGGCGCTCGCCCAGAACCCCGCTGTGAACGACTGAATCCGCGAAGGAGGACAAGACCATGACTGACGAAACCCCCTCCGCCGCGGAGGAGCAGCCGCTCGGCATCGTCGGCACCACCGCCGGCACCGTCTCGGTCGAGGACCTGACCGAGGCCCTGATGGACGTCGTCGACCCCGAACTGGGCATCGACGTCGTCAACCTGGGCCTGATCTACGGCATCCACATCGACGAGTCCGACGTGGCCACCATCGACATGACGCTCACCTCGGCGGCCTGCCCGCTCACCGACGTCATCGAGGACCAGGCCAAGACCGCCACCGACGGTCTGGTCCAGGACCTGCGGATCAACTGGGTCTGGATGCCGCCGTGGGGCCCGGACAAGATCACCGACGACGGCCGCGAGCAGCTGCGGGCGCTGGGCTTCAACGTCTGACCGGTGCCTTCGCCGTGGCCGCTGCCCGGGACTTCTTCGGAAGTCCCGGGCAGCGGCGTTCCTGCGGGGGGAACACCCGTGCGTGATCGGCTTCGCTGAGAAGGTTCAGCGCCGTTCCCCACCGTCCACCCCCCACCGTCCACCCCCCACCCGCCTCCCGGCGGGTGCCCACCCCGGCTTGGCCGCGTGCCGCCCGGCCAGGCGGCACGCGGCGCTGGTGAGGCAGGGCGATGTACCTACCGGAAGCGGGAGACCCCGTCCTGCCGGAGCCCCTTCGGACCGGTCGGACAGCCAGTGTCAGGCGGCGATGTGTGCGGGTCGACTGCCGGTCAGTGCGGAGCGCAGCGCGGTTCGGACTCGGGCGGCACCTGCGGCGGCCACCTCTGCTCCCGGGCCCGGCGTGGGGGTGCGGGTTGTCAGGCCAGCGCACGGGCGGCAGATGCCCGGTCGGGGCACGGGGTCGTGGCACTTGGCGCACTCGGAGTACCGGGCTGTTGGCTGTGCGGCGGGCCGGGCGGGCGGCATCTTGTGTTCCAGGCGGTGGCGGAGCACGGCCGCCGCCGAGTGCATCGGGGCGGGCAGGCCCGGTAGCAGGGCGTGGGCCAGGTCGGTGGATGTGCTGCCGCGCGCCATCCACTGCGCGACCAGGGGTGCCAACTCCCGGGCCTCGGCTTCGCCGAGACGCAGACGCGGCTCGGGACGGATCACCCGGAACAGGGTGGCCACGGCTGCCCGAACCTCCTCGGTCTCGGGATCCGGAGGCGGCGGGAGGGTGGGTTCTTGTTGCCGGTTCTTTACTACGGAGCCGTCAGTGCGACCGGTGGCCCCTCCACCGGACGCCGGAAGGGGGGCACTCGGTCGCACGGGCTGCGGGGTGTCGTAGACGTGGGTCTCGGTGATGATCGTGCCGTCGGGCATGCGGATCTTTTCGACGCGGTAGTACCCGGCGTCGGTGAGTTCCTTTAGAGCCTTGCGAATCGCGCCGCGCCCCTGAGGACTGGTGTCGGCCATGTGCCGACCGTCCTCACGCCAGCCGTCGGGGCGGGATAGCAGGTCCGCGAGCAGACCTCGGGCGGTGTAGCTCAGCCGCCGGTACTGGAGAACGGCGTTGGGAAGCACGGTGAAGTTGCGCACGTGGGCGCTACGATAGATGCGCATCGGGAGTGTTGGCTCCTGTTGCCGGACCCCGGGGTGTTCCAGCACCGCCGGGGTCGCCTGTTTTCGGTTGGATTACGGAACGTACCACGCCACTTGACGCAGTGTGAGACGTTCGCGACATTCAGTACGTGACCAGCGCGGGTCAACCCGGTTGGGTCGCCTTCCAAGGTCCGCGCCCGCCGAGATCGCTATTGGCAGTTGCGTCGCAGGAGCAGGACGCGGCCGCCAGGCCGGCCACGAACTCGGGGGAGGTGACGGTCACAACAGCTCCTTGTGATGGTCGCTGATCTTGATGGCCGCGCGGACGTACTGCTCGGCCAGTTCGAGATCCTTCTCACGGTGTCAGACCAGGAGCTTGATCGTGTGGGCGTAAGCGTGCTCGGCGATGGGGAAGTCCCCGGCCTGGTAGCGGCGGCGGGAGTGCGGGTGGCCGGGGAACAGCATGCTGGGCTGCTGGTACAGCGCGAGGTGGTTGAGGGGGCAGGTGGAGCCGGGCCGGTCGAACTCGGTGGCGCCCTCGGCGATCAGCGCCTGGTGGAAACGCTCGATCGGCAGGCCGCCGAGTTCGTCCGGCTGCTAGGTGAGCGTCAATCCGTAGGAATACCTCCGGCTCCCGGATGACGGCACGCGGGTTGAGGTGATCGGAGGGGGGATCGTTGTGTCGCCATCGCCGGTTCACCTCCACGAGGGAATCTTCGTGGACATCCAGGACTCGGTGGCGGTCGCGAGAGCTACCGACCCGGCGTTCCCGTGGCGGGCTATTCGGACGATCAACCTGGACCTTATCGAGATCGGGGAGGGTTACGTCCCGGACATGGCGATCGCGCATCGGGACGTCGAGGCCGGGAATCGGGCCAAGGACGTGCTGTACGTCCACCCGGGCGATCTTGAACTGGTGGTCGAGGTGACCTCCCCGTCCAATGCCCGGTACGACCGTCGCCCGATGTTCGGCCGGCAGGTAGAGCCCACTAAGTGGAACGGGTACGCGCGTACCGGAGTGCCCCACTACCTGCTGGTGGACCGTGACCCGCGGCAGCCCGGCGTCACTCTGTTCGGTGAGCCGAACAAGGCCGAGGGGGCATACGAGGTTCTGGGGGAGTGGAAGTTCGGCGAAACCGTTCGTCTGCCGAAGCCCTTCGACATCGAGGTTGCCACCGACAGATGGAAGCCTTGGACATGAGGCCGGAACGCCGCTGCCCGGGACTTCTTCGGAAGTCCCGGGCAGCGGCGTCTTCGGTGCTCAGGCCTGCTTGGGCTTGCGGGCGACGGCCACCGCGAGGGCGGCGCAGAGGGCGGCGGCGACGGTGGCGAAGCCGCTGACGGCGGGGAGGAGGCCGTAGCTCTTGACGAGGGCGCCGACGGCGACGATGGGCAGGGAGCTGCCGAGGTAGACGATGATCCACAGGGAGCTCATCTCGGAGCCCCGGCGTTCCGGGTTCATCGCGGCGACGGCGGTGGTGAACAGGGAGCGGAACGCCACGCCCTGGCAGGCGCCGCCGAGGACGCTGCCGATGAAGAGCAGGGCCGGGGTGCCGGTGTAGCCGGCGGCGACGACCAGGGCGAGGCCGGTGGCCAGGCCGGTCATGCCGAGGGCGATGACCAGACGGTCGGAGGTCGGGGGCACGGTCAGCTGGGCGGCGGCCGAGGAGCCGAGCAACAGGGCGGCCACGATCGCGCCGACGAGGTGGGAGGGGGTGTGCAGCAGCTTGGCGGCGAAGGCCGGCGCCAGGCTGAGGTAGACGCCGAAGACCGCGTAGGAGATGAAGCCGGCCGAGGCGGCGAGCAGGAACTCGCGGCGGCCGGTGCGCGGCAGCCGCAGGCGCTGGGGGCGCAGGTGGGCCGGGGTGGTGATGCGCGGCGGGGACGCCGGCGGGCGGTTGCGGCCGGGCATCCGGGGGTGGACGACGGCCAGCGGTACGCAGAGCGCGAGCAGGGCGATGGCGTGCAGCAGGAACGGGGTCATCAGCGGGTCCGAGCCGCCGGACAGCAGAGCGCCGACGACCGGGCCGAGGGCGACGCCGCCCGCGGAGCAGGCCAGGGTGAGTTTGGCGGCGAGTGTCGGGTGGTCGGGCAGCAGGTCGCCGAGGGCGGCTCCGGCGGCGCCGGTGGACAGGCCGACGGCGATGCCCTGGACGGCGCGGCCGACCGCCAGCTGCCAGAAGCTGCCGGAGGTGGCGAACACGACGTCGCCCGCGGCGGCCAGGGCGACGGCGGGCAGGATCAGGGCGCGCCGGCCGAGGTGGTCGGACCAGTGGCCGACGATGGCCAGCACCGGGACCAGCGCGAACACGTAGATCGTGAAGAGGATCGTGGTGTCGAGCGGGCCGAGTCCGAGGCGCTGCTGGAGGAGCGGGTAGATCGGTGTCGCCAGGTTGGCACCGATCAGCATGAACAGCAGGGCGGCGGCGACCAGGCCGACGCGGACTCCGCGCAGCGCGTTCCAGCGGCTGATCGCGGCGAGCTGGAGCTGGGCGCGCGGCGCGAGCTCCAGGGGAAGCAGGGCCTCCGACAGTCGGCGTCCGTCGAGCTGCGCGGTGCGCAGGCCGGAGCCGGCGGGGGAGAGGTCCGCCATGTGAGGGGTCTCCTGTGGCAGGGCACCACCGGGTCGGCGGGGTGTGCCGGTGCGCCCGTCCTGAGGCGCTGTGGTGTGGCCGCGGTGCGGGGCTCCCTGGTGGAGCGGATGAGCTGAGGATTCGGGCTTCGTTGCCCGGTGGACTGCACGGGGTGTGCGCAGACACCAGTTCGAAGGATAAAGGGTGGGCGCACGGAAACGGCGCGCGCCCCTGCGCGCGCTCCCTGCGGCCGGGCATCGGGGGTGCCCGGCCTATACGCTGAGGTGGTAGATCGGTACGCGGAGCTGTTCGAGCTGACCGCTGGCTGAGGGAGAGCGCACAACGATGGCCGGACGACGTCGGAAGAACGGTGGGGCGTCGGTGGGGGAGGGTGCGGCCGAGGCCGTGCTGCCCGCCGATATGGAGCTCCAGGACCTCTACGGGGCGTTCGCCGCGCACGGTCTGGACGACGAGGACCTGGACGACACGGCGGTCCTGGTGCCGCCGGTGAAGCTGCCCGCCGAACAGGAGCTGGCCGAGCAGGCGAAGGCCGTCCCGATGTTCGGCTACGCGCTGGCGCTGGCCCGCTGGGCGGCCCCGCACCGGGTGGTGGACGAGTTCGGCGACCTGGTCGAGGAGGACCGGGCGCCCGCCGCCCGGCTGCTGGGGCTGGCCCCGGCCGACGGCGAGGTGCCGGAGGAGGCCGAGGTCGAGGCGCTGCGGGCCTGGTCGCTGGCCTGCGACCTGGACCTGGTGGAGCTGGGCACGACCAAGGACGGCGAGCACGTCGCGGTGCCGGGTCCGGACCTGGAGCCCGCCGAGCAGGGGGACCCGGACACCGTCCTGGAGCTGTGGCTTACCGCCGCCGGGATCGTCCGGGAGCTGGCGGTGGAGGCGGACTCGCTGCCGGAGGAGGAAGAGGAGGAGGGCGAGGAGCCCGCCGCGGAGGCCGGTGGCGACGAGGACGAGGACGGCCTGAGCGAGGTCGAGGAGGCCCGGGACGCCGCCGCCGAACTGCTCGACGAGGCGCTCCAGGTGCTGTACGAGACCACCGCCTTCGCCGACCCGGGCAACGAGACCGTGCCGCTCGGCGTGCTGGCCGCGCTGCTCGTCGTGCCGGAGGGCGAGGAGCCGAGCGAGGAGCTGCTCGGCGACATCACGGACGTGATGGTCGCCCTGGACCCGATGCTGGGCGACCTCGCCGAACTGGGCCTGCTGGACTACCACCCGATCGACCCGGACCTGTTCGACGAGGAGGACGGCGAGGAGCCCGTCGTCGGCGAGGCGCCGCTGGACGAGGAGGAGTCGGCCCGCTTCGGGCTGGTCCGGCTCACCCCGCTCGGCCAGTACGGCATCCGGCAGTGGCTGCTGGAGGACGGCTACGACGCGCCGCTGGTCGGCGAGCTGGCCCGGGGGGACGCGGCCGAGCTGCTGCGCGGGGTGTGCGAGTCGGCCAACGTGCTGCCGGAGGAGGAGCTGCGGGTCTGGGTGGCCGGTCGGGAGCCGGTGCCGGCGGCGCGGGAGCTGCTGGCGGCGGCCCGCGGCGACGACGCGTACGGGCCGCTGCGCCGGATGCTGTGCTTCTCGGCGCTGAACCTGCTGGGGGCGGACGCCGAGCCCGCCGTCCGGGAGGTGCTGGACGACCGGGAGCTGGGCGGCTCGGCCCGGGCCTGGCTGTCCGCGATGGGCGCGGCGGACGTGCCGGTGCCGGACCGGGCGATGGCGCTGTGGACGGTGGTCGACACCTTCGCCGCCCAGCTGCTGGACAGCGGCGGCGATGCCGCACTGCTGCGCGAGCTGATCGCCGACCTGCCGGTGAAGGGCGATCCGGCGGCGTGGTTCGGCGAGCTGTGGCGGGTCGACCACCCGTACACGGCGGACGTCCTGGAGGCGATCGGCGAGCTGCACACGGACCGGGCACTGGCCAAGGAGGCGCGCAAGGCGGCCTTCAAGGCGCGGTCCAAGGGCTGAGCCGCCGGCCCGAGGGCTCGGCGCTCCCCGAGGGACGGGGGCCGGCCCTCCGAGGGCCGGCGCTCTACGGGAGGTCCAGCGAGCCGTCCTCGGTGAAGGGGAAGAACGGGTTGTGGGCCAGTTCCCACAGGTGCCCGTCCGGGTCCTCGAAGTAGCCGGAGTAGCCGCCCCAGCCGGTCTGGACGGGCGGCTTGACCACCACGGCGCCGGCCTCGACCGCCGTCCGAAGCGCGGCGTCCACCAGCGCGGGGGACTCCAGGTTCACCGCGAGGGTGACGCCGCGGAAGGACGGTTCGCCGGTGGCGGGCACGCCCGCGTCGGCGGCCAGCTCCTCGCTGGGGAAGAGGCCGAGCACCGAGTCGGCCGTGCGGAACCAGACGATCTCCGGGCTGGAGGCGGAGGAGCGCTTCCAGCCGAGGTCCTCGTAGAAGCGGGCGCTGCGGTCGAGGTCGGAGACGCCGAGGGTGACGATGCTGATCCGGGCGGGGAAGGCGGGCTGGGCTGCGCCGTTCTGTGCTGTCATGCCGCCAGCGTAGGGAGCGCGGCTGACAACGGGCCCGACTGACACGGCCACCGGCCCCGTCCGGCAGCGGAGCTGATGACCCGGCAGCTGCGGCCACGTAAGGTGGCGTCAGCGGTGCGGGCGCGAGGACTCGGGGGTGCGGCACAGGATGGTGCGGGAGAACGGCGGAAGGCCCCAGGAGCCCCGGGAGTGGAACGCCGAGCGGTCGGGGCCGGAGCGGTCGGGCAGGCAGGATCGTTTCGCCGACCAGGAGGAGTTCTCCCGCCGGACCCTCGCCGCGGTGGACTTCCCGGTGTACGGCGTGGTCGGGCCGACGGGCCGCGGCGAGGCGCTGGCGGCCTTCGAGACCTGCGGCGGCGAGCTGCGCTGGGTCGAGGTGCAGGTCGGTGACTGGACCAGCGCGGCCGGACCGTACGTGACGGTGCGGACCTACCGGCCGGGGGCCGACGACTGCGAGGTGCTGCCCGAGCTGGAGGACGTGGTCGAGGACGAACGCGACCGCGTCTACGAGCAGTTGGGCATCGACGAGGGCGACGGTCCGGGCCGGGTGCGGGCACTGCGCGAGTGGATCACGGTGGACGGCGAGTCCTGCCCGGTGGAGGTGCACGAGGACCGGCCGGTGGCGTCGGGCGGGAACGGGCCGGTCGGGCTGGTCTGGGCCGGGCGGCTGCGGGTCGGCGGCCAGGCCGTCACGGTGTGCGGGCGCGGGCTGCCGCCCGGCTGCGTGGAGCTCGGCGGGCTCAGGGACTTCGAGTGCCATCTGCGCGGGCGCACCGAGCTGCTGCGCGACCTCGCCTCCCGGCGGGCCCGGTACGTGCCGGTCGAGGAGCGCGAACTGCCGCCCGCCGTAGGCCTGGAGGCGCACCGGGAGCTGATCGCGCAGAGCATCGCGGAGGCCGCCGCGATCGAGGCGCAGGTGCGGGTCGGGCGTACGCCGCGGCTGCCGCGCGGGCTGCGCGGGGACGTCTGCGCGGTGCGCTGGGAGGCGGCGGTGCGCCAGCAGATGCGCCTCGCCACGGAGACCCGGGAGGAGGCCGCGGCGGCGGTGACCTCGATGGTCAACCACCTCAACCGGCTGTCCCAGCAGACGCACTGGCTGGTCGGCACGCCGGAGGGGGAGGCGGCGGTCGAGGAGGTCGTCCGGTACACGGTGTTCGCCAGCGCGGTGGCGAGCCTGCCGGCCCAGCGGGCCTGGGAGCAGATGTGGCGGGAGCGGCCGGGCAGCGGCGGGGAGGGGGCCTGGGAGGAGCAGCGGTTGGCGGAGCAGCTGTGGCTGTCGGCCTGGGAGCAGTGGCGGGCGGGGCGCGGCTGACCGGCGCCCGGTAAAGCGATGGTCATCAGTCGGTCATCAGTCGGCAAATGGCCGCCTCGGTGTGAGGTGGGCGTCATGCCGGGTTCACCCCTGCGGCGGAGGCTGCTGGGCGTCGACGACCCGCCTCGACGCCCGTACACCCCTCAGGAGTTGCCGCCATGTCGCTGTCCCGCCGGGACTTCGTCAACCGTTCCGCCCTCGTCGGGGCCGGCGTGCTGATCGCCGGCGGCGCCGAGGCGCTGGCCAGCGCCCCCGGTGCGATCGCCGCGCCGGTCGGCGGCGAGCTGCCGGTCGCCGGGACCGTTGGTGCTGCCGGTTCCGCAGGTGCCGCACGTGTTGCCGGGACCAACGCGGCGGGCGGTGCCGCGATCGGCTACGGCCCGCTGGTGCCGGATCCGGCCGGGCTGCTGTCGCTGCCCGAGGGCTTCTCGTACCGGGTGCTCAACCGGGCGGGCGAAACCCGGCTGCGCACCGGCGAGTTCACCCCTAGCAACCACGACGGCACCTCCGCCTTCGAGGACGAGCGCGGCGGCAACCTGATGGTGGTCAACCACGAGCTGTCCGGCGCCCGGGCGAACTGGCCGCACCCGGTGCCGCTGACCGAGGGCCACGTCTACGATCCGGGCGCCGCCGGCGGCTGCACCATCGTGCACGCCAAGCGGGACGGTTCGGTCGAGCAGTGGGTCGGCATCGCCGGCACCTCCACCAACTGCGCGGGCGGGGTGACCCCGTGGGGCACCTGGCTGTCCGGCGAGGAGACCGAGGACCGGGCGGGCAGGAACGGCTTCACCAAGGACCACGGCTACGTCTTCGAGGTCGACCCCTTCGACGACGACTACAACCGCGACCCGCAGCCGGTGAAGGCCTTCGGCCGCTACGCGCACGAGGCCGTCGTGGTGGACCCGAAGCGCGGGCAGGTCTACCTGACCGAGGACGCGGCCAACCCCAACGGCCTGCTCTACCGCTGGACCCCGCCGGCCGGCTTCCGGCACGGCCGCCACCAGCTGCGCAAGCTCGCCGCCGACGCCGGGGTGCTGGAGGCCTTCAAGGTCTTCGACTCGCGCGGCAGGTTCGTCGACGACCTGTCCCGCGCCACCCAGGTCGGCACCGTCTACGGCGTGGACTGGGTCAAGGTCCAGGACCGCGACGCCCGGAGCGCCTCGGTGCGCAAGCAGTTCAAGGAGGGCGAGGTCACCCGGGCCCGCAAGCTGGAGGGCATGTGGTGGGGTGACGGCGGCTTCTACTTCGTCTCCAGCTACGCCCGTTCGGAGAGTCCGCTGCAGCACGACGGCCAGGTCTGGTTCTTCGACCCGGCCCGCCGCACCATCACGCTGAAGGTGCTGCTGGGCGTCAACTCCGACGTCTGGGGCGACCACGACAACTACGACGGCCCCGACAACATCACCGTCTCGCCGTACGGCGGCATCGTGATCGCCGAGGACGGCAACGGCGTCTCGCACCTGTTCGGCGCCACCGAGGACGGGCTGGTCTACCCGATCGCCCGCAACGAGCTGAACACCGGCAGCGCCGGGAAGCCCGAGTTCAGCGAGTTCACCGGGGTGACGTTCTCGGACGACGGCCGGACCCTGTTCGCCAACATCCAGGAGCCGGGCATCCAGCTGGCGATCAGCGGGCCGTGGCGCCGGCTGAAGGAGCACGAGCGCGGCCAGGGGTACGGCGCCTGACGCGTACCGAAGCGCACGGGGCTGCCCGTGGGCCCGGGGCCCGCCCCTAGTCGTCCGCGGGCAGCCGCAGTTGCAGCATCGCCAGCAGCCGCTGCTGCGGCTGGGCGAGGTCGATGCCGGTCAACTGCTCGGCGCGGCGCACCCGGTAGCGCAGGGTGTTGGGGTGGATGTGCAGGGCGTCGGCGGCGGTTCGGACCTCGCCGAGCGCGTCCAGCCAGGCGAGCACGGACTCGGCGAGCCGGGTGCCGTGCCGGCGGTCGTACTCGGTGAGCGCGGTGAGCCGCGGGTCGCGCAGGCCGCCGCGCTCCTGGAGCAGCGCCAGCATCTCGCTGACCAGCACCTCGGCCTGGACGTCGATCAGCGCCGCGACGTCCAGGTCCACTCCGCCGCGGCCCATCGCGTCCAGGATCCGGTCGGCCTGGGCGCGGGAGTCCGGCACCTGGGAGAGGCCGTCGACGGTCGAGCCGATCGCGGCGCGCAGCGGGACGCCGAGGTGTTCCCGGGCGGCGGTGACCACCTCGTCGGCCCAGCCGCGGACGGTGGTCATCGGCAGGCCCGGCGGGAGTTCGGGTAGCAGCACGTAGACCCGGGACTCGATCGGGGCGAGCAGAGCGGTGCGGTGCCGGGCGGCGGTGTGCACCGAGATCAGGCCGGTGACGTCGGAGCGGTGCAGCGCCTCCGTGGTGTGGGCGCTGTACGCCAGTACGGTGGCCGGGCGGCGCAGGTCCAGGCCGAGGTGGGTGGCGAGCGACTGGGGACCGGTGGAGCCCTCCAGCAGTCCGGTCAGCAGGGTCTGGGTGAGCCGGACGTCGGCGGACAACTCGCGGCGGCGGCGCACCAGTTGGGCGGCGGCCACCCGGGCGGCGCCGACCAGGGCCTGTTCGGCCAGCGGGGCCAGCGGCTGGGCGCCCTCCTGTACCCAGATGGTGCCGAGCGGCTGCGCCCCGGCCCGGATGCCGACCGCGAGGCGGCGGCGCAGCCCGAGTTCGGGGTGCGGCTCGACCGCGATCGGGGCGTCCGAGCTGCGCAGGTGCTGGAAGATGCCCCACTCGCGGAGCTTGGAGAGGTACGGCTCCGGGCCCTGCCAGCCGAGGATGGACAGCCGGCGCAGGTCGTCGACCTCGTCGGAGTCGGAGGAGCGGGAGTAGGCGAGCACCCGGCTGGAGGTGTCCTCGATCGAGACGATGCCGTTGGTGAGCACGGCGACGGTCTGGGCCAGGGAGAAGAGGTCGCCGGCGTTGGGCTCGGGGGCGCCCGGGGAGTCCGGGGCGTCCGGGCCGGCGATGATCGCCCGGGCGAGCGAGTCGAGGTGCTCCCAGCGGGTCTCACGGCGGACCGAGAGCAGGGCGACGCCCGCGTCGGTGGCGGCCTCGCGCAGGGCGTCGGCCTGGCCGGGGGCGTCCAGCTTGACCGCGACGGCGGCGGCGCCGGCCCGGCCGGCCGCGCGCAGGGCGGGGAGGGCGGCCCGGCCGCGGGCGCCGATGGCGAGGACGAGTTCGCCGGGGGCGGCGGCGGGCGGGTCCTCCGGGTCGAGGATCGCGACGTCGCGCACGGGGACGTCCAAGCCCTGGGGAGCGGCCTGGAGTTCGACCAGCGGCTCACCCAGGGACATCAGCAGCTGGCGGAGCGGGAGGCCGGGGGTGGTCACTCCGCGCCTCCTTCATCCGCCCGGACAACGGTGTGTGGTTGATTTTAGCCGGGCGGACAGAGTTCCTGTCCGTGGTTCCTAGTTAGTTGACTCTGACTATTCAGGAGTGGATAGTCAGTACTGACCAAGAGATGAGGACGTCTCGTGGCGAAGCGACGCAAGGTGTCGAACCCGCTGGCCCTCGCGGTCCTGGCCGAACTCCTGGCCGAGCCGATGCACCCGTACGAGATGGGTCGCCGGCTCAAGGAGCACGCCAAGGACCGCAACATCAAGTACAACCGCAGCTCGCTGTACATGGTCGTGGAGCAGTTGCGGAAGGCCGGGTTCGTCGTCGAGCAGGAGACCGTCCGCGACACCCAGCGGCCCGAGCGCACCGTCTACGCCCTCACGGAGGAGGGGCGGACGGAGCTCTACGACTGGATGCGCGAACTCGTCGCCGAACCGCAGCACGAGTACCCCGCGTTCGGGGTCTCGCTGTCGCTGCTCATGGTGCTCCCGCCGGCCGAGGCCGCGGAGCTCCTGGAGCGGCGACGGGCCGCGCTGACCTCCGAGGTGGCGGGCATCCGGGCGACGCTGCGCAAGGCCACCGAGGAGGGCGTCGGCTGGCTCTTCCTGATCGAGGAGGAGTACCGGGTCGGCGGCATGGACACCGAGATCGCCTTCGTCGAGCGCCTCATCTCACAGCTCCAGGAGCCGGACTTCATCCGGACCTGGCAGGAGCACTTCGGGAGTCTGCAATGAACGCACCGGGTACCGCCGGCCCTGCCGGCGCCGCTCGTACCGCTCGTACCGCGAGGAAGGCCCTGGTCATCGGCGGCGGCATCGCCGGTCCCGTGACGGCGCTGGCGCTGCGCAGGGCCGGCATCGAGGCGGAGGTCTTCGAGGCCTACGAGACCTCCGCCGAGGGCATCGGCGGGGTCTTCATGATCGCCCCCAACGGACTCGGCGCCCTGGCCGTCGTCGGGCTGGAGGCGGAGGTCGCCCGGATCGGGCAGCCGGTCGGACCGATGGTGATCGAGGACGGCAAGGGCGGGACGCTGGCCGAGTTCGCAGGCCTCCCCGACCTGCCGCGCGGGCGGCTGATGCGCCGTGCCGAGATGTACGAGGTGCTCCAGCGGCGGCTGCGCGAGACCGGCGTCCAAGTGCGCTACGGCAAACGGCTGGTGGGCGCCGAGGAGACCGCCGACGGCATCACCGCGCACTTCGCCGACGGCACCAGCGCCACCGGCGACCTGCTGATCGGCACCGACGGCACCGGATCGACCGTCCGCACCCTGATCGACCCGGCCGCGCCCGCCGCCCGGTACACCGGCCTGCTCGGAGTCGGCGGCTACAGCCCGTACCGGCTGCCCGGCCGGGCCGGACGCGGCGAGACCGTGCACTTCGCCAACGGCGCCCGCGCCTTCTTCGGCTACTGGGGCCTGGCCGACGGCAGCGGTACCGCCTGGTTCAGCAACATCCCGCAGCCCGAACGGCTCAGCCACGAGCAGGCCCGCGCGGTCAGCCCGGAGGACTGGCTGCGCCGCTGCCGCGAGCTGCACGCCGACGACCTGCCCGCCCGCGAGGTGCTGCGGGTCGCCGACGCCGGGACGGTCGAGACCTTCCCCCGGCTGGAGATCATGCCGTCCGTCCCGCACTGGTACCGCGGCCGGATGGTGCTGGTCGGCGACTCCGTGCACGCGCCGTCCAACAGCTCGGGACAGGGCGTCTCGCTGGCCGTCGAGAGCGCCGTCGAACTCGCCCGCTGCCTGCGCGACCTGCCCGACCACACCGAGGCCTTCGCCGCGTACGCGGCGCTGCGCCGGCCCCGGGTGGAGAAGATCGCCGCCGACGCCGAGCGCACCAACAACCAGAAGGCCTCCGGGCCGGTCGGGCGGATGGTGTTCCGGTTGGTCGCGCCGATCATGATGCGGACCTTCATGAGCCCGGAGAAGATGCTGCGCCCGGTGCACGGGTACCGGATCGACTGGGAGCGACGGGTGGTGCCGGTGGCACCGGCGGCGTCGGTGGTCCGGCCGAGGCGTGCGGGGCGGGCCGCCTGACGGGCGGTCGTGACCGCGGCGTGACCGCCTTCGTCGGGGCGGACAACGCCGTACGGGGGACTTTAGCCGCCCGGCCAAACAAGACGCCGGGCAGGCAGGAATAGCGTTCGTGCTGTGGCCTGCGTGCGACCCGCGCAGGCAATCCCCCCGCATTGAACGAAGGAGAGCGTGCGCTCTATGGACGCTGTGACCCAGGTCCCCGCGCCGGTGAACGAGCCGGTCCACAGCTACGCCCCCGGCAGCCCGGAACGGGCCCGTCTGGAGGCCAAGCTGAAGGAGCTGGGCGGCCAGGAGCCGGTCCAGCTGACCATGACGATCAACGGTGAGCGCCGGATGGGCGGCGGCACCGAGATCCACGTCGTCCAGCCGCACAACCACGCGGCTCGGCTCGGCACCCTGCGCAACGCCACCCAGGCCGACGCGCAGGACGCCATCGACGCTGCCCTGGCCGCTGCCCCGGCCTGGCAGGCGCTCTCCTTCGACTCCCGCGCCGCGATCTTCCTCAAGGCCGCCGACCTGCTGGCCGGCCCCTGGCGCGAGACCCTGGCCGCCGCCACCATGCTCGGCCAGTCCAAGACCGCCCAGCAGGCCGAGATCGACACGCCCTGCGAGCTGGTCGACTTCCTGCGCTTCAACGTGCACTTCGCCCGCCAGATCATGGCCGAGCAGCCGATCTCCTCGGACGGCGTGTGGAACCGCAGCGACCACCGCCCGCTGGAGGGCTTCGTCTACGCGATCACCCCGTTCAACTTCACCGCGATCGCCGGCAACCTGCCGACCGCGCCCGCGCTGATGGGCAACGTGGTGCTGTGGAAGCCGTCCCCGACCCAGCAGTACTCCGCGCACCTGCTGATGCAGCTGCTGGAGGAGGCCGGCCTGCCCAAGGGCGTCATCAACATGGTGACCGGTGACGGCCTGGACGTCTCCGCCGTGGCGCTCAAGCACCCGGCGCTGGCCGGCATCCACTTCACCGGCTCCACCGCCACCTTCCAGCACCTGTGGCGCGAGGTCGGCAACAACATCGCCGGCTACCGCACCTACCCGCGGATCGTCGGCGAGACCGGCGGCAAGGACTTCCTGGTCGCCCACCCGTCCGCCGACCCGGCCGTGCTGAAGACCGCGATGACCCGCGGCGCCTTCGAGTTCCAGGGCCAGAAGTGCTCGGCGCTCTCCCGCGCCTACGTCCCCGCCTCGCTGTGGGCCGGCCTCAAGGACGAGTTCGCCGCCGAGGTCGAGGGCCTGACCATGGGCGACGTCACCGACCTGTCCAACTTCATGTCGGCCGTCATCGACGAGCGCGCCTTCGCCAAGAACAAGGCCGCCATCGACCGTGCCCACGCCGACGACTCCGTCGAGGTCCTGGCCGGCGGCACCTACGACGACTCGGTCGGCTACTTCGTCCGCCCGACCGTCCTGGTCTGCCAGGACCCGGCCTCGGAGTACTTCCGCGACGAGTACTTCGGCCCGATCCTCGCCGTGTACGTCTACGAGGACGAGAAGTACGAGGAGATGCTGGCCCAGATGGAGTCCGTGTCGGCCTACGGCCTGACCGGCTCGATCATCGCCCAGGACCGCGCGGCGGCCCAGGACGCGATGCACAAGCTGCGCTTCGCGGCCGGCAACTTCTACATCAACGACAAGCCGACCGGTGCCGTCGTCGGCCAGCAGCCCTTCGGCGGCGGCCGGGCCTCCGGCACCAACGACAAGGCCGGCGCCAAGCAGAACCTGGCGCGCTGGACCTCGACCCGCTCGGTCAAGGAGACCTTCGTCCCGCCGACGGACTACCGCTACCCGCACATGGGCTGACCAGCCCTGCTGCCGACCGGTCCGCTGTAGAAGCCAACGGTCACCCGCGACGCCCGGTCCCGCAGCCGGGCGCCGCCCCGCCGGGGCGGCGGATCACCCCCGTACCGCCGCCCCGGCCCCCTTTCTGCCACCCTTGGAAACACCAGCTCCAGGAGTCACGATGCTCCGTTCCGCCCTTCTCGCGGCCTCCCGGTCCCCGCAGGTCCGCACCGTGGTCGAGAAGTTCCCCCCGACCCACGCGATAGTCGAGCGCTTCGTCGCCGGTGACGTCCTCGACGACGCCGTCACCGCCTGCGACGACCTCGTAGCCACCGGCCGCAAGGTCACCCTCGACCACCTCGGTGAGGACACCAAGGACGCCGCCCAGGCCGCCGGCACCGCCGAGGCGTACGAGCACCTGCTCAAGGCCCTCAAGGAGACCGGCCTCGCCGCCGGCGCCGAGGTGTCGGTCAAGCTGTCGGCCGTCGGCCAGTTCCTGCCGGTGGACGGCGAGAAGATCGCGCTGGAGAACGCCCGCCGCATCTGCGAGGCCGCCGCCGACGCGGGCACCACGGTGACCCTCGACATGGAGGACCACACCACCACCGACTCCACCCTCGCCATCGCGCGCGAGCTGCGGGCGGACTTCCCCTGGCTGGGCGTCGTGCTCCAGGCCTACCTGCGCCGCACCGAGGCCGACTGCCGCGAGTTCTCCGGCGCCGGCTCGCGCGTGCGCCTGTGCAAGGGCGCCTACAAGGAGCCCGAGTCGGTCGCCTTCCAGGGCAAGCACGAGGTCGACCTCGCGTACGTCCGCGCCCTGAAGGTCCTGATGGCGGGCGAGGGCTACCCGATGATCGCCTCGCACGACCCCAACATGATCAAGATCGCCGGCCAGCTGGCCCAGTGGAACAACCGCACCCGGGACTCCTTCGAGTACCAGATGCTGTACGGCATCCGCCCCGAGGAGCAGCTGCGCCTCGCAGGCGAGGGCAACACCATGCGGGTCTACCTCCCGTACGGCCAGGAGTGGTACGGCTACTTCATGCGCCGCCTCGCCGAGCGCCCCGCCAACCTCACCTTCTTCCTGCGCGCCATGGCCACCCGCAACTGACCCGGCGCCGGGCAACGCGACGGCCCGCACCCCTGACGGGGGGTGCGGGCCGTCGCGTGTTTCTCAGAGGAAGGGTTTGGTGTCGAGCTCGAAGTCGAACGGGGGCGGGGAGGGCGAGCGGTTCGCCGAAGGCGGCCAGCAGGATGTCGGCCTGCGATGGGGAGCCCGTGATCGGTTGCTCATGCGCCACAGCACTCATGATGCCCCTCCTTCAGATGGGCGTCACGCTATTCGCGGCTGGGCCGGGATATGCGGTACACGGCGGGCTTTCACTCGATGATGTGAGTCTGAGGCCCGGCGTAGGATTCAGGTGCTGGTCAACTGGGCTATTGGTGAGAGGAGTTGGGGATGATGAAGCAGTTCGAGGGGTTGTCCACACCGTTGGTGGCGGATGCCTGTGTACGGCTCGGGGTGGCGGTGCGGGCGGCGCCGGCGGGGGTGGGCGCAGTGACCGCCGGGGCCCGGGTGGCGGGGCGGGCGCTGCCGGTGCGGCACTACGGGAGCGTGGACGTGTTCCTGGAGGCGTACGGGGCGGCGCGGGACGGGGACGTGCTGGTGATCGACAACGGCGGGCGGACGGACGAGGCCTGCGTCGGGGACCTCGCGGTGCTGGAGGCGCGCGCCGCCGGTGTGGCCGGGATCGTGGTGTGGGGGCTGCACCGGGACACGCCGGAGCTGGTGGAGATCGGGCTGCCGGTGTTCAGCTACGGCGCGCTGCCGCTGGGGCCGCTGCGGCTGGACGGGCGGGAGCCGGAGGCACTGGTGTCGGCGCGGGTCGGGCCGCACCTGGTGACCGCCGGGGACGTGGTGTTCGCGGACGCGGACGGGGTGCTGTTCGTGCCGGCCGACCGGGTCGAGGAGGTGCTGGAGACGGCCGCCGGGATCGCCCGGACCGAGCGCGCGCAGGCCGACCGGATCGCGGCCGGGGACACACTGCGCGGGCAGACCCGGTTCGACGAGTACCTGGAGCGGCGCGCCGCCGACCCGTCGTACAGCTTCCGGCGGCACCTGCGCGCGGTCGGCGGGGCGATCGAGGAGTGAGTCCTCAGAGCGGGCGGTGCATGACGTGCAGGCCGACGTAGCCGTCCACGGGGTGGTGGAAGGCCTCGGGAACGGTGCCGACGATCTCGAAGCCCAGTGACCGGTAGAGCTTGACGGCGTGGTGGTTGTTGGCGACCACCGCGTTGAACTGCATGGCGCGGAACCCGGCCCGGCGGGCCCAGTCGAGGGTGTACTCGACCAGGGCCCGCCCGATGCCCTTGCCGTGGTGCGCCGGGTCGACCATGTAGCTGGCGCTGGCCACGTGCGCGCCGTTGCCGGGGCGGTTGCGGTTCATCGTGGCGGTGCCGAGGACCGTGCCGTCCTCGTCGACGGCGACCACCGTGCGGTCGGGGGCGGAGTGCATCCACCACTCCCGGCCCAGCTCGGAGGGCATGTCGAGGGGGTAGGGGAAGGTCTCGCCGGCGGCGACGATGGTGTGGAAGAACGGCCAGATGGCCGGCCAGTCCTCGGGGGTGGCTTCGCGGATGTGCATCCGACCAGGATGATCGCCAACGGGTGGTCGGGCCAGTGGTTTTCCGGTGCTCGCCGAAGGGGCGGTCAGCTGCCGAGGACGGTGCCCTCGACCTGGGCGGCGACGAAGGCCTGGCCCTTGGCGTTGGGGTGCACCAGGCCGTACTTGAGGGGCAGGACGTCGGTCAGCACGCCGTCCAGCCAGTGGGCGGCGTCGCAGACGCCGTGCCCGGCGGAGCCGGGGTAGAGGTCGACGTAGGTGTCCTGCTGGGCCGAGGTCTCCTGCTCGATCGCCAGGTTGAGCGGCTCCAGGACGCGGGTGCGGGCCCAGTCGAGGTCGCCGGTGGTGAAGGTGGCGAACTGCAGGGGATTGCCGTACTGGCAGCGGGCGGCGTCCTCGGGGATCAGGTGCGGGTAGCCGACGGTGACGACCCGGGCGGACGGGGCCTGCGTGTGCAGCGCGCCGAGCATGGTGGCGTAGTCGGTGCGCAACTGGTTGAGCCGGCCGGGGATCCGGGCGTCGTACTTGTCCTTGCAGGGCGTGCCCTGGCCGAGGCGGGCGGCGCCGAGTTCGATGCAGTCCTTGAGGATCCCGGCGAAGCCGAGGTCGTTGCCGCCGATGCCGACGGTGATCACCTGGGTGTCCGGGTCCACGGCGTCGACCTGCGGCGGGACGGGCGCGTAGGGGGCGTTGGGGTCGGTGCCGAGCGGCGGGAGCGGGCGGCCGAGCGGGCTCAACTTGTTCGCGTAGACGTCCAGGGTGGTGGCGCCGCTGCAACTGGCGTTGCGCAGGTCGACCTGGGAGCCGAGATCGCGGCGGATGATCTCGGGATAGGAGCCCGTGGTACGGGCGCAGCCGTCCCGGGCGTCGGTCAGGTCGCCGGTGGCCTCGATGACGCCCGCGGTGTAGGAGTCGCCGAGGACGGCCCACTTGAGTGTGCCGGCGCGGGTGGCGGGCTTGATGGCGGCCTGGGCGGCGGTGGGAGCGATCAGGCCGGCGGTGAGTGCGACGGCGGAGCCGGCGACGGCGAGGCGGGACGGGAAGCGGGGCACGGTCTCTCCTCAACGGGTGCGCGAATGCGGGAGTGCAGAGGAGAGTCGATTCACCCCCCCCGGAGAGTCAATCGAGTCGGCGCGTGTGCGACTTGATGCCTCGGGAGGGTGAATTCGCTGGCGTGGATGTGACGTTGTGGGGTTGTGGGAGTGGCGCGGGTCAGAGGAGGGCGGCGGAGGGCTCGATCATCGCCCGGGCGGTCTTGCCGTCGACGAACTCGCCCAGCGCCGTCATCTCCCACTCGCCGGAGGGGCGGCGGACCAGCTTGCACATCACCACGCCGGTGCGCGGCTCGGACTGGGTGAGGTCGAAGCGGACCAGTTCCTCCTCGGTGCGGACGTCCACCAGGCGGCAGTAGGCGTTGCGCAGCTCGGTGAACTTCTGGCCGGAGAAGGAGTTCACCACGAAGACCAGCGCGTGGACCTCGGCCGGCAGGCCCTCCAGGTGGACGGTGATCGCCTCGTCGTCACCGCCGTCGCCGCCGACCAGGTTGTCGCCCGAGTGGGCGACCGCACCGTTGAAGATGGTCAGCTTCATGAACCAGGCCGTCTCCAGACGCTGGTGCCGGGCGTCGAAGGCGAGGCAGGAGGCGTCCAGGTCGATGTCCCGGCCGCGGGCGGCGGACTGCCAGCCTAGGGCCATCCGGACCGAGGAGAGGAAGGGGCGGCCGTTCTTCACCAGGGAGACGGAGCTGCCCTTGACCAGGCTGACCCGGCCCTTGTCCAGGGTGACCTTCGGGCGCTCGGCGGGGGCCGGGGCCGGGGGTGCGGCGGGCGGCGCCGGGGGCATGGTGGGCGTCGACGGCATCGGCGGCGTCGACGGCATCGACGGGACGGTGGCGAGGGCGATCCGGGGGTCGACCGGGGGCACCGGCGGCACCGGCGGCACCGGGGGGACGGGCGGCAGCGGCGGGGTCGGCGGGGCGACGTCGGCGGGGGAGTGGATCTGGACGGTCGGCGCGCTCTGCGAGTCCGAGGCCGAGTCGGAGGCGTAGGCCGGGGCCGGTGTCGGCTGCGGGGCCGGCGTGGGGGAGTCGTCGACGGTGACGCCGAAGTCGGTGGCGATGCCCGCCAGGCCGTCGGCGTAGCCCTGGCCGACCGCGCGCACCTTCCAGACGCCGTTGCGCCGGTAGACCTCGACCACGATGAGCGCGGTCTCCAGGCCCAGTCGGGGCGGAGTGAAGGTGAGCAGCACCTCGCCGGTGTCGGCGTCCCGCAGGGTGGCGGTGGGCTCCATCCCGGCGAAGGTGGCGGACTGGTCGGCCGGGCTGGCGGTGATCACGACCTTGCTGATGTCGGCCGGGACGGCCGGGGTGTCGACGGTGATCGCGTCCGGCGCACCGGCGGCGGCCGGACGGAGGCTGACGCCGGGCCCGTGCGGGGCGTTGAAGAAGACGAAGTCGGCGTCCGAGCGGACCTTGCCGGCGTCGGTCAGCAGCAGGCCGGAGACGTCCAGCGCCTTGGGCGAGGTGACCTCGACGGTCACCCGCGCGGCGGTCAGCGGTGCGTTGCCGCCTTGGGTCAGGACGGTGGACAAGGTCTCCTCCTCGGATGCGGAACGACGGCCCGGTCCGTGGCCGGTGGGGCGCCGGGTCGGGTGCTGCCCACAGTAACGAACGTGGGTGCGGGGATGAGCCCGGTGAGCTGCCTGGTCGTCGGGCGGTCCGACCGGCGGGCGGCTCGGAGGACCGACCGGCCGACGGGCGGTCAGCGGGCCTGGTGTGTCAGGGGCTGGGCGGGCTGCGCGAGCAGCGGCCCGAAACCGCCGAGGGCGGCGACCGCGCGGGGGTGGTCGATGCCGAAGGCGGCGGCGTTCCAGCTCTCCTGCGGGCCGGGCTTGCGCACCGGGGCGACCTGGTCGGTCGGGCGGGTGCCGCGCACCGCGAAGGCGTAGCGGCCGGGCTTGACGTCGGTGCCGGGCGGGGTGGTGAAGCGGTAGACCAGGGTGCCGCGTTCCTGCTGGGTGGTCACCACGGCGCCCGGCAGGTCGGTCCAGGCGGCGCCGATTCCGGTGGCCAACTCGCCCGGTGCCAGCCGGAATTCGGCTTGGAGGGCGGTGACCGGCTCGGCCACGGTGAGGTCGAGCGTGTGCCGGAGGCCGTCGCGTCCGACCGCGGTGGTCAGGCCGGTGCCGGTCAGGGCTTGGTCGGCCTCCGGTGCGGAGTCGTGGGCCTCGGAGTCGTTGGTCTCCGGGGTGCCGGTGTCGGGAGCGTCGGTGGCGGGCGCGCCGGAGTCCCCGGGGGCCGCATCCGGCCCCGGGGCCGGGACGGCGGCCGCGGGTGGCGGCAGCGGGCGGCCGGGCGCGGGGAAGGCGGGTCCGGGCCGGGCCGGGGTGGTGGGCTGGAGGCCGGGCGGGTGCGGGGACTGCCCGGCGTCGGTCTGACCGGCCCCGGCCTGGGCCGCGCCGACCAGACCGGCATCGGGCTGTCCGGCGGCGGGCGCGTACGGCGTGGACGGCGCGGAGGGCTGCGCCGAGGGCGACGCCCCGGCGTCCGGCTGCCCGCCCGTACCGGCGCCGTTCGCGGGAATGCCGGCCGAGGACCGGGGGTCGTGCCCGGCGGAGGCCTGGCCGCCGGTCGACGGCGTGACCGGGGCGGCCGTTCCCGCCCGCAGCCCGGCCGGGGGCGTGGCGGCGGCGTTCGCCGAGCCGGACGGGTGGGTCGAGGCGTGCCCCGAGGGCTTCGGGTCGCGCGGACGGCCGGAGGGCGGCGCGGCCGGGTCCGTGGTCCGGTCGGAGGCCGCCTCGGCCTGGTCGGTGGCGCCGGGGCTGGGCGGCGGAGTGGTGCCGACCCGGGCGACGCCGGCCCGACGGCCGATGCCCTGCTGCTCGTTCAGCAGGAGGGTGGTGGCGATGCTGATGCCGACGACGGTGGACATGGCCATCGCGGCGCCGGAGAAGCGAAGGGTGGGCAGCCGGAACCGGCCGCCGAACGGGCGTGGCCGACCGTGCCGACCCTGCCGTGCGGGCTCGTGCTGCACGTCCCGCGCGGTCTCCCCACGCACAGCCACCGGACCCCTCCCTCCCCGAAGTTGCCGTCGCGTCGCCGTATTCTCCCACGCACCGGCGACGGGCCCGGATCCGGCCGTCCCGGGCCGGTCCCGCCGTGGGCCCGCGTCGGGAGGGGGAGAGCGTACCAGCGGGTGGCCGAAGGGCGGACAGGATCCCTCCATTCTACGGACGTCCCTTCCGGGAGCGGAAGTTGACGGTCCGTCTGACAACTGGGGCGAAGGTCGGTCGGACCGGAGGAGGCGGCGTTGCAACCCCCTTGCAACCCTTGCCCGCCCGGCCGCGGGTGGCGCAGGCTGATGGCATCCCGCGCCGTTCCCGGAGAGACCGTCATGCCGCCCGACCCGCTGTCCGCAGCCTCCAGTGCCCCCCTCGCCGCCACCCCCACGGGCGGCGATGGGGGCGGCTCCACCGCCGCTCCGGCGGCGGTGGAGGAGGTGCTGACGCTGCGGATCTCGCTGGGCGATGAAGTGGTCGGCGAGGTGCGCACCCGGTTCCGCTTCGCCGCCGCGCGCCCCTACGAGGTGCTGTTGACCTTCCATCTGGGGCGTCCGGACGAGGCGGACTGGGTGTTCTCCCGCGACCTGCTGCGCGACGGCCTCCAGACGCTGAGCGGCCAGGGCGACGTCAAGCTGTGGCCGGCGTACTGCCCCTGTCACGGCTCGACGCTGCACCTGGCGCTCGAATCCCCGCACGGCAGCGCCCTGCTGGAGGCGTCCAAGCCCCGGGTGCAGGCCTGGCTGGACCGTACCTACGCGCTGGTCTCGGTCGAGCAGGAACGCGACTGCGGCCCCACCGACGCCCAGCTGGCCGCACTGCTCGCGGGCGGCTGAGCCCCGGGCCCGCCGTGCGAACGCGGTGAGGGCACGGGTGAGGGCGGTGGTGATGGCCGCGGCGCGGGCGGGGGCGCCGCGGAGCCCGGCAGCCGGACCCGGTCAGCCGCCAGCTCCGCCCGCAGCCGCCGTACGGCCGGCGCGGTGGAGGCGGGCAGCAGGTCGTACGGGTCCTCCGGCCCCTGCACGGTGACCAGCACCGAGTCGGCGAAGCGGTACGGCCGGTGGGCCAGCAGGCCGCCCAGGTAGCGGCGCAGCCGGGACAGCTCGGCCCGGACCGTCACCGTCCGCCCCGCGTCGCCGAACAGCGCCTCGGCGAGCTGCGCGGCGGTGCTGCCCTCGCGGGAGGTGGCGAGCAGCAGCAGCAGTTCGGCGTGGCGCGGGCTGACCGGGTGCGACCAGCTGTCGGCCGCGGCGTGGACGGACAGTTCGGGGCGGTCCGGCCTGCGCAGGTCGAGCAGGAGTCGGGCGCCCTCGGCCTGTTCGGCGCTCACCGTTCCGGAGCCGTCCGTCTCGGGCGGACGGACCGGCCGCACCAGCCAGCCGTCCGCGAGCGGTTCCAGCACGCACTCGCCCAGCCCCGGCACCCAGTGCACGGCGGCCGGGGCCCAGCCCTCGCTGGGGATGCGGAGCCGGCTGGGCGGTGGCAGCCCGGCGGACGCGGCGGTCCAGCCGGCCGCGTCCACCACCAGGGCCGGGCCGCCGACCCGGGCGAGCAGCGGGGCGGCCAGGGTACGCAGCTGGTTGAGCGCCTCCAGCCGGTGGGCGCGCAGCTCGGTCTCGGCGAGCCGGGCGGCGGTGGCGGTGAGCTGGAGCAGGTACGGGCGGACGTTGTGGGCCGGGCCGCTGAGGTTGATCGCGCCGACCAGCCGGCCGGTGGCCGGGTCGTGCACGGGCGCGGCCACGCAGGTCCAGGTGTGGTGGCTGCGCAGGTAGTGCTCGGCGGAGTGGACGTGCATCGGGCGCTGGGCGCGCAGCGCGACCGCGATGCCGTTGGTGCCGACGCTCTCCTCGATCCAGCGGGCGCCGGTGACGAAGCCGATCCGGTCTGCGCTGCGGCGCAGGCCGCGCTCGCCCTCCTGCCAGAGCACGTGGCCCTCGGCGTCGGCGATGGCGAGGATCAGCGGCGCCTGGCCGACCGGTTCGAGCAGGGTCTCGCGCAGCACCGGCATGACGTTGTCGAGCCCGCTGGACCGGCGGCGCTGCTCCAGTTCGGCGGGGCCGAGCAGGACGGCGGCGGCGCCGCTGTCGGGGTCGAGGCCGAGGCGGCGCAGCCGCGCCCAGGAGTCGCCGATCTCGGGGCGGGGTTCGAGCAGGCCCGGCCCGTTCGGGCCTCCGGGGCCGCTTGGACCGCCGCGTCCGCCGCGTCCGCCCGGTCCGCCCGGTCCCCCGGTCTCGGGGAGGGTGAGTTCGCGGGCGGCGGCGTCGGCGAGGGTGCGCTCGTGGACCTTGGCCAGCTCCGCCGCGGTCGGCGGGGTGCGGCGCTCTGGTCGTCGGGACTGCCGTCCGGTCTGCCGCACTCGTGATGCTCCTCGCCGCCGTTCGAGGACGCGCCGGGGTCGACGCGCTGACGAAAGCGTACGGGTGCGGTGGGCGCACGGGGACAGGGTCCGGCAACTCCGCATACCGATCGGTACGAAACCGTTCCGAGGCGCACCGGCGCTTCGTGCTGAGCGGCTCCCTAGCGCTCCGCGCCCGGTTCGTGCTGGGCGACCTCGACGGTGTGGTGCAGGTCAGCGGTGGCCTCCAGGGTGGCGCCCGTGGTCAGCGCCAGGCAGGCGGCCAGGGCCAGGGCGACGGCGCGCAGCCGGGTGGCCGGGGTGGTGGAGGGGCGGGGCTGGAGCAGGGCGGCGACCCGGCGCGGGACCGGGCCGGAGTGCGCCGCGGCGACCAGCCGGGGGCGGGCCGGCCAGGGTGAACGGCTGGCGGCCAGGGCGGCCCGGCCGACCGCGCGGGCGGTCACGGCGCGGTCGCCGACCTGGGCTGCGGCCACCTCGTCGGCCCAGCGCTCCAGGTGGTACCCGAGGGGCGCGCGCAGCAGGCGAAGCGCCGGGTGGAGGTCGGCGGCGTGCTCGGCGAGGGCGAGGAACAGGTGGTGGCGGCCGGCCAGGTGGGCGCGTTCGTGGGCGAGCAGGGCGGAGCGCTCGGGCCCGCTGAGGGCGCGCAGCATCCCGGAGGTGACCACGATCCGGCCGGGCTCGCCGGCCTGGCCCGGGCGGCGCAGGCGGCCGGGGAGGGCGAAGGCGTCGGCGCGCTCGTCGTCCAGCACGGTGAGCGGGTGCTCGGCGGGCTGCCGCAGTGCCGCGACGGTCCCGAGCCACCGGGTGGCGCGCGCCCGGCGCACGGAGGCGCTCCGGGGGCGCGTGTCCGAATGCTGGTCATCGGCGGGGCCGTCGCCCGCGTACGGACCGGCGGGGCCGACCGCGCGCGGCCCGTGGGTGGACGCGGCGGACGCGGCGGGCTGGACGGACAGGGCGGGCAGGGCGGCCCGGGCGGCGCGCAGGTCCAGTCGGCGCCGGCGGGCGGTCCGGACCGCCAGCGCGGTGAGCGCGGCGAGCGCCAGGCCGGCCAGGGCGGCCGCGGGCGGGGCGCTGGGCGCGGCGGCGGTGAGCCAGGGCAGCGAGAGGTGGCCGAGGGCGGCGACCGGGGGCAGCTGGAGCAGCCCGGCGGCGGCCAGCAGGCCGAGCGAGCAGAGGGTGCCGCCGGCCAGGACGGCGGCCGTGCCGGCCAGCAGCCAGGCGGCGGCCCGGGGCGGCATCGTCTCCGCGAGGCGGCGGGCCAGCGGGACGGCGAGGAAGGGCAGCAGCAGCGGCGCCCAGACGGCGAGCATCACGGTGCCTCCGCCGGTCCCGGTCCGCCGTCGCCGAGCAGTTCGCGCAGCAGCTGCTCGTCCTCGGCGGAGAGGTCGGAGACGAAGCGGGCGAGCACGGTGGAGCGGTCGGCCTCGCGGCCCAGCTCGGTGTGCATCCGGCGGGCGGCGAGGCCCGCGGTGTCCTGGACGGTCGGGGTGTACGCGTAGGCGCGACCGGCCCGGGTGCGTTCGACCGTCCCCTTGTCGTGCAGCCGGGCGAGGATCGTCGCGATGGTGGTGCGGGCGAGGTCACCGCCGAGCGCCGTCTGGACGTCCTGGGGCGTCATCGGCTGCCGGGCGGACCAGAGGGCGGCCAGCACCTCGGCCTCCAGCTCACCGGCGGGCCGGCGGGCGGACGGTACGTCGGACATGGCGGCGCTTCCTCCAGCTTTCGTCTACAGTCATGTAGACCGTCTACGTAACTGTAGACGGTCCTGGGCGGGTCTCTGCGGCGAACCGCGGGAGAAACCGCCCCCCAACGTACGGGAGGTCCGCCAGCCTTGCTCCAGTTCCCCGCCGATCCGGCCGCCCACCTCGCCGTGGGCCCGCACCTCGCGGTGGCCTCCCACCTCGCGGTGAACCCGCTGGACGCGTCCTCGCTGCTCGCCGCCTTCGGCGCGCTCGGCATCGCCGTGGTGCTCTTCGCCGAGACCGGCCTGCTGGTGGGTTTCTTCCTGCCCGGCGACTCGCTGCTGTTCACCGCGGGTCTGCTCTGCGTCCCCGGTGCCACCAAGGGCCCGCAGCTGCACCTGTGGCAGGTGCTGCCCGCCGCCCTGGTCGGCGCGCTCGCCGGGGCCCAGGTCGGCTACCTGATCGGTCGCCGGGGCGGGCGGGCGCTGCTCGGCCGTACCAAGCGCAGGAGCCTGCTGGAGGGCGTCGAGCGGGCCGAGGTGCTGCTGGCCAGGTACGGGCACGGCAAGGCGATCGTGCTCGCCCGGTTCATCCCGGTGGTCCGGACGGTGCTGAATCCGCTCTGCGGCGTGCTCGAAGTGCCGGTTCGCTCGTTCACCGTCTGGCAGGTGGCGGGAGGCGCGGTCTGGACCGTCGGCGTGGTGCTGGCCGGGTACGGGCTCGGCTCCTCGATACCCGGCATCGACCAGTATCTGCTGCCGATCATCGGTCTGGTAGTAGTTGTCTCCGTGCTCCCCATTGTTCTCGAACTGTTCCGCGCCCGTAAGGCGCGCCGTCACGGAGGTGACGTGTGATGTCCTCTCGGGCCCTGGCCGTCTACGACGGCAGCGGGATCGACGGCAGCCTCTACACCCGGGTCAACGGGTGGGCGCAGTCGGCCCCGCACTGGCTGGACGACGTGATCAAGGTCTGGTCGGCGATCGGCCTCGGGCTGTTCGCGCTCTTCATGCTCTACGCCTGGTGGCGGGCGCGCGGCGCCGACTCCGCGGTGATGGCCAGGGTGCTGGCCTCCCCGGTCATCGTGGTCGTCGCGTACGGCGTCAACTCCGTCCTCAAGAGCATGGTCGAGGAGGTCCGGCCGTGCGCCCAGATCCCCGGCAGCGTCTCGCTGGAGACCTGCCCCAGCGCGACCAGCGGTGACTGGTCCTTCCCGAGCAACCACTCGGTGATCGCCTTCGCCGCCGCGATCTCGCTCTGGTTCGTCAGCCGTCGGCTCGGCGCCGTCGCCACCGTCTTCGCGGTGCTGATGGCCGCCTCCCGGGTCTGGGTCGGCGTGCACTACCCGCACGACGTGGCTGTGGGCGCGCTCGTCGGCCTCCTGGTGGCGCTGGTGCTCGCCCCGCTCGCCGGGCGCTGCGGGCCGCTGGTGGACAAGATGCGCGCGGGCGCGCTGCGCTCCCTGCTGGGCCCCGGCACGGTGCCGGTGGTGACCCGCGGGTACGCCTCGCACCGGGCGCGGTAGTGCCCGCTTCCTGAGCGGCCCACCCCTTGTCCGGTTTCGGACGGCGGGTGGAGCATGTGAGCCGGGCGTGGGGCCCCTGACCGGGGCGCCCGCCCGGCTCAGTCGTTCTCAGGCGCGCCCAGGGCGCGGAGGCACCGGGCGCCAGCGGAGGGAGTGCCGAATGCCGTACCGACTCGACATCACGCAGGGGGACTGGCCGGGCGACCTGCCGCACAAGGGCGTCGAGGGCCTGCTCGCCGAAGCCATGGTGCTCACTCTCGCCACCGCCGGCCACGAGTACGGGCCGCACGCCAACCTGGCCTTCTTCGCGTACGACGAGGACCTCGTCCTCTACTTCGTCAGCGAGCGCTCCACCCGGCACAGCCACCACCTCGCCGAAGAGGCCCGGGCCGCCGCCACCGTCTTCCTGCCTCCGCCCGCCTTCGGCGAACAGCTGCGCGGCCTCCAGCTGACCGGCAGCGCGGGCGAGGCCTGGGGGCGGCAGGCGGAGGCGGCGCTCGCGGCCTACCGGGGGCGCTACCCGGCCTTCGCCCAGGACGAGGAGACCCGGCGGCAGTACGTCACCGGCGGCGGGGCCGCGGCGCTGTACCGCTTCCAGGTCGAGGAACTGACGGCGGTCGACGAGCCGAACTTCGGGCGCCGCAACTACCTGCGGGCGCGGGTGGTGCGGTCCTGAAGCGCATTCAGCGCTCTCCGACGACCGTGTCCCGCCGGAACGGCACCCGGCGCGGCCGGCCATTGCGGACTACGGCCACGCCGAGGCTGCCGACGATCGCCATCAGGACGGCGTCCAGGGCACCGGCGATCGCCAGGTCCTTCGAGAAGTCGATGTCGTCCGGGGCTGCCGCGGCCGCGACGCCCTCCGGGTCGTACCGGACCAGCACCCGGTCGCCGACCGCGTGCGCGTGGAGGCTCCCGTACACCGTGCCGTTGGGGATCGGCAGGCCGAGTTCGCCGACCAGGTCGTACGTCGAGTTGGGGTGCTTGTCCTGCGGATGGTCGTGCACCTGCGAGACCCGGGCCGTCACCGTGACCCCGCGGGCGTTCAGGATCACCGCGTCCCGCGCCGAGATCGCCTCCCCCAGCGCCCCGCCCCACAACGCGACGGACACGATCGCCACCCAGCAGCCGACCGGCCCGAGCAGCCGGACCACCCCGATGATCCAGGCCACCGCGACCACCAGCCCGAGCAGCAACGCCGTGCCGAACCCCATGTAGGTACTTACCGCCACCAGCCCGAACGTCCCCGCCGGCACGGCCACCACGAGCGCGGCCGTCAGCGTGATCGTCCCGCGTCTGGTTCTCGGTCCCGCCATGGTTCCCCCCGGTACTCGGTACGACGGGGTGGAAGCGTACGCCTGGCCCCTGACGCCCACCGGGCGGGGTGCCGGGGGGCGACGGCGAACAGCTGTGACGGTTCGGAGCGCCGGCGGCTCCGGCCGCGCCGGAGCCGCCGACGAAGGCATGAGAAGTCGGGCCGACTTCCTGCTCATCGACGACGCCGGACGGTGGGGCGGACGGTGCGGGTCAGAAGGACCTCGTCGGTGCGGACGATCAGGATGTCGAGGCGCTGTGCCGACTGTACGGCGTGAGCGCGGACCAGCTCAGTAACCGTGATGGACGACCAGGCGCGCGTTCGAATCTACGTGAGGCCTGGGCCGAACTGATGGGCACGGCCGCGAGCCACGATCGGTCGATCACCATGATCACGCATGCAGTCAATGAGATGTTGAAGATGGGCCGCCTTGGCGGTCCTTCCAGCACCTCGGCCCAGAGTGAGGACCGGCGAAGGTACTCGATCATCAGCCGGGATCGCGAGCCCACATGCTCGTTGTGGACTTCTGGGCCTGGTCCCACTTGATGCCGACGGAACGTTTGGTCATCGCCGTGCCGATGCCGTGTCGGCCCTTTCGGGCGAGGGGCGGTCAGCTGTGTCCAGTCGACTCGTTGGCGCGCTCTGCAAGTGCGTTGAATTCGGCCCACTTACGCTCGTCCAGCGCATCGAGGGCTTCGTCGTTCAGCTCGACGACGGGGGTCAGGGACAGGTGCATGCGCCAATTGCCACGCGGGACCATGATCATGCCGAAGTCGATGAAGCCGTTGGTGAGGCGGAAGCTGGAGCCGCCGCGCTCGTAGAGTCGGAGCAGGGGCTCGAACGGGTCCGGCAGCGGGTGCAGTTGCGTCCCGGGCGTGCTGGCCAGGGCGGCCCAATGGACGGCAGCCGCGCCGCTGTCCATGGCGTACGACGAGCCGGATGCGTCATCGATGAATTCCTCGATGTCCGCGATCACCGCCGGGTCGGCACGAACGGTTGGAGCGACGATGGCGGCGAGGTCGAAGAACGGCCAATACTTGGTATCTCCATAGGCATCGAGCCAGAGCGCGGCCCGCCGGAAATACTCCTCCATCAGCGCGGCGCGTGAATAACTCTTCTCCATGGCCTCGGCGGGCGACCTCCAGTTGATGGCCTTGAGGCGATCAACCATTGACTGCACGGCAGCGGAACTCACTTGAGGTCGTGACCTTTCGCGCGAATGTGGGATTTAATTGCGTCAACCAGGACGTCGAGATTTGAGAGATCGTCGGCAATCGGGATGGGCGGAACCTCGATGCCGTATTTCTTCCAGATCCAGAGCGAGCTGACTAGGGTATCACTGGAGAAGTCGAGCTTATTGAAACTGTTGGGTGCCATTTGGTGGGCGCTGAAGTGTTCGGGGTGGGCGACCGGTCTGATGCCGTCTTCCCAGCAGTCGGGGTGGCTGGGTAGGTATGGAAGGCCAGCTTCGAAGAGCTTAGCCTCTATGTACTCATGAGCCAAGACTGTGCGAAGGATGTCGACGGTGTCGGCCGGTCCTTTGATTCCTTTCACGGCGGCGTTCCAGCGCCGAGCGATCTCCCACTCTGGTTCAAAATAGACGTCTTTCATGACATTTTCCTCGCCGGGGCCGACCTGCACGTCATGGCGGTTCACCATGAGATTTTTCTTCGCGACCTCGACAATTCGGGGATCGACTTTTGTCTCCAATGCCACCTCCGCGACGTCGTCGGTCCTGGTGCGGTATTCCTCATACAGCCTCACGGCCTTGAGGTTGATGGGCTCGCTACTGAATGGATCGTGCACGTATGGTGATCCGGAGTCGGACACCCATGGCTCGGGAGTGCCATCAGGCTTGCGAGAAAAGCCGTTAGCCTCGGCCCCGGTAAAGCTAGGGCGGCGCTTCGGGGTGCTGCCCCCCGGCCCCGCGGCGCTGCCGACGGCGCCGAGGATGAGGTCGAGGGGCATGACGGGGCCGGTTTTGAAGGCGGTGTCGTAGCCGTAGGTGAGGCCGGCGCCGGTGATCATGCGGCCGGGGACGGTGTCGGCGGCGTTCGCGACCTTGGCGAGGCCGGCGAGGGCGACGGAGGCGTTCTCGGTGCCCTCGGCCGCGGTGGTCACGACACGGGCGCCGGCGCCGAGGCCGCCGCCGGCGGCGCCCATGATTTCGCCGGTCTGGGCGGAGTCGACGGCCTCGGTGAGGCTGTAGCCGCCGTCGCCGAACAGCTCGACGCGGATGGGCTGAGCAACCGCGAGGTCGACGGTGATCGCCTCCACCGCGCCGAAGGCGGCGCCGACCAGGACGGTGGCGGCGATGGTGGCGATGGCCTCGGAGACGGCGACGCCGACCGACGCGGCGGTGGCGACGATGCCCGCGGCGGTGGCGGCGGCGATGTCCGCCGAGATGCTGAAGGTGACGATGGCCAGGGCGGTGCCGACGACCAGGGTGCCGCCGACGATCGCGGCCTCCTCCTCCAGCTTCTTGATCGCCTTGTCCACCTCGTGGGCGAAGTCGCGCAGCGCCTTGGCGAGGGCGCGGCAGGCGTCGGCGGTTTCGGGCAGCCAGCCCTTGCCCTTGCCCGCGGCGTCCTTGCCGCCGTAGTACCGGCTCCAGAACTTGCCAAAGGCGTCGATCGCGGGGCCGTGGTTGTTGGCGACGATGGCGGCGGCGGCCTGGTTGGTGGGGGCGGTGACGTTGTCGATGGCGGTGGCCATCGCCTCCCACGCGTCGGCGACCGTGCGCAGCTTGTCCGGGTCGGCGTCCGGCCACCACATGCCGGTGACCTTCTGGACGGCCTTCGCGGCCGCGGACTCACCCATGGGACGCCGCCTTCCGGCATCGACCGCCGGCCATCAGGTGAGGTCCTTCCGGGCCTTCTCGTCCGCGTCGGTGTGGTTGTCGGCGTGGGCGACCAGGCCGTCGTGGATGCTGGCGAGTCCCTGGACCAGGATGTCGAGCCCGGAGAGCACGTGGTCGTGCGGGCCGTTGTAGGCCGCCGCGAACTCGTTGCCCTGTTTGTCGCCGCCCCAGGGACTGCCGGCCTCGGCGAGGCTGTGCCTCAGCTTGTCGAGCGCCTCCTTGAGCGCCTTGCTCTGGTTCTCGAAGGTCGGAGCGGCGTCCTTCAGTTCCCCCGGCCTGATCTTGAACTCCGGACCGCCGGCTTTCGCTGCGTCATCTGCCATGGTGTCATCCCCCGTACTACCTGTTCGTCAGAAAGCGCGAAGAACAGGACGCCGGGGCAGTGGGCGGGGGTTTCAGTGGGGTGCGTGAGGCAGGTCACGTGCGGGCGGCTGGCTCAGCCCTCCGTGGACCGGGGTCTGCGCGCGGACCAGAGCAGGATGCCCGCGATCGCCGCGTTGCAGCCGAGGGACGCCACCAGGTAGGCGGAGGAGCCGACTTCGCCGGGAAGCTTGGGAGCGACCCGACCGGCGGGATCCATGCGGACGGTGATCACGTCGCCCGGCCTGAATCGGGGGGAGTTCTGTTCGAGGGGGCCGCCGGGGACTTCGTCGGCCAGCTCGGTCGAGGCGAGGGTGTACGCCCGGCCCGTGCCGTGGAGGGAGTCGGTGGTCTTCTCGTTGAGGACCACGGCCTGGACGGTTCGGCCCGATTCCAGGATCAGGTTCGTCCATGCGGTGGAACCCGACAGATATGCGACGAGGGCGATGCCGGAGATTCCCGTGCCCCAGCCGAACAACCGCTTCTGGAAGGCGGGATGGCAGTCGGCGTCGCGCCGTACGACGAGGGCGAGCAGCATGATCACGGGGTAGCAGAGTCCCACGATCGAGGCGAGGAACGGGTTGACGTACACGTCCAGCGCCGTTGTGCCGGTGATCAGGGCGGTGGAGAGGGCGACGAGGGCCAGCGCGCCGCCCAGTGGGCGCATGCCGCTGCGGGTGACCTGTTCGGAAGCGGCGGTGCTCATCCGAAGGCCTTGCGGATGTTGTCCCACTGCTCGGGCGGGCGGTCGTCCAGCGCCTCGTTGCGGGGCGGATAGAAGGAGATGCCGCCGATCGCGGCGCCGACCACCGGCAGCCAGCCCTCCCAGTGGTCGAGGTTCCGGGTGGTGAAGACGGCCGCCAGCACGTGGGGGCTCCACGGGTGTGGGATCAGCACCTCGAGCTGGCGGACAGTCATCGCGCCCGAGCCCGGTGGGCCGTGGAGCGCCCCTGGAACGGGGACGGACAGGTCGCGGGCGACCACAGCGGCGCGGCCGGGAGTGAAGTCGAGGACGGCGACCTCCGCGTCCGGCCAGGCGGCGGTGAGCTGTTGGGCGGCGCGCTGCGGGTACGTGCCGCGGGGTTCCAGCTCCTCCTGGCGGAGGAAGAGGGCGAGCACGCCCTGGGCGATCGTGCCTTCGTCGGTTGGCACCAGGCAGTTGGAGACGTGGACCGCTCCTTCGCGCAGCTGCGCCTGGAGGGCGCTCTCGGCGGCGATGGTGATGCCGAGCTTCTGCTCGGCGCTCACATCGGCGAGCGCGTGCAGCCCGTCCACGATCCGGCACATCCGGTCGCCCGGGTCCTCGGACAGATCGATGGCGGTGAATCCGTCGGGCAGGGACAGCCAGAACGACGGGGCGTCGGTGTGGACGGTCAACGGGCCGCTCCCCACACCCCGGTCGCGACCGCGCTGCCGGCACCGAGCAGGCCGGCCACGATCCGGCTCTTGCCACTGCCCTCGATGGCGCTTCCGGTGCCGTTGATCACGTTGCCGGAGCCGGTGGTGCAGTTCACCGCCGCGGTCAGCCCGGGACTCGCGTCGTCCTGGGTGAGGCCGTACGCGGTGGGCGCGGTGAGCGCCACGGTAGCGGTGGCCTGCACGCCGTCGGAGATGTTCATCGCGGTGGCCTTCGAGAGCCCGAGTGCGGCGGCGGGCTTCTCGATCGCCGTGGTGAAGACGGGGCCGGCCGGGTCGATCGCCCTGGCGGCGGCACGGACCTCGGTGGCGCCGACGCCCACGGAGGCCCTCACGCCGGTGCCGGTGGCCCGGGCGGTCCTGAACGCGGTGAACCCGCCCTTGAGGACTGCCCCGCCGGGAATCGCTCCGAGGAGGTCACCGGCCAGGGTCAGGTCGTTGCCCAGGTTCGCCGTGCTGGTGGGCAGCAGCCCGCTGATGCCGTACTGCCGCGCGTGGGCGCCCGCAGCCGCGACGCTCAGCAGGATCGCGGGCAGGGCGAAGGCGGGGAAGAAGATCGCCGCGACGCCACAGACGCCCGCGGCCACCGTGAGCAGGTCGGCGCCGTGGTCCTTCAGCCAGGTGCCGACCCGGCTGAGCAGGCCCGGCTCCGGTGGGGCCTTGCTGTCGGCGGCCTTGCGGATGGCGGTGGCTGTCTTGTGGGCGTCGGACCTGTGGCCTGCGGCGAGCTCGTGGGCCTGGCTCCGGAGGTCGGTGAGGGTGGTGGTGGCGCTGTTGACGAGCTCGGCGGCCGCGTCGAGGTGCTTCTTGGCGGCGTTGTAGCGCTGTTCGGCGGCGGCGAGCGAGGCGTCGTCGGTGAAGCTCTTGCCGGCCAGTGCGAGGTCGGGGGCGGCGGCCGCGGTGCGGTGGGCCTGTTCGGCCTGTTCCCTGTTCTGCTTGGCGGTGACCGCGGCGCGGGCCAACTCGGCGGCCCTGGGCTGGTGTTCGGTGAGTGCCTGGTACCAGACGTCGAGGGCCTGGTAGGCGGCGGTGATGGAGTCGGCGGCGTCCCGGAGGTAGCCGGGGAGCCTGCCGAACCGGGTGGCGAAGGCCTTGGCGGCCTCGCCGGTCCACTGGCCCTGGTTGTCGGAGATCCGGGAGAGCGTGCCGTGGACGCCGGTGAGGTGCTGGGAGACCCGGCGCAGGCTGCTGCTGAGGCCGGCCACGGCGGTGGGATCGCCGGGAGTGGGGTTGAAGCCGAGGCCGGACCAGTCGGGTGCGGGGTCGGTCACGACTGCCCCTGCACGGGGGTCAGGGCGCTGGTGACGTTCTGCTCGGTGCCCGCGTAGGACTGCTGCGCCTTCTCCAGGCCTTCGTCGAGGACCTTGACGCACTCGCGGACCTTCTTCAGCCCGAACTCCCACTTCTCCTGGAAGTGCTTGCCGGCGTCCTCCAGGAAGTCGAAGCCGAGCCCGTCGCGGCCGGCCTCCCTGAGCGCCTCCATCCCCTGGTCGAGTTCGTCGCAGCAGCCCTTCAGGTCCTTGGCCAGCTTGGCGAGGAACTCGGGACTGACCGTGAGATCGGCCACTTTCTCCCCCGGTGCGTCGGTGGTCGGACCGGCCGAGCATAACGCCGTTCGGTGCGTGGGCGATCCGTGCCGCGGGAGCACTCACACTTGCGGGGGAGGAAGTGGCCGGGGTGGGTCAACGGCGCCAGAAGCCGCGCCTCTTCGGGGCGACGAGCTGCACCACCGAGGCGACGAAGAGGTCGGCGACGGGGGACGGGCCGGGGCCGTGGTTGAGGTGGCTCTCGGTGGTCCACTCGCCGAGGACGGTGCCGGGGCTGCCGTCGAACGGGTTGACCGCGTGCTCCAGGGTCAGGTAGCGGACGGCCGTGGCGCCCTTGGGTAGGACGGAGGCGCAGAAGTACGCCTCGGTCGAGCCGACCGGGGTGGGCAGGGTGACCAACAGCAGGCGGTGGCCCTCGACTTCGACGTGGCGGCAGTCGAGACCGTCGCTGGGCAGCCGGTCCTCGGGCGGAAGGGTTTCGCCCAGGCTGTTCCAGAGCTTGGTGAAGGCGGGCACCAGGCTGCCGCCGTTCGGGGCCGGACTGGTCACCTGCGGTCCGAACTGCAGCAGGTGGCGCGAGAGTTCGCGGTGTACGAATCGGTAGTGGTGCGGTCGGGGGCTCGTCATGGGGACACGGTAGCGAACGGGCCGGGCCGGGGCGTCGGCGCATCCGACGTCCCGACCCGGCCCGGAGGGAGAGCGAACTGACGAGACGTCAGTGACTGCCCTTGAGATTGAGCACGACCACCCCGACGATGATCAGCGCGATCCCCAGGATCTGCAGCTTCCCCAGTGACTCGCCGAAGGCGACCACGCCGATCCCGGCGACGGCCGCCGTCCCGGCTCCCGACCAGACCGCGTACGCGACCGAGACCGGGATGTGCTTGAGCGCGCGGCCGAGCAGGAAGAAGGACAGCGCGTAGCCGATCCCCACCCCCAGGCTGGGCCAGAGGCGGGTGAACCCCTCGGTAAGTTTGAGGCAGCTGGTGGCGCAGACCTCGCTCAGGATCGCGAGGGCGAGCAGGACGTAGGGCATGTCGCTGTCAAACGGCCGGGGCGGCGCAGAGCTTCCCCAGCAGCGCGAGGTCGGCCCGTTCCAGGCTGTCCAGCAGGGTGATCCGGTCGCCGTCGGGCATCGGGACGGCGGTGGACGGCACGGCGAGCACCGCGCAGCCGGCCGCGGCGGCGGAGGTGACCCCGGTCGGGGTGTCCTCGACGGCGACGCAGGCGGCCGGGTCCAGGCCGAGCCGCTCGGCGGCGGCCAGGTACGGGTCCGGCGCGGGCTTGGTGCGGGCGGTGTCCTCGGCGGCCAGGGTGACGGCGAACCAGTCGCGGCCGATGGAGGAGAGGACGAGGTCCACCACCAGGCGCGGCGAGGCGGAGACCAGTGCGGTGGGCACCCGGGCCTCGCGCAGGGCGGCCAGCAGGGCGAGCGCGCCCGGGCGGGGCACCGTCTCGGCGGCGACCTTGCCGGCGAAGGACTCGCCCAGCCGGGCGGCGAGTTCGGCCTCGGTGCGGGTGGTGCCGCTGACCCGGTGCAGGTGGGCGGCGGTGTGTTCGACGGCCTGGCCGAGCACCTCGGGGGCGTCCCGGTCGGTGAGCGGGTGGTCCAGCTCCTCGGCGAGTTCGGCGGCGGCCTGCCACCACAGTTGCTCGGTGTCGACCAGGGTGCCGTCCATGTCGAAGAGGACGGCGGACGGGAGCGCGGCGGGCCCCCCGGACGGGAGGGACCCCGGCAGGGCGGGTTCGGGCAGGGCGGCTTCAGGCATGGCGGTACCTTCGGTGGTTCTTCGGTCGGTGCGGGGAAGAGGTTCTCAGGCGGCGCGGCGGTCCACCAACACCGGGCGCTGCGGCAGCGTGAGCTCGGCGCGGGAGCCGGTCGGCAGGGCGGCGGCGGCCTCGGTTGGCAGGTCGGCCTTCACCTCGGTGCCGTCGTCCAGGCGGACGGTCAGCCGGGTGACGGCGCCCAGGAAGGACGCGGTGACCACCAGCGCCGGTCCCGTCCCGGACGGGCTGAGCAGGACGTTCTCCGGGCGGACCAGCACCTGGAGCTCGCCGTCGGCCGGGACCTCGCCGTCGACGGCGTGCCGTCGGCCGAGCACCTCGACGCCGTCCGAGGTGCGGGTGCACGGGATGCGGCTCATGGTGCCGACGAACTCGGCGACGAAGGCGGTGGCCGGCCGGCCGTACAGCTCGGACGGGGTGGCGCACTGCTCCAGCCTCCCGGCCCGCAGTACGGCGACCCGGTCGGCCATCGACAGCGCCTCCTCCTGGTCGTGGGTGACGAACAGGGTGGTGATGCCCAGCTCCTGCTGGAGCCGGCGGATCTCCTCGCGCAGCTGGAGGCGGACCTTGGCGTCCAGCGCGGACAGCGGCTCGTCCAGCAGCAGCACGCGCGGCTGGAGGGCGAGCGCGCGGGCGAGCGCGATGCGCTGCTGCTGGCCGCCGGACATCTGGTGCGGGTAGTGCTCGGCGCGGTGCGGCAGGCCGACCAGCTCCAGCAGCTCCTGGGCGCGCGTGCGGCGCTCGGCCTTGCCGGTGCCGCGCATCCGCAGCCCGAAGGCGACGTTGTCCAGCGCGGTCAGGTGCGGGAAGAGGCTGTACGACTGGAACACCATGCCCGCGTCGCGCTTGTGGGCGGGGATCGCGGTGATGTCCCGGCCGTCGATCAGGACCTCGCCGGAGTCGTGCTGCTCGAAGCCGGCCAGGATGCGCAGCGCGGTGGTCTTGCCGCAGCCGGACGGGCCGAGCAGGGCGAGCAGTTCGCCGGGGTGGACGGTCAGGTCCAGCCCGTCGAGGGCGGTGGTGGCGCCGAACGCGCGGCGCAGCGAGCGGAACTCGACGGTGGCGCTGCCGGGGGCGAGCGAGACGCCGTTCGCGAGGGCGGTGGCCGTGGTCATGACTGGTGACTCCTGGAAAGCGGTGGGTGGTTCAGGACCGGGCGGCCTTGCGGCCGCGGCCGACGGCGGACATCAGCAGCAGGACGAGCCAGACGATCAGCAGGCTGAGCATCGAGACCGCGACGGACATCTGGCCGTCGCTCTTGCCGTTGGAGTTGATCCACACCGAGAAGGGGGTGAAGCCGAGGATGGAGGCGGTGGTGAACTCGCCGAGCACCAGGGCGACGGTGAGCACGGCGGCGTTCAGCAGCGAGCTGCGCAGGTTGGGCAGGACGACGGTGAACACCGCGCGCAGCCAGCCGGCACCGCAGTTGCGGGCGGCCTCGACCAGGGTGACCACGTCCACGCCGCGCAGGCCGGCGTCGATCGCCCGGTAGGCGAACGGAAGCGCCATCAGCACGTACGCGATGACCAGGACGATCGGGAAGTCCGGGTTCTGGATGGCCACGACGGTCTGGAAGAACGGGGTGTCCTGGAGGTAGTCCGGGCCCCAGCGCAGCACGCCGATGATGCCGGTGGTGAGGGCGACGACCGGGACGACCAGCGGCATCGAGCACATGATCTCGATCACCGGGCGCAGCCTCGGCGCACCGAGCCGGGCGGCGAGCACCGCCGGGACGAGCAGGAGCAGCAGCACCACCACGGTGACGGCGGCCAGTTCGAGGCTCAGCACCAGGCTGTCGGTGAAGCCGGGGGCGTTCAGCAACTCGGTGTAGGCGCGGAAGGTGGTGCCGCCCTTGTTGTCGTCGACGCTGAACCACAGCGAGGCGGCCATCGGCACCGCGAAGTAGATCCCGCAGATCAGCAGGACCAGGCCGCGGCCGAAACGGATGCGATCGATCAGGCGAGCCACTTGGCACTCCGGCGCTGAAGGGGCAGGTACAGGGCCATCACCAGGCAGGCGACCACGATCATGTCGAGGCCGAGGGCGAGGGCGAGGTTGCCCTGGCCGACCAGGACGTTGCCGGACAGCGCGTCGCCGATCTGCATCGAGATCAGCGGCACCGAACTGCCCACCATGGCCTCGGCGGTGGCGTACGCGGCGAAGGAGGCGCCGAACAGCAGCACGAAGCCGCCGAGCAGCGAGGGCAGCAGGACGGGCAGGGCCACGTGCCGCCAGTACTGCAGCGAGGTGGCGCCGTTGTTGGACGCGGCCTCGCGCCACTGGGCCTTCAGGCCCTCCAGGGCCGGGGTGATGGTGATGACCATCAGCGGCACCAGGAAGTAGAGGTAGACCACCGACAGGCCGGAGAAGGTGTAGAGGTTCCAGCCGTGCTTGGTCAGGCCGAGCTTCTTGGTGACCTCGCCGGAGTTGCCGAGGGTGGCGACGAACATGAAGGCCAGCGGGACGCCGCCGAAGTTGGCGAGCACGCCGGAGGCGGACATCACGGCCTCGCGGAAGGCCCGGAACCGGGAGGTCGCCACGGCCTGGGCCAGCGGCAGGCCGACCACGGTGGCGATCAGCGCGGTCAGCAGCGAGAGCTTCACGCTGCCCCACAGGGCCGTCCAGTAGGCGCCCTGGAGGGAGCCGGTGAGGTTGTCGGTGGTGAAGGTGCCGCCGCCGTCGGGGGCGTCCGAGGAGGTGGTGAAGGCGCCGATGGCGATCGCGACGGCGGGCAGGCCGAAGCCGATCACGAAGAAGAGCACCAGGGGGAGGGCGGCGAGCCAGGCGCGGCTGCCGCGGGCCCGGCGCCCGGTCGGGCGGGGGGCCCCGGTCGTGGTCGTCCCGGTGGACGCCGTGGCCGTGGCGGTGGTGGGGGAGGAGGCGGGGCCGGGGGCGCCCCCGCCGCTCTGGGCGGCGGAGGCGGTGGCCGGCACCGGGGTGGGAGCCGTGGTCATCTCAGGTCAGCCCGCGATCGCCTTGGCCCAGTTCTCGGTCACGACCTTCTTGGCCGCGTCCGTCTGGTCCTGGGTCGGGAAGGTGGTGAAGGGCTTCTCGACGGTCGGCAGCTTGGCGGCGGCGGTCGCGTCCACGGTGCCGGCGCTCTTCATGGCGTCGAACAGGGCGGGGGTCGCGTAGCCGCCGAGGAAGCCGTTCTGGCCCTGGGCGCTGTAGAGGTACTCCTCCCACAGGCGCGCGGCGGCCGGGTGCGGGGCGTCCTTGTTGATCGCCTGGTTGTAGTACTGGGCGTAGGAGCCGTCCGAGGGGATGGCCACCTGCCAGTCGATGCCCTTGTCCTTGAACTTGTCGCTGTAGCCGGCGTTCAGGTAGGACCAGTCGATGCTGATCGGGGTCTCGCCCTTCTCGATGGTCGCCGGGGTGACCTCGACCGGGTTGAAGTTGCCGGCCTGCTTGACCTTGCCGAAGAAGTCGATGCCGGGCTGGATGTTGTCCAGCGAGCCGCCGTTGGCGAGCGCGGCCGCGTAGACGGCGCCGAAGGCGGCACCGGCCTTGGTCGGGTTGCCGTTCAGGGCGACCATGCCCTTGTAGTCGGGCTTGAGCAGGTCGGCGAAGGTCTTCGGGCAGGTGGACACCTTCTTGGCGTCGCAGCCGATCGACATGTAGCCGCCGTAGTCGTTGTAGCTCAGGCCGTTGGCGTCCTTCATGGTGGCCGGGATCTTGTCGAAGTCGGTCACCTTGTAGGGGGCGAGCAGCCCCTGCTTGCCGGCGCTGATCGCGAAGGCCGAGCCGAGGTCGACGACGTCGGGGGCGCGGTCCTGGCCCTTGCGGGAGGTGATCGCGTTGATCTCGTCCTGGCTGGAGCCGTCCGGGTTCTCGTCCTCGATGTCGATGCCGTACTTCGCCTTGAAGTCGTCCATCAGCTTGCCGTAGTTCGCCCAGTCGCGCGGCAGCGTGATGACGTGCAGCTTGCCCTCCTTCTTGGCGGCGGCGACCAGCGCGTCCATGCCGCCGAAGTCGGCGACCGAGGTGGCGGTCTTGGCGCTCTTGCCGCCCGAGAGGTCGTTGCTGCCGGCCTTCGCGGAGGAGGAGCCGGCGGAACCGCAGGCGGTGAGGGACAGCGCGGCGGCGGTCAGAACGGCCGCGAAGGCGGCGGAGCGGGCGCGGTGCAGGGACACGGGTCAGTCTCCTGAGACGGGGGAACTGCAAGCGGGTGTCTTGAACGGGGGATCGGGCGAGCGGCGGTTCGGAACCGTCCGAGAAGGGTCCGGAGAGAGTTCGGAGCCGTCCGAGTTGACTAGCCAACTTCGCCGTCGGGGGTAAGTAACCCGAAGTCCGGTGACGGGAAGGTGAACGGACGGCCCAGAACCGGGGTCGGCTGCGGGAACGGTGGAATCCGGCCATCTGAGCGTGATCCGTTCGGTGCGATGCTCGAACCGCGCAGCGGGATAAGGTCGGGCTGTCCGCGCCGGTACGGCTGCGCAGGACACCGCCCCAGGAGGGACATTGACTGACGTGGCAGTAGAGCCCGGGCGCCCCGTCGAGCGTGCGACCGGCGCCCTGTACCGCAAGGTCGCCGCCGATCTGCGCGAGGCCATCACCACCGGCGCGTACGGCGAGGCGGGCCGGCTGCCCGCCGAGGGCGCGCTCGCCGAGCAGTACGGGGTCTCCCGCGGCACCGTCCGCCAGGCGCTCGCCGTGCTGCGCTCCGACGGGCTGGTCACCTCCCGCCGCGGCACCCGGCGGGTGGTCCTCGGCGGCGCCCGGGTGCAGAGCTTCTCCGAACTGCTCAGCTTCACCCACTGGGCGTACTCGATGGGTGAGGAGCCCGGCGGCATCCTGGACTCCCTGGTGCGCCGCCCGGCCGACGCCGCCGAGCGCGAGCAACTGCGCCTGGAACCGGGCGCCGAGGTGTACGTGACGGTCCGACTGCGGACCCTGTCCGGCACGCCGGTGATGGTCGAGCGCACCGTCTACCCGCCGCGGGTCGGCGAGATCGTCGCCGAACTGCCGCCGGACGTGGTCTCCCACACCGAGGTGCTGCGCGAGCACGGCATCCTGTTCACCGACGCCGACCACACCATCGACATCGTCGCGGCCAACGCCGAGGACGCCCGGCTGCTCGGCTGCCGCCGGGGCGGCCCGCTGCTGCGCGAGCGGCGGCGCACGACCGACCCGACCGGCACGCCGGTGGAGTGGTCCCAGGACCGCTACCTGCCGGGGACGGTGGCCTTCAGCGTGCACAACTCGCTGGCCACGTCGGCGCTTTCGCGGCACGCCCGGGAGCTGGACTGAACTCCCGGGCATCCGGTCACCTCATCAGCGCCGCGAGCAGCGGGCGGTAGTGGTCGAAGGTGGACGTGGTCGTGTTCGGTTCCTTGGCCTGGTCGTCCCAGCGGCGGACGGTCACCGCGTCGGCGGCGCCGGGGAGTCGGGCGAAGGCGGCGGCCTCGTGGTCGTCCATCGGGCCGCCCTGGACGGTGAGGGTGTACTCGGAGGCGGCGGAGAGCCCGGCGCGGTACCCGGGCTCCACGGCACACAGGTAGCGCTTGGCGGCCACGTGCAGCCGGACCGGCTCGGTGACCTCCGGGCCGAACCAGCGCGCCAGCCAGTCGGCGCCGCTGTCGCTGTGGTGGTTGTCCAGACCCCGCATCAGGTCACGCCCGTGCAGGGTTCCCCGGAAGTGTCCGACGTCGTGCAGCAGCGCGGCGGCGACCAGGTGATCGGGGGCCCCGGCGGCTTCGGCAGCGGCGGCGGCCTGGAGCATGTGCTCGGCCGTGGTGACCGCCTCGCCCAGGTACTCCCCGGCACCCTCGCCCGCGAACAGCTCCGCCAGCTCGTCCAGGGCGGCGGTGCGACGGTGCAGCACGGCGAGCGCGCTGTGCAGGGCGTCCAGGTCGGCGTAGCAGCCCTGGAGGTGGCGCCGGCCGTCCTGCTCGAAGGCGGTACGGGCGTGCAGCAGGCGGGTGTTGTCGAAGATCAGGCAGTCGCCGGGGTCCAGGCGGAAGGCGAGCCGCAGCTCGGGGCGCAGGGTGATCGCGGCGAAGCGGCGGTAGGCGGCGTAGAAGGCCTCCCGGCCGGTCCCGCGCAGGGTACCGATCGAGCGGTTGTTGAAGCGGACCTCGCGGATCCGGCCCAACGGGTCCACCTCGATCAGCGGGCGGTCGGCGCGCAGTTCGGTGCGGCGGTCACGGAAGACGAAGGGGACGGGGGTGCGGGTGAGGGCCTCGAAGTCCTCGGGGGACTCGTCCCGGAGGATCGCGGCCGCCGTGAAACCGTCCACCAGGCCGGAGTCGCCGCCGGTCGCCGAGTTCTCCAGGCAGTGCAGCAGCTGGAGGGTGGGGACCGGGTCCCGGTACGGGTTGTCGGTGTGCGGGGCGATGGCCTCGTCCGTGAACGCGAGGTTGTTCGGGTCGGGTTCGACCCGGACGTCGAACAACTCGCCGTAGTTGGTGACCCGGACGTAGCCGAAGCTCTCGGCCACCCGCAGCACCTGCCGCTCCACCGTGGGCACTCCGCGCAGCAGCGCGAAACCGCTGCGCCGTACGGCGGCGAGGACGGCGGCCTGCTCGGCGGGGTCGGTGAGGTACGCCTCCCAGTCGGCCTCGGGGATGCCGCGCGCGAAGTCGGCGGCCGTCCACAGCCGCTTGCCCTGCTCGGTGCGGCCGTCGCCCTCGTCGGTGGCGTGCAGCCAGGTGAGCGGGTAGCGGGAGCGGTGGCCGTCGGACCAGAGGACCTCCAGGCTGCCGTCGAGTTCCTCGCTCGCCGAGATGGTGAGGTCCGGCGGCAGGTCGTCGATCTGGAACAGCTTCTGCCCGTTGCGCGGGTCCCGGCACTCGGCGCACGGGCAGTTGTCGCGCAGCCAGTGGGGCGGGGGCTGCTCGGTCATGTCTGTCTCCTCCTTCTCGGGTGGAGTTGTATAGCCAACTTCTCTCCGTGGTCGGGAGCCTGCCTGTCTGCGGTGAGTTCTGCGTGCCGGGTGAGTGAACGCTGCGGAAACTGTGCCGGGAGGAGTGGCCGAAAGTGGTTGCCGGAACTGCGCTGCTCGCCGAGGTGCCGTCCCGAGTCGGCTTGCCGTGTCGTGCGGCCCCGTCCTGCCCGCACGACGGGCCCTGGCGTGGGCTGCCGGGCGCGGAACGGAGACGGTCCTCGGCGGCGGTGCCCGAGGCGGGCCCACATGCCGTGAGCCCCCTGCGACCGTTCGGGTGAGGGCGCAGGTCGGAGGGTGTTTCGGGGTGAAGGGTCCCGCCGGAGCTGCGGCACTGTCGGGGTGGATTTCCCCCCGGATCGAGAGGTGACCGCCCCCATGGCTCACAGGACGAACACGAGTCCGGCTGCCGCCGGGCAAAGCGGGCTCAAACGCGAGGTCGGCCTCGCTGGGCTGCTCTGGGCCTCGGTCGGCGCGATCATCGGGTCCGGCTGGCTGTTCGGGGCGCAGAAGGCAGCGGTGGCGGCGGGGCCGGCCGCCCTGCTCTCCTGGGGGATCGGTGCGGTGGCGATCATCCTGCTGGCGTTGATCCACGCGGAACTGGGCGGGCTGTTCCCGGTGGCGGGCGGTACGGCGCGCTACCCCCACTACGCCTTCGGCGGATTCGCCGGGATGTCCTTCGGCTGGTTCACCTGGCTGCAGGCGGCGACCATCGCGCCGATCGAGGTGCAGGCGATGATCAACTACGCCCAGCACTGGACCTGGGCGGACGGTCTGCTGAACAAGGACCTGACGCTGACCGCCGGCGGGTTCGTCGTCGCGGCCGTCCTGCTCGGTGTCTTCGTCGCGATCAACTTCCTCGGCGTCCGGCTGCTCGCGCACACCAACAGCGCGGCCACCGTCTGGAAGGTCGCCATCCCGGTCCTGACCATCTTCGCCCTCGGGATCACCGAGTTCAACGGCTCCAACTTCGACGTGCACGGCTTCGCGCCCGACGGCGCCAAGGGCGTGCTGGCGGCGATCAGCAGCAGCGGGGTGATCTTCGCGCTGCTCGGGTTCGAGCAGGCCATCCAGTGGGCGGGGGAGAGCCGCAACCCACGGAAGGACATCCCCCGGGCGGTGCTCGGCTCGGTGGTGATCGGCACGATCATCTACGTGATGCTCCAGGTGGTGTTCATCGGCGCGCTGCCGCCGGAGACCGTCGCGGGCGGTTGGAGCAAGCTCACCTACCCCGGCGTCAGCGGGCCGTTCGCCGGCCTGGCGGTGCTGATCGGCCTGGGCTGGCTGGCCACGGTCCTGTTCATCGACGCCGTGGTCTCGCCCGCCGGCACCGGGCTCGTCTACATCACCTCCAGTTCGCGGGTCACCTACGGCCTCAGCCGCAACGGCTACGCGCCGCAGGCCCTGCAGTTCACCGACCGCAACTCGGTGCCCTGGCTCGGCCTGCTCATCGCCTGGATCGCCGGGGTGGTCTGCTTCCTGCCGTTCCCGAGCTGGCAGAAACTGGTCGGCTTCATCACCTCGGCCGTCGTGCTGATGTACGCGGGCGCGCCGCTGGCCTTCGGGGTGCTGCGCAAGCGGCTGCCGGGGATGGAGCGTTCGTACCACCTGTCGGGCGGCACGGTCATCTCGCCGATCGCCTTCGTGGTGGCCAGCCTGGTCATCTACTGGGCGGGCTGGGACACCCTGTGGCGCCTCGGGCTGGCGATCGTGATCGGATACCTGCTGCTCGGCGGGTACTCCGCGTACGCCGCCGCGAAGGGGGTGCCGAACGCGCCGCGGATGGACTTCAAGGCGGGGCAGTGGCTGCCGGCCTACCTCGTCGGGATGGGGATCATCTCGTGGCAGGGCTCCTTCGGAGTGGGCGCCGAAGGGAACCTGCCGCTGTGGTGGGACATCGTGGTCGTGGTGGTGTTCTCGCTGGTCGTCTACTACTGGGCGCTGTCCGTCGCGCTCCCGGCGGAGGCGATCGAGCGCAACATCCGCGGCGTCGAGGTGGTGGACGCGGGCGGGCACTGAGCGCTCGTGCGGGTGCGGCCCCGGTCTCCATGACCGGGGCCGCTCCGTGTCTCAGACCGTCGCGTCCCAGGCCGCCTCGGCGGCCGCCAGGGCCTTCGCGCCGTCGGCCTCCGTGGCGTCCGCGAGCGCGGTGAGGCAGGCGCGGACGGTGTCCAGCGAGGCCGCCCGGCCGTAGTGGTTGACCCGCAGCATCTGTGCCGCCAGCGCACCGCCGCCGGGCTGGACGGGCAGCGACGGGTCGAGGGTGGCCGCGAGTTCGGCGGCGTGCAGGCCGGCCGGGGTGCGCAGGGTGGTGGCGACCGGGGCCGCGTGGGCGTCCTCGTGGACGTACGGGGTGAGCGTGCCGAGGGCGCGCACGCCGGACCGGGTGGCGGCGGAGGCGGCGCGGTGGCGGGCGATCACGGTGGGCAGGCCGTCGGCGGCGATCCGGTCCAGGCAGGCGCCGAGTGCGAGCATCTCCAACTGGGCCGGGGCGTGCGGGAGTACGGTCCGACCGGCGTCGGTCCAGCGCTCCTTCCAGTCGAGCAGGGAGAGGTAGGAGCGGCGTGGGGCGGCCGGGTTGGCGGCGATCCGCTCCCAGGCGCGCTCGGAGACGGAGACGGCGGAGACCCCGGCCGGGCCGCCCATCGCCTTCTGGCCGCCGATCACGCACAGGTCGATGCCCCACTCGTCGGTGAGCAGCGGCTCGGCGGCGACCGAGGCGACCGCGTCGAGCATCAGCAGGGCGCCGTGCTCGCGGACCACGGCGGCGATCTCGGCGACCGGGTTGGTGTTGCCGGTGGCGGCTTCGGCGTGCACCAGGGAGACGAAGTCGATCTCAGGGTGGCTTTGGAGCGCCTCGGCCACCTGCTCGGCGCTCACCGCGCTGTCGAAGGGCACGGCGAGGTCGACGACCGTGGCCCCGCAGGAGCGCAGCCAGTTGCCGAAGGTCTGCCCGTACGGGCCGGTGACGATGTTGAGCGCGGTGGAGCCGGGGTGGGCGGCGCCGCGGATCGCGGCCTCCAGCGGGAGCAGGGCCTCACCCTGGGTGACGATCACGTCGGCCTCGGTGTGCAGCAGCGCGGCCACCTGGTCCTCGATCGCCGCGAACCCGGCGGCGCTGAGCGGGGGGAGGTCGAGGAAGGGGCTCACGGCATGCGGCCTTTCGCTGCGGGGACGGTGGGTGCGGCAACGAGTCTGCCGCATTCCGGCTGCTTGCACGGAACCCGCCCGTCGGTAGAGTGCGGCCATGAGTGATGGCGCGGTGCTCCACGTCCGGGGTCGGATACTGGTCGGTCCGGAGGAGGTCCGGGACGAACTCTGGGTGGTGGACGGCCGGGTGAGCTTCACCCGCCCGCCGACCGCCGGGGACGTCCGGACGGTGACCGGCTGGGTGCTGCCCGGTCTGGTGGACGCGCACTGCCACGTCGGCCTGGACGCGCACGGCGCCGTGGACGCCGAGACCAGCGAGAAGCAGGCGCTCACCGACCGTGACGCCGGCACCCTGCTGATCCGCGACGCCGGTTCGGCCGCCGACACCCGCTGGATCGACGAGCGCGAGGACCTGCCCCGGATCATCCGGGCCGGGCGGCACATCGCCCGCACCCGCCGCTACATCCGCAACTACGCCCACGAGATCGAGCCGGGCGACCTCGCCGCGTACGTGCGGGCCGAGGCCCGGCGCGGCGACGGCTGGGTGAAGCTGGTCGGCGACTGGATCGACCGGGAGCGCGGCGACCTCGCCGCCTGCTGGCCCGGCGACGCGTTGGCCGAGGCGATCGCGGCGGCGCACGAGGAGGGTGCGCGGGTCACCGCGCACTGTTTTGCGGCCGAGTCCCTGCCGGACCTGCTGGCCGCCGGGATCGACTGCGTCGAGCACGCCACCGGGCTGACCGAGGAGCTGATCCCGGCCTTCGCCGAGCGCGGTGTCGCCATCGTCCCGACGCTGGTCAACATCGCCACCTTCCCGCAGCTGGCGGCCGGTGGGGAGGCCAAGTTCCCGGACTGGTCGGCGCACATGCGGCGGCTGCACGAGCGCCGCTACGACACCGTCGGCGCCGCCCACGACGCGGGCATCCCGGTGTTCGTCGGCACGGACGCGGGCGGCTCGCTGGCGCACGGGCTGGTCGCGGACGAGGTGGCGGAGCTGGTGAAGGCGGGGCTGAGCCCGGCGGAGGCGCTGTCGGCGGCGAGTTGGGCCGCGCGGGCCTGGCTCGGGCGGCCGGGGCTGGAGGAGGGCGCGCCGGCCGACTTCGTGGTGTACGGGGAGGACCCCCGGGCGGACGTCAGGGTGCTCGCGGATCCGTTGCTGGTGGTGCTGCGGGGGCGACCGGTGGGGTGACCCTTCGCGGTGGTCTTTCGCGTGATCATCCACGTGATCGTCCGCGGTGACGCCCTGTCGGCATCGGCCGATAGACACCTCACGGTGTGAAGCCGTCAAGCTGATGGCTCGGGATGCCCATGTAGCCTGTCGATTCGTTCGATTTGGGGATCGGAGTGGGGCATCAGTGATCTGGACTGAGCTGATTGGCGCGCTGCCGGGAGAGCTGACGCTGCACCCGCCGGCGCCTGAAGCCGCTCTCGCCGAGGCCCAGCAGCTGCTTGGCCATCCGCTGCCGGACGAGCTGGCCGCGCTGCTGCGAGAGAGCAACGGCGTCGAAGCTGAGTACGGGCTGGAGTTGATTTGGCCGATCGAACGGATCGCCACCGACAACCTGGTCCTCCGACGTGACGCCGACCTGGCGAAGCTCTACATGCCGTTCGACCCCCTGCTTTTCATCGGCGACGCGGGCAACGGCGATCAGTTCGCGCTCGTCCCGCACACCCGCCGCCCCGACGTGTTCGTCTGGGACCACGAGAACGACAGCCGGACCTGGGTAGCACCCGGCCTGGCGAAGTACCTCGACTGGTGGGTCACCGGCAAGATCAACCTCTAGCGACCATCCCTGGTCTATGCAGCAGCCGTGGAGAGGGCCACTTGCGGGGTCGGGAAGGCTGTGTGTTCGTCGAAGGGCTGGCGGGCCTTGAGGCAGTGGTAGAGCTGGCCGAGCATGCGGTTGAACAGGTTGCGCTGGGCGGCGGCGTGCCAGTCGCCGACGTCGCGGCGGCGTCGGTAGTGGGCCTTGGCGCCGGGTGAGGCGCTGAGGGCGGCGAAGGCCCACAGGTAGCCGGCGTGGTTGAGGCGGTCGTTCTTCACCCACCGGCGGGTGATGCTCGACTTCTTGCCAGAGGCGCGGGTGACGGGTGAGGCGCCGGCGTAGGCCTTGAGGCCGCGTGCATCGGCGAAGCGGGTGCGGTCGTCGCCGATCTCGGCGAGCACCCGGGCGCCGAGCTGGATACCGAGGCCGGGGAAGCTGAGGATGATCTCGGCGTCCGGGTGCTGAGGGAAGGCCTCCTCCACTGCCTGGGCCAGGTCATCAGCGGCGGTGCAGGCGGCCGTGAGCTGCCCGAGCAGGGCGAGCATCTGCTTGCCGAGCGCGTCCTCGACCAGCTCGGGCTGGCGGGCCCAGTCGGTGCGGAAGGCTTCGCGCAGGCGCTCGGTTTCCGGTTCGATGCCGCGCTTGCGGCCGGCCCGCTTGAGGGCTGCCGTGATCTGGGTGCGGGTCAGGCGTGCGGCTGTCGTGGGGGTGGGGGCGATCTTGAGGAGCTCGCGGGCCTCTGGGCGGCACAGGCCGTTGTCCCACTTGGCGAAGGCTTCCAGAGCGGAGGGGTAGTACTCGCGCAGCAGGGAGCGGAGCTGGTTGGCGATCTGCTGCCGGTTCCAGACCGCGTCCTGCTGGGCCCGGGCGAGGACGGCGATGGCGCGGGCCAGGTCGCTGTCGTCCGGCAGGGGCCGGTGGGCGTGCATGTCCGTGCGCAGGATGTTGGCAAGGACCAGCGCGTCGCCAGGGTCGGACTTCTTGCGGGAGACGGCGTGCCGGTCACGGTAACGGGCGGCGGCCATCGGGTTGATCGCGAACACCCGGCGCTTGCCGGTCCGCAGCACCGCGACCAGCAGCCCGCGCGAGGTCTCGATGGCGACCGGGATCGGGTTGTCCTCGGTGTCGCCGTACTCGGCAAGCAGGTCCAGCAGGATCTTGTAGCCGGCCGTGTCGTCGGTGATGTGACGCTTGGCCAGTAGGTGGCCGGAGTCGTCGACCAGGGCGACGTCGTGTGTCTTCTCGGCCCAGTCGATGCCGCAGTAGATCAAGGTTCCCTCCCCAGGGGCGCGGGTGTTTGCGCTGGTTGCGAGCGCGTGCGGGCCACGCAGCGACCTAATTCCAGGACTCGACCACCCGGTCGGTCCGCCACCTCACTAGCCGTTCGTGGCACCAGCGCGCCGCGCGGGCCTCGGTCTGTTGAGGGAGCTCAGGCAGCTCGGGTAGATCGAGAGGTCGCCGTGCGGCGGGCTCGCACCACCAACACCAACGAGTGATCAAGCGGGCAGTGTTGACGGTGGTGGCAACCCTGAGGACACCGAGCGCCGCCGCTCTGGATATAGAGATCGAGTGCCCAGACGGCTCCAGGCGTACGACCCGGTGCCTCGCGGCTGCCACCCCCCTGCTCTGTGGTGGCAGCCGCGAGGGGCCGCCAGTGCCGCTCTTGATGTAGGCCTCAGAAGGCCCGGAATCACGAAGGCATCCGCCCGACGTCCACGCGACCGCCACCACCACGAGCGCCGGGCCGCGTGCCGCTCTATCGGGAGACCTCAACGGCCCGGGTGAGCGAAGGCATCACGCCCCGGCGCTCGAACGGACCGGTGGCAACCCCTGGCTCCCACCATCCGCTAACAAGGAATTAGGGTGACGCCCATGGCACCGCGTCCACTGAATGAGATCGTCGAGCCCGGTTGGGCCACCGCCCTGGAGCCCGTGGCCGGGCGGGTCGCCGCGATGGGCGACTTCCTGCGCGCCGAGATCGCCGCCGGCCGCACCTACCTGCCCTCCGGGCCGAACGTGCTGCGGGCCTTCCAGCAGCCCCTGGCCGACGTGCGGGTGCTGATCGTCGGCCAGGACCCGTACCCCACCCCCGGGCACGCCGTCGGGCTCAGCTTCTCGGTGGGGCCGGAGGTGCGGCCGATCCCGGCGAGCCTGATCAACATCTTCCAGGAGTACGGCAACGACCTCGGCCTGCCGCAGCCGTCCAACGGGGACCTCACGCCGTGGACGAACCAGGGTGTGCTGCTGCTCAACCGGGCGCTGACCACCGCCCCGCGCAAGCCCGCCGCGCACCGGGGCAAGGGCTGGGAGGAGGTCACCGAGCAGGCGATCCGGGCGCTGGTGGCGCGCGGCGGCCCGCTGGTGGCGATCCTGTGGGGCCGCGACGCCCGTAACCTGCGGCCGTTGCTCGGGGACGTCCCGGCGATCGAGTCGGCGCATCCGAGCCCGTACTCCGCCAGCAGCGGCTTCTTCGGCTCGCGGCCGTTCAGCCGGGCGAACGAGCTGCTGGTGCGGCAGGGAGCCCAGCCGGTGGACTGGCGGCTGCCGTAGGGGAGTCGACGCGTCCGAGCGGCCCGTAGCAGATCCGGGTCAGGGGGGAACGTCAATCTCACTCCAACGGGTGAAATGACGTCCTGTGGTGCTCATGTGACGGATCGTTCGAGAAGACTGGCGGCTCATCGTTTCATCTGCGTGGGGGTACCGCCATGTCTTCTCATCGAATCGTTTCTGCAGCCGCTGCCACGGTGGCGTGCGCACTGTTCACCGCCGCGCCCGTCCAGGCCGCTCCCTCCCCGGCCGCCGCCTCGCCCGTCGCCCCGCAGGGCAAGGCGCGCGCGGTCACCGCCGAAGTCGCCCTGGACGTCAAGCTGTTGAACAACGCCGTGGACGTCCCGGTGGACATCGCGCTCAACAAGGTGGAGGCACCCGCCCGGCGAGGGGGGTCCCCCCAGCCGGAGACCGGGGGAGGCTCCGCCCTCACCGCCAAGGTGGACGGCGTCGACCAGCGGGGCCCGGTCGAACTGGTCAAGGCCGACGTCGGCACGTCCGTCACCCGTGTCGACGCCAAGGGCACCGCCGCCTCCGTCAAGCTGGTCAACGCCGACGTGCACGCTCCCGGCCTGCCCGCCACCGCGCTGCTCGGGCTGGAGGCGATGAGCGCCGAGGCCACCTGCCCGGTCGACGGGCAGCCGACCGCGGACGTGGTCGCGCCCGCCAAGCTGACCGTGCTGGGCAAGCCCGTCACCGTCGGGCTGTACGGCCCGACCAAGGTGGACGTGCCGCTGGTCGGCAGCGTCTCGGTGGAGTTCTCCAAGAAGACCACCACCACGACCACCGCTGCCGCCTCGGCCCTGGAGGTGCAGGTGGAGGTGAATCCGCTGAACCTGAACGTCGCCAAGGTCACCGGTACGATCACCGTCGCCTCGGTGAGCTGTGAGAAGCCCGTCGCCCCCGCCCCCACGGACACCCCGAGCACGGCGCCCACCGGTGCGGCCACCGCCCAGCCGGTCGCCGACACGACCACCTCGCGGGCCGCGGTGCCCCAGGCGGCGGTGGAAAAGCCCGAGAGGCTCGCCAGCACCGGCGGCAGCAGCGCCACCGGCCCGCTGGCGGCCGGAGCCGCCGCCCTGGTCGCGGGCGGCGCGGCCGCCCTGTGGGCCACCCGGCGCCGCCGGGCCGCGCACGCCCGCCGGCACTGAGCACGGCCGGACACCGGTTGCGGCGGGGGGTGCCGTGCCCGGCACTCCCGCACCGTAACCGTGTCAATGCGGACGGTTGGTTCACATGCGCGTTACACGAGAGGAACAACCGGGAAACGGCGGCTTGCGACGCTACGCGGGCACCCACCACCCAGCACTGCGAGGGACCAGCCGTGGCAATCAAGGCCGAGTACATCTGGATCGACGGCACCAAGCCGACCGCGAAGCTCCGCTCCAAGACTCGCGTCCTGCCGAACGCCGACAAGATCCCCACCTGGGGCTTCGACGGTTCCTCGACCAACCAGGCCGAGGGCCACGCCTCGGACCGCGTGCTGGAGCCGGTGAAGGTCGTCAAGGACCCGATCCGCGGCGGCGACAACATCCTGGTCCTCTGCGAGGTCCTGGAGACGAACGGCACCCCGCACGAGTCCAACACCCGCGCCCTGCTGCGCGAGGTCGAGGAGAAGTACACCGCGCAGGAGTCGATCTTCGGCATCGAGCAGGAGTACACCTTCTTCAAGGGCTCCCGCCCGCTCGGCTTCCCGGAGGGCGGCTTCCCGGCCCCGCAGGGTGGCTACTACTGCGGTGTCGGCGCCGAGGAGGTCTTCGGCCGCGAGATCGTCGAGCTGCACCTGGACCGCTGCATCGACGCCGGCCTGGCCATCTGCGGCATCAACGCCGAGGTCATGCCCGGCCAGTGGGAGTTCCAGATCGGCCCGGTCGACGCGCTGACCGTCTCGGACGACCTGTGGATCGCCCGCTACCTGCTCTACCGCACCGCCGAGGAGTTCGGCATCGACGCCACCCTGGACGCCAAGCCGGCCCGTGGCGACTGGAACGGCGCGGGTGCGCACACCAACTTCTCCACCAAGGCGATGCGCGAGGGCTACGACGCCATCATCACCGCCTGCGAGTCGCTCGGCGCCTCCCAGGAGAAGGTGCTGGAGCACGTCAACCAGTACGGTGACGACATCCAGTCCCGCCTGACCGGCAAGCACGAGACCGCCCCGTGGAACGTCTACAGCTACGGCGTCTCCGACCGCGGCGCCTCGGTCCGCATCCCGTGGCAGGTCGAGGTGGAGCAGAAGGGCTACATCGAGGACCGCCGCCCGAACGCCAACGTCGACCCCTACGTCGTCACCCGCCTCCTGATCAACACCTGCTGCGAGGCCCTGGAGAAGGCCGGCCAGGTCTGACCCGCCCCTGAGGCACTCACGCCCGCAGGCCCTCCCCCGCCCGGGAGAGGGCCTGCGGGCGTTGCGTCACTCCTCGGCCGCGACTCACGGAGCCGGTGCGTACCGAGCGTCGCCCGGAACGTGGTTGAGAGCCATCATGTACTGCCAGTAGACGACGCTCTCGGGATCATTGGTCGCCAGATCGACATGTCGAACCATGCCCTTCGACTCGGGGATCGCTTCTGCGTAGTCCCTCATTTCGTTGAAGTCGTCTCTGGGCATGTTCCCGAGGAACGGCTTGTCCTTGCAGTACGAGTCGGTTCGTTGACACTCGGTACTCTGGCAACGGTGCCCCCCGGCTCATTCGTCGTACCGGGACGATATCGCGGGATCGATCCCTTGTTCGGCAAGCCGCAGCCTCCCGGTCCGCCGGTGCAAATCACTGGTCAATCCCGTTCGGCCGTCCGACAATTCACGGCATGACCCGACGACCGCTGCTCCTGCTCGACGTGGACGGACCGCTCAATCCCTATGCCGCGCCGGACAGCCGGTGTCCGGAGGGGTACGGCGCCCACCGGCTGCTGCCCGATTCCTGGGTGGCCAGGCACGCGCCGCAGCCGCGGGAGGAGGTCGAGCCGTTGCGGGTGTGGCTGAACCCGGCGCACGGGCCGGAGTTGCTGGCGCTGCCGTACGAGCTGGTGTGGGCGACCACCTGGATGGCCGAGGCGAACAGCCTGATAGGCCCGCGCGTCGGACTGCCCGAACTCCCGTACATCCCCTGGACGAACCTGTTCGGCACGGATCCGGACGGGCTGCACTGGAAGACCAGGGAGCTGGTCGCCTGGGCGGACGGGCGGCCGTTCGTCTGGGTGGACGACGAGCTGGGGCCACAGGACATCGAGTGGATCGCGGCGAACCATCCCGGCGAGGCGCTGCCGCTCTGGGTCGATCCCCGGGCGGGGCTGCGGGAGCTGCACTTCGCGGCGCTGCGGGAGTGGGCGGAGGAGGCCTCGTGCTGATCGGCCACGTGGAGCGGCTGCGCCGCTACCCGGTGAAGTCGCTGCTGGGGGAGGAGCTTTCGGCGGCGGAGGTGTCCGGGCGGGGCGTGGCCGGGGACCGGGAGCGGGCGCTGCTGGACCTGGCGACCGGGCGGCTGGCCAGTGCGAAGAACCCCCGGCTCTGGGCGGGGCTGCTGCGGTACTCGGCGGCGGCGACCGCGGACGGTGGGGTGGCGATCACCGGGCCGGACGGGCGGTCCGCGGACGAGACGGAGCTGTCCGAGGCGCTCGGCCGCAAGCTCGCCCTGATCGCGGAGCGCCCGCCCGGGGCGGCGGTCGAGCGGGCGGTGCCGGAGGAGGTGCTGGCGCGCGGGATCGAGGCGGAAGTCCCGGTGACGGTCAACGCGTTGGGTCGGGCCGCTCCGGAGGGCGGCTTCTTCGACTTCGCGCCCGTGCACCTGATCACCGACGCCACCCTGTGCGCCGTCGGCGTCGAGGCCGAGCGCTACCGGCCGAACCTGGTGCTCCGCACCGAGGGCGAGGGCTTCGTCGAGAACGCCTGGGTGGGGCGGGAGTTGGCCGTCGGGGAGACGCTTCGGCTGCGGATCGTGGCGCCCACCCCGCGCTGCGCCGTCCCCACCCTGCGGCACGGTCCGCTGCCCCGCCGGGCGGAGTCGCTGCGAGTGCCGGCCGAGCGCAACCGGCTGGTCCCGCTGGAGGGGATGCCGGCGCTGCCCTGCGCGGGGGTGTACGCGCAGGTGCTGACGCCGGGCCGGATCGAGCCAGGCGCCGAGGTCAGGCTGAACTGAGCACAGTCTCCAGGGCGTTGAGGAAGCGGTCGGTGGTCTCCTCATCCCGTACGGCGATCCGCAGCCAGTCCTCGCCGAGGCCGGGGAAGGTGTCCCCGCGCCGGACGGCGAAGCCGTGCTCGCGCAGCCGCTCGCGGACCGCGGCCGCACCCGGCAGCCGGACCAGGACGAAGGAGGCGGCCGGCTCGCCGTACACCCGCAGCGCCGGGAAGGCGGCCAGGCCCTTCATCAAGTACGCCCGCCGGAGCGCGAGTTCCGCGGCCGCCTGCTCGGCCTCGGCCAGGGCTGACGGGCCGCTGCACACCTCGGCGGCGACCAGTGCCGGGGTGGAGACCGGCCAGAGCGGCTGCGCTGCGCCGAGGGCGGAGATCAGCGGCGCCGGCCCGAGCACGTAGCCGATCCGCAGCCCGGCCAGGCCCCAGGTCTTGGTGAGGCTGCGCAAGACGACGACCCGGCCGGGCAGGTCCCGGGCAGGGGCGAGGGACTCCCGTTCGCCGGGCACGGTGTCCATGAACGCCTCGTCCACCACCAGGGTGCGCCCGGGCCGGGCGAGCGCGGCGACGGCCTCGGCGGGGTGCAGAACGGAGGTCGGGTTGGTCGGGTTGCCGAGGACGACCAGGTCCGCCTCCTCCGGGACGGTGTCCAGCCGGAAGCCGTCCTCGGGGGAGAGCAGCACCCGGTGCACCCGGTGCCCGGCGTCCCGCAGCGCGGCCTCCGGCTCGGTGAACTGCGGGTGAACGATGATGATGTGACGTGCCGTCAGCACTCGGGCGAGCAGGACGAAGGCCTCTGCCGCCCCCGAGGTGAGCAGCACCTCCTCGGCCGGGCGCCCGTGCCGGGCGGCCACCGCGGCGCGGGCGGCGCTCTGGTCGGGGTAGGCGGCGAGGTCGCCGAGGGTGGCGGCCAGGCGCTCCCGCAGCCAGGCCGGGGGCGTTCCGGTGCGGACGTTGACCGTGAGGTCGACCAGGCCGCGCCCGTCGGCCCGCACCTCGGCGTCGCCGTGGTGGCGCAGGTCGGGCTCGTGGGCGGTCATGCGGAGGCCTCGGGCAGACCGGGCACCCGCAGGACCTCGTACGCTCCGGGCGGCACGGTGAGCTCCGCGCCGTCGCCGAGGGCGACCAGGGCGACGGCGTGCCCGTGCGCGGCCAGGGTGACGGCCGCCCCGGTGTGGTCGACGACCTGTCCGGTGTCGTCCGTCGCGACTCCGGCCCAGTCGAGCACCACTCCGCGAGTGTTCCGTATCGTCCCGGGCTCCGGCACCGCGATCCGCCGTGTCCCCGGCCGGAGCAGCTCGGCCACCGCCGCGACCGCCTCGGGTCGCCCCACCACCACCGAGGCGCGCCGCAGTTCCGCCAGCCCGCGCGGCATCAGCAGGTCGTGCGCCCCGGGCCCGAGGCCGACGAGTGCCAGCCGTCCGCGCACCGCGGCCCGGGCGATCGCCACCGTGGCCGTCGCCGACTTCCGCTTGGCGACGACGAGTTGACCGCCGTCGGAGCTCGCCAGCGCCGCCGCCTCGGCGACGCTCGCCGTGCCGACCGCCGTCCCGACGGCCTCGGAGGGGTTCGGCACCGTGAGTCGCGCCAGCTCCTCCGCCGGGTGCTCGTCCACCGGCACGTTCAGGCAGCGCGCGGCCCAGCGCACCGCCGGGTGCTCCCCCTTGCCGGCCACGGTGGCCAGTCGGGCGATCGCCGAGCGCAGGTGGCCGGTCTCCTCGAGCACGGCCATCAGCAGTTTCATCGCGTCGGCCGCCTCGGCGCCGCTGCCCGCGCCGATGCCGACGACCAGGGTGCGCGGGACGACCAGGAGGTCGTCGCCGTCAGGGTCCTCCTGGTCGGTGATCCGCAGGACGGGGGCGTCCTGCGGCGCGTCCGGCCGGACGTTCGGAGGCAGCGCGGGCAGTGGGTGCGGCACCTCCGTGACCAGCCGCACGGGGCGTCCGTCCGCCGCCGCCTCGGCGGTCGCGGTGGCACCGCCCCGGTAGTGGCGCACGGCGTGCGGCGTCAGGACGTCCAGCGGGTTCTCGGGGGCGGGAAGCGGGCCGGTGAACACCGGGGTGACCCCGAGGGCGGACGCCACCTCGCGGGCCAGCTCCTCGGCCGAGTCGGTGTGGGTCAGCGGGATCACCCAGCGCCGTCCCGGGTCCACGCAGAGCACCTCGGCGCCGCGCGGGACGTCGACGCGCCCGTCGGTCAGCAGTCCGACGACGGAGGCGAGCGAGCCGACGGCGATCACCTGCCGGTGGCGGCCGAGGGCGAACTGCATCGCCTCCGGCCCCTGGAAGCAGTTGCCGCGCGAGGCCCGGTAGACGTGGCAGCTCTCCGGCCAGAGGGCCTGCAGTTCGTCGGCCAGCGGGCGGCCCGGCCCGTAGATGGCGACCAGTCCGATCACGTACCGCACTCCTTGCCGTCCCCGGCCCTGCGCTGAGGGCCCCCGTGATCCCACCATGCGCGGCCGAAACGGGTCAATCGCGGCGCGTGTGACGTCCGACGCGGACGTGGAGGCCCGGTCGCCGCGCACCCGGGTGCTCCGTACCGGCACCGCCTCGCAGCTGTTCTCCTGTTCTTCACCTCTCTTGTGCGGTACACGACACCCCCGCGATCCTACTGTTTTCGGCGCTCCCGCCCGGGAAGCCCCGACAACCGGAGGACCCCATGGCCTTCGCACGACTCCGCACCCCCGGCACCCCCACCGCCGGCCCGCGCCCCGCACGTCGCCGCAGGCTCCGCCCGATCACCGCCCTCGCCGCCGGCCTCGGCCTGGTCGCCGGCTCGCTCGGCCTGTGGGCCGCCGGCGGCAGCGCGGCCGCCGACACCGCGGCCGGCCTTCCCTCGCCCGACCACGTCGTCGTCGTCATGCTGGAGAACCACGCGTACTCGCAGGTCATCGGCAGCTCCAAGGCGCCGTACATCAACGGCACCCTGGCCGCCGGCGGCGCGAAGCTGACCCAGTCGTACGCGCTCACCCACCCGAGCCAGCCCAACTACTACATGATCTTCTCCGGCAGCGCGCAGGGCGTCACGGACGACAGCTGCGTGGACGTCGGCGCGTTGCAGCAGCCCAACCTGGCCTCCGAGCTGCTCGCCGCCAACCAGACCTGGGCCAGCTACAACGAGGGCCTGCCGTCCGTCGGCGCCACCGACTGCAGCAGCGGCAACTACGCGCAGAAGCACAACCCGTGGTTCGGCTTCGGCAACGTGCCCACCTCCAGCGCCTACGGCATGGACGCGTTCCCGACCGACTTCACCACCCTGCCCAAGGTCTCCTTCGTCATCCCGGACCTGTGCGACGACATGCACGACTGTTCGGTGGGCACCGGCGACTCCTGGCTCCAGACGAACCTCGACGCGTACGCCCAGTGGGCCAAGAGCAACAACAGCCTGCTGGTCGTGACCTTCGACGAGGACAACCGCCTGGCCGGCAACCGCATCCCGACCCTCGTCTACGGCGCCCACGTCGCCCCCGGCAGCTCCACCGCCACCACCTACAACCACTACGACGTGCTCCACACCCTGGAGGACCTGGCCGGCGTCAACGCCCACGCCGGCAACTCCGCCGACGCCGCCGACATCACCGGCATCTGGAACTGACACCGGTGTACGTCGCGGACTCCCGCAGTTCCAAGGCCCCCGTCGCACCGGCCACCGGCCAGGTGCGGCGGGGCGCCGCCCTGCGCGCCGTGCCGGGGGCGGTCCTCGCCCTCGGCACCGTCAGCATGGTCACCGACGTCTCCTCCGAGATGGTCAACGCCGTGCTCCCGCTCTACCTGCTCACCGGACTCGGCCTCTCCCCGCTCGGCTTCGGCCTGCTCGACGGCATCCAGAACGGCTTCAGCGCCCTGGTCCGGCTGGTCGGCGGCCACCTCGCCGACCGCCGCGGCCGCGACGGGGCCGCCCGCCACAAGGCCGTCGCGGCCGTCGGCTACGGACTGTCCGCGCTGTGCCGGCCGCTACTGCTGTTCGTCCACACCGTGCCGCTGATCGGCACCGTCATCGCCGTCGACCGCACCGGCAAGGGCCTGCGCACCGCGCCCCGGGACGCGATGATCTCGCTGGCCACCGAACCCGCCCACCGCGGAAGGGCGTTCGGCGTGCACCGGGCGATGGACACGGCCGGCGCCCTGCTCGGCCCGCTCACCGCCTTCCTGGTGCTGCGCCTGGCCGGCGGCCCGATGCTCGCGGACGGCGGCGAACGGCACGGCTACGACGCGGTGTTCACGGTCAGCTCCTGCGTCGCCGCGCTGGGCGTGCTGATCCTGCTGCTGTTCGTGCCCCATCGGCAGGGCGGTGACCAGTCGTCAGCTGTCGCGCCGACGCTGCGCAGCGGTCTCACCCTGCTGCGCCTGCCAGGCCTGCGCCGGCTCACCGCGTGCGCCGTGCTGCTCGGGCTCACCACCGTCAGCGACTCCTTCCTCTACCTGCTGATCCAACGCCGGCTGGGCCTGTCCGTCGACCTGTTCCCCCTGCTGCCGCTCGGCACCGCGGCCGCCTTCCTGTTGCTCGCCGTCCCGCTGGGTTCGCTCGCCGACCGGATCGGGCGCCGCCGGCTCTTCCTGCTCGGGCACGGGGTGCTGCTGCTCGCGTACGGGCTGCTGCTCTCGCCGCTGCGCGGACTGCCCGCGGTGCTCTGCGTCCTGGTGCTGCACGGCTCGTTCTACGCCGCCACCGACGGCGTGCTCGCCGCCGCCGTGGCCGACGCCGTACCCGCCGGGCAGCGCGGTGCGGGGCTCGCCCTGGTCGGCACCGGGCAGGCGCTGGCCCGGTTCGGCTGCTCGCTGCTGTTCGGCGCGTTGTGGAGCGCGGTGGGCGGTCCGACCGCGCTGGCCTGGTCGGCGGGAGCGCTGGCGCTGTGCGTGGCCGGTGCGGCGGTGGTGCTGCGTTCGTCCGGGACCGTCGTGGCCGACGGGACCCTTGCTGCCGAGGAGAGTGCGTGAACCTGCCGAACAACCTGCAGACCAACCGTGCCAGGGTGATCGTGCTGCTGGTCGCCGTGCTGGTGCTCGGCGCGGTCGGCACCGGGGCCGTCCTCCACGCGGCCGACCGCACCGCCCGCCGGGACGAGGCCCAGTCCGGCGGGCCGGCCGTCAGCCCCGGGAACGTTTCCCTCCAAGTCCCCCCGAACGGCCGTCAGTTGCTGTTCCGCAACATGGCCTGGGGCCCGCACCGGGACGAGGTCACCACCGTCCCCGCCGACCACCCCGACGGCGCGCGCACCGCCTCCGGCACCCAGTGCCTGCGCTTCCACGCCGCAGCCGGGACCGGCATCTGCCTCCAGGCCCAGCACGGCGCTCTGGAGGACACCTACCGAGCCGTCGTCCTCGACGACCACCTGCGCGAACGGCGTTCCTTCCCCGCCGCCGGCATCCCCACCCGCGCCCGGGTCTCCCCGTCCGGGCACCTCGCCGCCTGGACGGTCTTCGTCAGCGGCGACTCCTACGCGGGCACCGACTTCTCCACCCGCACCTCGATCGTGGACGTGCGGGACTGGAACCTGCGGGAGAACCTGGAGGACTTCGCCGTCATCAAGGACGGCCACCCGTACCAGGCGCACGACGTCAACATCTGGGGCGTCACCTTCGCCGACGACGACATCTTCTACGCCACCCTCGCCACCTCCGGGCGGACCCACCTCGTCCGCGGCGACCTCGCCGCCCGCACCCTCACCACCCTCCACGACAACGTCGAATGCCCGTCCCTCTCCCCGGACGGCACCCGCATCGCCTACAAGAAGCGCGTCCCCGGCCTGTCGCCCGACGCCCCCTGGCGGTTGTACGTGCTCGACCTGGCGACCGGGACCGAGACCGCCACCGCCGAGCAGCGCAACATCGACGACCAGGCGCTCTGGTCCGACGACGGCACCCTGCTCTACGCCCTGCCGGGCGACTACGGCGCCGACCTGTGGACCGTCCCGGCGGACGGCTCCGGCGCTGCGCGGCTGGTCACCAGGGCTGCCGTCGCCCCCGCCTACCTCGGCTGAGGAACTCTCCGCTACCGTCCCACGTCGAGCACAGTGTGACGCCCCGACCGAAGGGTCCGGCCGGGCGTCCTGATCGAACGGGGGAGCGAGACAACCGTGGACGGCATCCCACCCGAGCGCATGGTCACCGACTCCTGGCCCGCCCTGCACGGCCGCCCGGTCCTGCGGCGCACCGTCGCCGTGGGACTGGTGCTGTGCGTGTCCGTCGCCGCCGCCCTGGTGGTGCGCGGCGTCAACGCGCTCACCGCCGGAGGCGTCGGCGGCCGGGAGACCGACCGCGACCGCGCCGAGCGCCTGGCCGGCCTCCACCCCTCCCAGCACCCCGGCGCCGGCCGCTACTACGTCCCGGTCGGCGCCGTCTACACCCGCACCTCGGACGGCGCGCCCATCGCCTACCTCCACTACCGGCTCGGCGGCGGCAAGGAACCCGGCCTCGGCGACTTCCTGCGCACCTACGACCTGCCCGAGCCCGGACCCGCGGCGCCGCTGCCGCCGGATCTCGCCGCCGCCCTCGGGGGTGACGAGCCGGCGGAGGCGCCGGAGCTGCCGGAGGAGCCGGCGCCGGGCTCCGCGCCTTCTTCGGGGCCGAGCGCGGCGGGCACGCCCGAGACGCCCGCTACGCCGGGCACGCCTGCCGCTTCCGCCGTGCCGGGGACGCCTGGCGCTTCTGCCGATTCTGCCGCTTCTGCCGCGCCCGTCGCGATCGCGGCGGAGCCGACGTCGGCGGGGGCCGACCCTGACGACGCGGACGGCGCGGGAAGCGCGGCTGTGGCCGGTGAGCCCGAGGACGACGCCCCGGGGGACGACGCCCCTGGGGACGATGCGCCGAGGCCGACTCCGACCCTGAGCCCCACCCCGACCTGGACGCCCAGCCCCACCCCGACCTGGACGCCCAGCGCCACCCCGTCCGCCGTCGCCGCCCGGGCCGCGACGGCCCGCCGGATCTACGTCGCCACCATCCCGGGCGGCCTGCCGGGGGCCGCCGACATCTACGTCCGCGCCACCGGCTGAGGAGGCGCCGGAAAGCGCTCGGGCCCCGCCGGGCGGTGGTGCCGGGCGGGGCGAACGGGGCGGAGGGGCTGGGACCGTCAGCGGGCGGCTGCCGTCCGGAGCGGTTCGGTCCGAGCCGTGGGTGCCGGGGCCGTCGGTACCTGACCTGCGGATACCTGAGCTGCGGGTGCCTGAGCTGCGGGTGCCTCGGCGGCGGCTGCCCGCGGCGCCGGAGCCGGGCCCGCCGTGGCGCCCCGGCGGGCCGGGGCCTGGCCGATGAGCATGGCGCCCAACGCCAGCACCAGGCCCAGCACCTGCCACGGGGTGAGGGTCTGGCCGAGCACGACCAGGCCGCCGACGGTGGCCACCACCGGGTTGATCAGTCCCAGGAAGGACGCCGGCCCGGCGCCGAGCCGCTCGATGCCGCGGAACCACAGGACGTACCCGAGCGCGGTGCTGAACAGCCCGAGGTACGCGAAGCCCGCCAGGTTGGAGGCGCTCAGGGCCGGCGGCGCGCCCTCGACCACCGCCGCGAGCGGGACCAGGAAGACCGAGCCGGCGAGCAGCTGCCATGCCGTGAGGTCGACCATGGTGGCCCCCTCCGGGCGGCCCCAGCGGCGGGTGAGGACGGTGCCCATGGCCATCAGCCCGATCGCGGTGACCATCGCGGCGATCCCGACGCCGTCCAGCTTCGCCCCGCTCTTGAGCACGAGCAGCGCCACCCCGCCGACGCCGGCCAGCCCGGCGAGCAGCGCGCGGCGCCCGGGCCGTACGCGGAGCACGCCGATCGAGAACCCGGCGACCAGCAGCGGCTGGATCGCCCCGATGGTGGCCGCGACGCCGCCGGGCAGGCGGTAGGCGCCGACGAAGGTGAGCGGGAAGAACAATCCGATGTTGAGCATCCCCAGCACCGCCGCGCGCCCCCACCAGCGCCCCTTGGGGAGTGTGCGGCCGATCATCAGCAGGAGCAGCCCGGCCGGCAGCGCCCGCAGCGCGGCGAGCAGCAGCGGGCGGCCTTCGGGCAGCAGCTGGGTGGTGACCAGGTAGGTGGTGCCCCAGGCGGCCGGGGCGAGTGCGGCGGTGGCGGCGATCCCTGCGCGCTTGCGGTCCATGGTGATCCCGATCCCCTCAACGTTGACTATCTGAACGTTGAGATATTTCTACGCCCCGGATCGGCGAACGTCAAGTATGTGAATGTTAAGATATTTGGCAGTGGCGGTACCCAGAGGGAGATGACAGGTCATGCAGCAACGCGACACCGTCGACGACATCGCCGAGCAGTGGCGGAGGGTCGACCCGGGCCTCGACCTGGAGGCCATGGCCCTGATCGGCCGGCTCCGGCGGCTCAACGTGCGGGTCGACAACGCCCTCCGCGAGTACTTCCTCACCTGCGGCCTGGACTCCTCCGAGTTCGACGTCCTCGCCACCCTGCGCCGCTCCGGCGAGCCCTACGAGCTCAACGCCCGCGCCCTGCTCAAGTCCGCCATGGTCACCTCCGGCGCCATCACCAACCGCGTCGACAAGCTCTCCGCCAAGGGCCTGGTCGAACGCAACCCCTGCCCCACCGACCGCCGCGCCGTGCTGGTCCGCCTCACCCCGGCCGGCAAGGAACTCATCGACGCCACCCTGCCCGGCCACCTCCAGAACGAGGAGCGCATCCTCACCGCCCTCGACGCCGACGAACGCGCCCAGCTCGACACCCTGCTGCGCAAGCTCCTCGTCGCCCACGGCGACACCGAGTCCCTCGTCGACTGAGCGGCTGTCAGTGCCCCCTGCCATGCTGGTCCGCAGCACCGGACGCCGGGGGGCGGGACAGTGATCGAGCGCGTGGCGCGGCACTGGAGTCGACCACATCCGCCCCGGCGGGCCTGGCCGTCCTGCGCACCCTGCCGAACCTGCACGGCCTCCACCTCGCCGACGCGGCGGTCCGCGACCTCGCCGTGCTCGCCGAACTCCCCGGTCTGCGCTACCTCGCCCTCGACAGCCGCCAGTGGAGCGAACTGCTGGACGCGGACCGGGTACCGCCCACCCTCGCGGCCGCCCGCCTCGCCGGTCCCGAGGTCACGATGGCCGAGGCACTCGCCTGGGCCGCCCGCCTCGGCCACGGCACTAGCGAGGCGATACGCCTGCGATTCGGCTGAACCGCCGTGACGCTGCGGTAGTTCGCGTGACCACTACCCGCCCGGCCGCGTTACTCCATCGGGACGCCCTACTGGAGGAGAGGCCTGATGAAGCACAGGACCCCCAGGGACAGCCGCCCGGCCCCGTCGCTCGTGCCTGGAGTGCGGGAAGCCGGCCGCCTCGGCGACCCCGATGGACGGCCGGGAGGACGTCTGCATGGGCACGGTGGCGATCTACACCCGCCTCCGCTGCGCCGTCTGCCTCCGCCGCGACCCGCTCAACGGCACCTTCGGCAGCGGATCATGACCGCCCGCTACAGGCCGGCGACCACCGCGTAGCGCTCGTCGTCCACCGGTCCGCCCCACAGGGCGGCGTCCCCGCTGAGCGGCTCGACGCGCAGCTCGGCGACCAACGGCCGCACTGCCGCCGCGAGTTCCTCCGCCCCGACGCCGCCGCCCCACGGCAGCCGCTCCGCTCCGGCGACGTACGGCTCCGCCTGCCCTGCGGTCTCGCGCCACCGGCCCTCGACCAACACCAGCCGCCCGCCCGGCCGGAGCAGCCGCACCCAGGCGCGCAGGGCCCGCTCCGGGTCGGGCAGCGTCCAGATCACATGCCGGCAGAGCAGCACGTCGAAGCTGCCCTCCCGCACCGGCGGCGCGCTCGCGTCCCCCACCAGGAACCGCCCCGCCACCCCGGCCGCCGCCAGCTTCGCCCGCGCCCGCGCCACCATCCGCGGTGCCAGGTCCACCCCGGCCACCCGATGCCCGCCCGTCGCGACCAACTCCGCCAACGAGCCCGTTCCACAGCCGACATCGAGCACGTCCACCGTTCTTGTCGGTAGCCACCCCCGAACCCGCCGCCCCCACGCCTCCCGCGTCCCGGCCGCCCGCAACCCGTGATCCGGCTCGTCATCGAAGCCCGGTGCGGCAGCGTCCCAGTAGTCAGCGATGGCCCGTCTGGAGTCACTCATGCCACCCATCGTCGCAATCACCACCGACACCGGGCCGGGCCTCGCCCGGCCTCGGCCGATCACGCGTGCGCAGCAATCGCCCTTGACTTCGGAACGTATTCCGAATTGGCGTCGAGTCATGTCGACCCTCACTGTGTCCTTCTCCGACCTCTCGAGCCGATGCTTTGAAGCCCTGCGGGCGAACCCGCTCGCCAGAACGGATCCGGATCGGCAGCACCGGCTCCGAGGGCGCCTGGCGACCCGGGTTCTGGGAGGTGTCGAGCTTCCGCAGTGGGAGTACGAGGTGACGGCCGGCGGCCGGGTGCGGTACCTGGTGGACGAGGCGACTCGCACAGTGCACTTCGTCCGGGCCTCGCCCCGGCACCCGAAGGACACCGACGCGTAGCCGGGGCGAGAACCCTCCGTTCGCCAGGTGAGGGTGCTCGTCCGAAGGGACGCGGTCTCCTCACGCCCCTCGCACCGGGGCTGGGGGCCGCCAGTCGTAGATCGAGGCGGAGCGGCGGAGGAGGGTGCGGGTGGGGAGGAGGTCGGCGAGGGTGAGGGCGATGGTGCGCAGGAGGGTCGCGGCCGGGCTGTGGAGGGCGATGAGGGCGCCGGCGCGGCGGGAGGCGGTGACGATGGCGGTGGTGCGGGGGAGGCGGGTGGCGCTGTAGGTGGGGAGGGCGGCAGCGGGGTCGGCGGTTTCGGGACCGAGGAGGGAGGCGAGGACGACGGCGTCCTCGATGGCCTGGCAGGCGCCCTGGCCGAGGAAGGGGCACATGGCGTGGGCGGCGTCGCCGAGGAGGGCGACGCGGCCGTGGTGGTGGGCGGGCAGGGGGTCGGCGAGCTCCCAGACGTCGTTGCGGAGAAGCCGGTCGGGTTCGGCGAGGCTGAACAGCTGGGGGACGGGCGCGCACCAGTCGCCGAACAGCCGCTGGAGTTCGGCGTGTTCGCCGGCGGCGGCCCGGGCGCCGGCCGGGGAGAGGGCCGCGCCGTAGACGTAGACCCGGCCGTCGGCGAGCGGGACGATCCCAGCGAGCCGGCCGCGGCCCCAGACCTCTCCGGCGGCGGTCGGGCGGCGGTCCGGGGTGACGATGGAACGCCAGGTGGTGAAGCCGCTGTAGCGCGGGCCGGGGTGTCCGGGAAAGAGCAGGCCGCGGGTGGCGGAGCGGATGCCGTCGGCGGCGACGACCAGTCCGGCGCTCCGGTCCCCGTCGGCGGTGCGGACGACGGCGGGGTGCCGGTCGTCGCCGGGGTCGATGACGGTGGCGGGGGAGTCGGTGTGGACGGTGCCCTCCGGGAGGGCGTCGAGCAGGGCGGCGATGACGTCGGCGCGGGGAACCGCGGCGATCGGGTCGCCGAAGTGGGCCTCGACCGCGGCGGTGCTGGTGCGGGCGAGCCAGCGGCCGGAGGGGTGGCGCACGCCGATGGCGGGGTGCGGGGCGGCGAGGGCGCGCAGCCGGTGGCCGACACCGAGCCGGTCGAGGGCGCGCAGGGCGTTGGGGGCGAGGGCGAGTCCGGCGCCGACCGGTTCCAGTGAGGCGGCGCGTTCGTGGACGGTGACGGGGATGCCTTGCCGGTGAAGCGCGAGCGCGGCGCTGAGGCCGCCGATGCCACCGCCGATGACGATCGCCTGGTGCAGGCCCATGGGAGGCATGAGGGGCTCCTCTTCTCGCACGATCCGGTCACTACAGGCGTAGTGTCCGCTGCTTCAGCACCGTACTGCATGTGTAGTGAGCCGTAAACTACGGCTGTAGTGAGTTAGGGGAGCCCGACCGGAAAGGCCATGATCGGACCTATGACACCCCCGCTGACGCCCCCGCGACCGACCCTGATCGCCGACGCCGCCATCGACCTGATCGCCGATGCCGGCCTGCGCGGGCTCACCCACCGCGCCGTGGACGACGCCTCCGGCCTGCCCGCCGGCTCGACCTCCAACCTGGCCCGGACCAGGGCCGCCCTGCTGGAACTCGTGCTCGTCCGGATCGTCGAGCGGGAGACCGCCGACTACCCGGTCCTCATCGAGGGCGAGCTGTCGGGGGCCACCCTCCCGCCGCGCGAACTGCTGGTCGAGGTCGGCGCCGAGGCGCTCTTCCAGGCGCTCACCAGCGGCCGCAGGCTCACCCTTGCCCGCCTGGAACTCGCCCTGGAGGCCACCCGCCGGCCCGAACTGCGCTCCGTCTACGACCGCCTGGGCGCCCGCTTCGCCCAGCTCGCCGCCGAGCTGCTCGCCGCCTCCGGCTCCACCGACCCGGAGTCGGACGCCCGCCGGCTGATCCGCTGGTGCGACGGCGTGCTGTTCAACGCGACGGCCGGCAGCGGGCACTGGCAGGTGCCGATGCCGGAGGAGTTGCGCGTCGAGATCGACCGCTACCTCACCGCGCTGTTGGACGAGGAAGCCTGAGAGGGGGGCTGACAGCGGAAGACGGGCGGCCCCGGGCGGCCCCCTGTACTCCCTTTGCCCGATCAGGCAGGGGGAAACATGCCGGACTTGCTCGTCATGGCGCTGGTGCTCACGATCGGCTCGGCGCTGCTGGTGCGGCTGGTGGCCCTTCCGGTGCTGGTGCGCGCCCAAACGGCCACCCGACGGCGGGCGTTGGCGGCCACCGGCGCGGACGCGACCGAGGGAGCGCCGGGCGGCCTCGGGGCGACCTTCGGCGAGCTGGCGGTCGGTCTGGTCGCCGGCGTCGGAGCGTACTTCGCCGTGTACTTCGAGGACCTCCACAGCTGCTACCTGCTGGAACGGCCGTTCGGCCTCGACAACGCCGTGTACCTCGCCCGCGAATGGCACATCTCCCAGGCCGTGGCGCGGACCCGGTACCTCGTGCTCTTCATCGGGTTCCTGCTGCTGTGGCTGTCGCTCTGGTACCTGACCCAGCGCAAGTTGCTGACCGTCGGCCTGCCCCGGGAGATCTGGACGTCCGGTTCGACCCGGGCACGGCTGACCGGACTGGTGCTCGCGCCATGTACGTCAGGGTGCCCGGCCCGCCGCCGGTGGCGGTGAGCCGCGTGCCGTCCACGAGCACCGTCGTCACCCGGGCCCTGGCCATCGATCCGGCGCAGCGCCCGGCGGACGGTACCGGCCTGCCGGCGGCGCTCGCGGCGGCCCAGCCGACGCCGCCGGACCCGGCGGCCGTCCACGACCAGATCACCCGCGGCTGGCAGACGCTCGCCCTGTAGCCCGCCGGCCTCCAACCCGACCGCCACCCAGGGCTCGTGCCGCACCGGGAAGTCGACCGAGCCGGCGATGAAGCCGACCCGGTGCGCCTGCGCGTGCAGGGCGAGCGCCTGCTCCGCCGTGCCCGCCCCGGCGACCTCGACCCGCGGGTGCAGCGCCACCGAGGTGAAGTGCCCGCCCTCCGGCGACACGGCCATGGTGGCCGACCGGCCGGTCGACGTACGAGGTCACCACGACGCCGTTCGCCGCGCACAGGTGCGGGTACGGGAGCAGGTGGCACCGGGAGAGCGCGACGAGCAGCGGCTGCTCCGGGTTCCAGCGGGCCCTGCCGCCGCGGAAGACGGGGGTCGGCGGAGCCGGGGATGGCCGGCAGTCCCTCGGCGGACACCTCGACGTCGGGGGGAGTAGGAGCGGTAGTCGCTGGTGCCGGTGCCCTGGTTACCGGCACCTGGTCTCGGCGGTGTACTCGTACTGCCCGGCCATGTGGGGGCCTGCGCGGGAAGGGCGGTCGCTGCCGGACGGTCAACCGCGCGAGGTCGTACGCGCGGGGCTCACTGCGCTGCGGTCACCCGCGCGGCGACGAGCCGGGCGCACTCGTCCGGCGAGGCCTGCGAGGTGTCCACGACCAGGTCATACGCGACGCCCTCGTGCACCGCCGCGGCCTGGGCGGCGGCCATCCCGGCGACCCGGTCGCCGCGCGCGGCCTCCCGGGCCGCGGCCACCGCCGGGTCACAGCGCACGCCGACCCAGAGCACGTCCAGGCCCTCCAGCGCCGTGCGCCACCGCTGCTGCGAGGCGGCCCCGCCGAGGAACACCTCGTCCACCAGGACTGGGGCCCCGGCCCGGGCCATCGCCGCCACGCCGACCGTCCAGGCGGCGTCCAGCCGGGCGAAGACCGGTCCGACGGCCACCGTGCCGTCACCGTCCTCCAGGCCCCCGATCCCGCCGTCCCCGCCGAGCAGCCACGGCGGCAGCGCGTCCACCATGGTGTCCGCGCCGAGGTGCAGCCAGGGCTCCGGCAGCAGCTCCTGGAGGCGGCGGGCGATGCTCGACTTGCCGGAACTGGAGCCGCCGTTGAGGACGATCACATGCATGCGGCCACTCTACGGTCGCTCGCCCGACCCCGTCCCGGGATCGGAGCCGGTCTGGAAGGCCGCTGCGGCGGAGGCGAACGACGAGGCCAGCGCGGGCGTCCCGGCCCAGTGCAGGTGCAGGTACGAGGCGTGCACGGTGCCGCCCGCGAAGCCCTCGGTGCGCGGTCCGGCCGGCAGGCGCCAGCCCCAGGCCGGGTGGTCGCCCGCGCCCGGCTCGCAGACCGTCCGGTGGAACTCGTGCCCGCGCACCCGGGTGCCGGCCGGGGCGAGCGGGGAGTCGTGCAGGGCGACGGCCTCCCGGTAGCCGAGGGTGAGCCGTTCGGTCATCCGGGCGCCGGTGTCCAGCACCCCGCACATCGGCAGGCCGTCCAACTCCCGCCCCAGGTACAGCAGTCCGGCACATTCGGCGGCGACCGGCCCGCCCGCCGCGGCGAACGCGGAGATGGCCGAGCGCAGCGCCGCGTTACCGCTCAACTCCCGTACGTACAGCTCCGGGAAGCCGCCGCCGATGACCAGTCCGGCCGTGCCCTCCGGCAGCGCCGAGGCGTGCAGCGGGTCGAAGGGGACGACCTCCGCTCCCGCCGCGCCGAGCAGTTCGGCGTTCTCGGCGTACGAGAAGGAGAACGCGGCGCCGCCCGCCACCGCGATCCGCGGCCGTCCGGCGACCGGCGCGACCTCCGTCGACGGGTCCCACGGTTCTGCGTCCAACTCGGGTGCGCTACGCGCGAGTTCCAGTACGGCGTCCAGATCGACCGAAGCCGCGACGAGGGAGCCCATGTCCGCGACCGCCTTGAGCGCCTCCGCCGAGCGCTCCACCGCCGGGACGAGCCCGAGGTGCCGGGACGGCGTGGCCACCGCCGCCGAGCGGCGTAGCGCACCCAGGACGGGCACCCCGGAGCCCTCCTCCAGGGCCTCGCGCAGGAGTTGCTCGTGCCGGTCGGAGGCGACCCGGTTGAGGATCACCCCGGCGAGGCGCACCTGCGGGTCCCAGGACGCGAAGCCGTGCACTAGCGCGGCCACCGAGCGGGACTGCGAGGAGCCGTCCACGACCAGCACCACGGGCGCCCGTAGCAGCTTGGCGACGTGCGCGGTGGACGCCAGCTCGCCGCGCCCGGAGGCGCCGTCGAACAGGCCCATGACCCCCTCGACCACCGCGACGTCCGCCCCCGCGGCGCCGTGCAGGAACAGCGGGGCGATCCGCTCCGGCCCGCACATGAAGGCGTCCAGGTTGCGGCCCGGGCGCCCGGCGGCGAGCGCGTGGTAGCCCGGGTCGATGTAGTCGGGGCCGACCTTGTGCGGCGACACCGCCAGCCCGCGCGCGGCGAGCGCCGCGATCAGACCGGTGGCGACGGTGGTCTTGCCGGCGCCGGAGGAGGGCGCGGCGACGACGAGGCGGGGGACGTCGCTCAAGAGGTCACCACTCGATGCCACGCTGGCCCTTGCGGCCGGCGTCCATGGGGTGCTTGACCTTGGTCATCTCGGTGACCAGGTCGGCGAACCCGGTCAGCGCCTCGGGCGCGTACCGGCCGGTGATGACGACGTGCTGGCTGCCCGGGCGGTCCTCGAGCACCGAGACGACCTCCTCCGGGTCGATCCACCCCCAGTGCATCGGGTAGGTGAACTCGTCCAGAACGTAGAAGCGGTAGGTCTCGGCCGCGAGGTCCCGCTTGACCTGTTCCCAGCCCTCCTTGGCCGCCTCCTCGCTGGACATCTCCTGCTCGGCGGAGCGCTGGATCCAGGACCAGCCGGAGCCCATCTTGTGCCAGTCGACGGTGCCGCCCTCGCCGGAGGCGCCGAGCACGCGCAGCGCGTTCTCCTCGCCGACCTTCCACTTGGCGGACTTCACGAACTGGAACACCCCGACCGACCAGCCCTGGTTCCAGGCCCGCAGCGCCATGCCGAAGGCGGCCGTGGACTTGCCCTTCCCCGGGCCGGTGTGCACGGCGGTGATCGGCTGGGTACGGCGCTGGCGGGTGGTCAGGCCGTCGTCGGGAACGCTCTCGGGGACGCCCTTGGGCATGTCGGTCAGGCCGCCTTTCGCATCGGAGTGGTGGTCGCACGGCTCGCACGGCCCGCGCGAGCCGCACGGTTCGCATGGTCCTCGCGGTTCTCACGGACGAGCGAGGCCACGCCCTCCGCGCGCAGCTCGTCCAGGCTGACGGCGCTGCCGCCGAGCAGCCCGGCCAGGGTACGGGCCAGGCCCAGGCGGACCGGTCCGGACTCGCAGTCCAGCACCACGCTGGCCGTGCCCTGGGCGGCGAACAGCGCGGCCGCGCGCTGCGAGCGGGCGAGCGCGTCCCGCCCGCCGGTGGCCCGGCCGTCGGTCACTACGACCAGCAGCGGGCGCCGGTTCGGGTCGCGCAGGCGCTCCACCCGCAGCACCTCGTGGGCGCGCAGCAGGCCCGCGGCCAGCGGGGTCCGCCCGCCGGTGGGGAGCGACTCCAGCCGGGCCGCGCCGACCTCCACCGAGGAGGTGGGCGGCAGCGCCAGCTCGGCGTCCGCGCCCCGGAAGGTGATCATGCCGATCTTGTCCCGGCGCTGGTAGGCGTCCATCAGCAGTGACAGCACCGCGCCCTTCACGGCGGTCATCCGCTGCCGGGCGGCCATCGAACCGGAGGCGTCCACCACGAACAGGACGAGGTTGGACTCCCGTCCCTGGCGCACCTGTTCGCGGAAGTCGTCCTTGTGCAGCACCAGCGCCCGGCCGGCCCGCCCGCGCGCCACCTGGTGCGGCGCGGCGGCCTGGATGGTCGCGGTCAGGTGCAGCCGGCTCAGGGGCCCCCGGGGCCGGCGGGCCCGGATGGTGTGCCCGCCGGTGGTCTCGGCGGGGGAGCGGCGGCCCTGCGCGCCGCGGCCGGTGCCCCGCACGGTGAACAGCCGGGTCCGGTACGGGTCCCCGGCCGCGACGGGGGCCGACTCGCGGGCGGGGGCCGGGTGTTGGGCGGGGACGGGCTGCTGCGCGGGCGCCTCGGCGTCCGGAGCGCCGCTCCCGGCGGCGGGGGCCTGCGGGGCGCCGCCGTCGAAGGGCTCCGGGGCGCCGCCGCCGTCGGGGCCGCCGCCGCCGTCGGGGCCGTTCCCGTCCGGGCCGTCCCCGTCCGGGCCGTCCCCGTCCGGGCCGGGCCCGTCGCCCTCGGGCTCCGGGTCCTCCGGCTGGGCGTGCTCCTCCAGCGTCCGGTCCAACTGCTCCTCGTCCAGCCCCGGAGCGTCGAACGGGTTGCGCCGGCGCCGGTGCGGCAGGGCCAGCTGGGCGGCCTTGCGGACGTCCTCCTCCAGCACCTCCGCCCGCCCGGCCCAGGCGGCCAGCGCGACCGCGGTGCGGGCCATCACGATGTCCGCGCGCAGGCCGTCCACCTCGAACGCCGCGCAGACGGCGGTGATCTGACGCAGCGCCACGTCCGTCAGCTCGACCTTGGGCAGCAGTTCCCGTGCGGCGGTGATGCGTTCGGCGAGCTCCCGCTCCTCCGCCGCGAAGCGCGCCGCGAAGCCGGCCGGGTCCGCGTCGTACGCGAGCCGGCGCCGGACCACCTCGGCGCGCTCGGCCGGGTCCCGGGTGGCGGCGATCTCGACGGTCAGGCCGAAGCGGTCGAGCAGCTGCGGCCGCAGCTCGCCCTCCTCCGGGTTCATCGTGCCGACCAGCAGGAACCGCGCCGCGTGCCGCACCGACACGCCCTCGCGCTCGACGTACGAGCGGCCCATCGCGGCGGCGTCCAGCAGCAGGTCCACCACGTGGTCCTGGAGCAGGTTCACCTCGTCGATGTACAGCACGCCGCGGTGCGCCTTGGCCAGCAGACCGGGCTCGTACGCCTTGACGCCCTCGGCGAGCGCGCGTTCCAGGTCGAGCGAGCCGACGATCCGGTCCTCGGCCACGCCGACCGGCAACTCGACGAGCTGCGAGGGGAATTCGGAAGCGGACGACGAGGCGGGGTGCGGGCCGTCCGGGCACTGCGGGTCCGGCGCGGCCGGGTCGCAGGCGAAGCGGCAGCCGTCCACGGTGGCGATGGAGGGCAGCAGCCCGGCCAGCGCGCGCACCATGGTCGACTTCGCGGTGCCCTTCTCGCCGCGCACCAGCACGCCGCCCACGGCCGGGGAGACCGCGTTCAGCAGCAGCCCGAGCCGCAGGTCGGCCATGCCGACGATCGCGGTGAACGGATAGCGGACGTCACTCATGCGTCACTCCCAGGTGCCCCGGGCGGGAGGAACGGCAGCGTTCCGGCCGCCGGCACCCCGCCCTCGATCAGCTTCCACAGCGCGTCGGTGTCCGCGTGCTCCTCGATCAGGTCGCCCAGCCGGTCGAGCCGGGCCTCGCGCGCCGCGGCGAAGGAGGTGTCCGGCGCCGGCACGAACGCCCGCCCCGCCAACTCGGCGACCTCGCGCAGGAACTCGCGGCGGAAGCCGTCGTTCTCCAGTGCGCCGTGCCAGGTGGTGCCCCACACCGAGCCGACCCGGCAGCCGTCCAGGAAGGCCTCGCCGCCCTCGACCGCCACGATCCCGTGGTGGATCTCGTAGCCCTCGACCCGCTGCCCGTACGCCTCGCCGACCGGGCGCGCCAGCACCTTCTCAGCGCCGAAGCGGACGTCGGTCGGCAGCAGTCCCAGCCCGTCGACGAGCCCCGCCCCGGACTCCACCTCGTCCTCGATCGAGCGCGCCAGCATCTGGTAGCCGCCGCAGACCCCGAGGACCGGCAGTCCGGCCGCCGCCCGCGCCTTCAGCGCCGGCTCCAGGCCCCGTTCACGCAGCCAGGCGAGGTCCGCGACGGTCGCCCGGGTGCCGGGCAGCACCACCAGGTCGGCGTCGGCCAGCTCCTCCGGCCGGGTCGCCCAGCGCACCAGCACGCCCGGCTCCTGCGCCAGCGCGTCCAGGTCGGTGAAGTTGGACAGCCGGGGGAGGCGCACCACGGCCACCCGCAGCACGTCCGCCCCCAGCGGCCCGCGGCCGTCGACCCGGTCGACCACCGTGGACAGGTCCAGCGAGTCCTCGGCGTCCAGCCACAGCCCCGGCAGCATCGGCAGCGTGCCCAGCACCGGACGGCCGGTCAGCTCGCGCAGCATCTCCAGCCCGGGCGCCAGCAGCCGGGCGTCGCCGCGGAACTTGTTGACGAACCAGCCCGCCACGTGCCGCTGGTCCTCCGCGGACAGCAGCGCCAGCGTCCCGTACATGGCCGCGAAGACCCCGCCGCGGTCGATGTCCCCGACCACCAGCACCGGCAGGGCGGCGGCCGTGGCCAGTCCCATGTTGGCGATGTCCCGGTCGCGCAGGTTGATCTCGGCGGGCGAGCCGGCGCCCTCGCACACCACCACGTCGTAGCGCCGGCGCAGGTCCGCCAGGCACTCCAGGGCGCGCTCCAGCAGGACGGGCTTGCGCTCGCGGTAGTCCAGCGCGCCCACCTCGGCGACCGGCCGGCCGAGCAGCACCACCTGGCTACGGCCGTCCGCGCCGGGCTTCAGCAGCACCGGGTTCATCGCCGCCTCCGGCGCCACCCGGGCGGCCTGCGCCTGCATCGCCTGGGCACGGCCGATCTCGGCGCCGTCCGCGGTGACGAAGGAGTTCAGCGACATGTTCTGCGCCTTGAACGGCGCGACCCGCACGCCCTGGCGGGCCAGCCAACGGCAGATCCCGGCCGTCACCACGCTCTTGCCCGCGTCGGAGGTCGTCCCGGCGACCAGCAGCGCGTTGTTCATGCCCCACCCCTCCTCTTCCGGAACAGCAGCCGCAGCAGGACGTGCCCCGCGACCGTCGTACCCAGCGCCAGCGCGCCCACCCGCCGGGACAGCGTGCAGGCCCGCTCGATGTCGTCCACCGTCACCGGCCGCAACTCGGCGCCCAGCACCGGCCGGTGCTCCACCCGCTCACGTGGCTCCGCACTCGCCTCCGGGGGCTCCTCGCTCGTCGCTCTCGGCTCCGGGGCGCCCTTCGGTTCGTGCGGGTACCGGAGCGTCCCGCCCAGCCGTACGCCCACCGCGCCCGCGAAGGCCGACTCGGCCTGGCCGGCGTTCGGGCTCGGGTGCGCGGAGCCGTCCCGGCGCCAGACCCGCCAGGCGGTCCGCGGCTCGGGCGCGGCGGCCACCGTCAGCAGCGCGGTGAGCCGGGCGCCCGGCCAGCCCGCGACGTCGTCCAGCCGGGCCGAGGCCCAGCCGAAGCGGGCGTAGCGGGGCGAGCGGTGGCCCACCATGGCGTCCAGGGTGTTCACGGCGCGGAAGGCCAGCAGCCCCGGGGTGCCCGCCAGGGCGCCCCAGGCCAGCGCGTTCACCACGGCGTCGGCGGTGTTCTCGGCCACCGACTCGACCACCGCCCGGGCGACCTGCTGCCCGTCCAGCGCGCTGGGATCGCGCCCGCACAGGTGCGGCAGCCGCTCCCGGGCGGCCGTCAGATCGCCCGCGGCCAGCGAACGGCCGATGGTGCGGGCCTCCCGGGTGAGCGAGGTGCCGCCGAGCACCGTCCAGGTCGCGGCGGCCGCCAGCGCGGCGCGGCCCAGCGGACGGCGCCCGACCGTGCGGTCCAGGGCCAGCGCACCGGCCGCGACCGCGCCCACGCACAGCGCCGTGTACCCGGCTCCGGCGGCACGGTCGTCGCGCCACACGCGCCGCTCCAGGCGGGTCGCGGCGCTGCCGAACAGGGCGACCGGGTGGCCGCGGCGCGGGTCGGCGAAACGGGCGTCGGCGGCGTAGCCCGCGACGGCGCCCAGCGCGAAGGCGGCGGCGCGGGTCAGGGGGCGCACGGCGGCGGGCTGCTCGGCAGCGGGGTGCCAGGAGTCCGACGGGGCGGGGCAGCCTGCATCGCGTGGGTGTCCTCACTCAGGGTCCGCGCCCTGGATCGACGTACCGGGGGCGAGAGTCTCCTGGCTTCCGGGTCGGACGCACCCCCGGGCCTTCCAGCGGCTCCTGACGGCCCGCCGTGGCGATTCCGAACGTGCTCCCCGGTGACAGTGGCGGGACCGCGCCGGACTCGCACCGGCTTCCTCTCCATGCCTCCGTTTGGCCCCAGGATCCCATCACGCGGCCGAACCGGGAGTCAACCGAGGTCAAGGAGGGGTCGGTCACACCCGCGACCGGTACCGGCCCTGTGCGATCGCCCAGCGCGGGGGAGGGCCCGTCAGCTCCACTTCGTGCGTTCGGCGGCTGGGACGGGCCCGGGGCCACACCTACGGTTCGGTGCCATGCGCCGCAGAAAGTCCCCCACCACTGCCGCCCCGTCCCCCGTACCGTTCTCCCCCGGGGCCGCCCGCGCCCACCGGGCCGGCCTCGGACTGACCCCCGAGCAGGTCGCCGAGGGCATGGCCGCGCACGGCGTACGGCTGCTGCCCGGTCACGTGCTCGCCTGGGAGGACGGCGAGCTGCGCCCCGGCGAGCCCGAGTTCATCGCCCTGGCCCGCGCCCTCTGGTGCCCGGCCGCCCAGCTGATGGACGGCCGTCCGGTGAGCCTGCGCGACCACCGCCTCGCCCGGGAGCTCGGCCAGGAAACCGTCGCCGAGCGGACCGGGGTGACGCTGCCCGCCTACCGGCAGGCCGAACTGACCGGCCACTGGGACGGAGACCCGGACCAGACCCACGCCCTCGCCCAGGTGCTGGGCCTGCGGCTGACCGAACTGGTCGAGGCCACCGGCCGCGCCGAGGCCCTCGACGGCCTCCTGCGCCAGTGCGTGGCCGGCCGCTGGCAGCCCCACCTGCGCCCGCTCGCCCGCCTGGTGCCCGTCCCGGAAGCCGACCTCGCCGCCGTCCTCCCCGTCCTCCAGCAGGAACACCACGTCCCCTCCCACTGGGGCACCACCACCCAGTCCCGCACCTCCACCCCACCCGTCACTCCCCGCTTCTGGCACCTCCTCAGCACCCACGACCCCGCCATCCCTGTCTGACCGCCCCGGATCCGTCCCCCGGACGGCCCTGTCCGGTGGCCGGGGGCGCGGAGCCCCGGTGGACTGGTGCTCGAAAACCGTCCGGGTCCGTGTAACAGAGCGGGGAACGAAATGCGCTGGGGAACCGCAGCGGTCGTGGCGGCCGCCGCCGCCGGGGCCGGGGTCGCCGTCCTGGTAGTAGGCCGCCGGTCCTACGAGCGAATGGTCAGCCCGGGGGTGGGGGCGGTCGAGCCGGAGACCGGACCGGTGGTGGTGCACAGCCTCGGCGCCGACCGGGTCACCTTCAACCGCCGCCCGGAGAGCCTGCGGCCCGGCCGCTGGGCGGTCGAGTGGGGAGACGACGGGCACGCGGTCGTCGAGGAGATCCTGCACCGCGACGCGCAGGGCGTCACCCGGCGGCTGGTCCGGGCCGACCGGGGCACCCTGATACCCGGCACCGAGGTCCGCTTCACCCCGCGCGTGCACCTCGGCGACCCCACCCGGGCCCTCGGCCTGACCTACAGCGCCACCGCCGCCGACGGCGAACTCGGTGCCCTTCCCGCCTGGCGGCTCGACGGCAAGCGCGGCACCTGGGTGATCCTCGTGCACGGCTCCGAGGCCGACCGCCAGCAGGCCCTTCCGGTCCTGCCGGTCCTGCACCGCCTCGGACTGTTCGCCCTCGTCGTCACCTACCGCGGCGACGAGGGCGCCCCGGCCTCCCCGGGCGGCTACAGCCACTTCGGCGAGACCGAGTGGCGGGACATCGAGTCGGCGGTGCGGCTGGCGCTCGACGGCGGCGCGGGCCGGGTGATCCTCTACGGCTGGTCGGTGGGCGCCACCATGGTCCTGCAGACCGCGGCCCGCTCCGCGTGGGCCCACGCGATCAGCGGGCTCATCCTCGACTCGCCGGTGCTCGACCTCCCGAGCGTCGCCCGGCGGGACGCCGCCCGGGCCGGTTTCACCGGTGCCGCCGCCGGACCGGGCGGCGCGCCCGCCGCGCGGGGGCAGGGGCGCACGGGCGTGGACGTCGTGGACTCCTCCCGCCTCGCCCAGGGCGCGGACCTGCGCGTGCCCACGCTGGTCCTGCACAGCCCGGACGACCGGATCGCCCCCTTCCACACCGTGGAGCGACTGGCTGCCGCCCGCCAGGACGTGGTGAACCTCCAGCGCTTCCCGGGCGCCGAACACGCGGCCCTGTGGAATTCGGCCCCCGACCACTACACGGAACTCCTCCGGCGCTGGCTCACCCCGCTGCTCTGAATCCGGCGGGTGCGCGACGTGAAACGGTAAAGGAGAAAGTTTGCTCCCGAATATCGGAAGTCGAACCCCTTCCCACCGCACCGGAAGTCGTCCCCGCCGACTTCCGGCGCACCGTCACCGTCCATCGGGCACATGACACCTGGCCGGATTCCAGCCCTCCGCTTCCGCCCGCACCCACCCCCGCCGCTCCGGAAAACCCCGCGCCCGACACGCAACGTGACCGCTCGGACGGGCAGCGCGACGCCCCGCTCCAACCGTGGCATGCCCCGGCCACACGTTTCCGGCCAGGCGGTTTGCCGCTGTTGCCCGATCTTGCGGAGGTGCGGTACCCGGTCGTGCGCTCGTACGGACAACCGGATGTGACAGAAGGCCGGTGCAAGGGGAAGACTGCTCGACGTGACGTCTCGGAACCCGCGCGACCGTGATGCCCCGCTCCCGCCGACGATCGGTACCGGTGCGACGGTGACCCGTCTCCCCGGTACGGCCCACCGGCCCTCCGGTGGCAGGCCGGGCGGGGCCGGTGTACCCCGGCGACGAGGGCCCGCGCCGGCACCCGGCCGGGGCCGGGTTCCGGTCCCGGAGGGCTTCCCCGCGCCGGCCGAGCTGGCGCCGCTGGCCCGCCGGATGCTGGTGGACGCCGTCCGGATCGCCCGCTGGGCGGGGGAACTGGAAGAGGTCGACAAGCGCGGCGAACTGCTCCCGGAGGACGCCCGCGCGGCCGGCCGGGCACTGGCCATGACGGTCGGCGCCGCCGCCAAGGCGTGGGGACAGGCGCTGCTGGTGGGTCTGGTGGAGGCCCGGGACGGCGGGGCCGGCCCCGGCTGGCGCCTGCACGCCTGGGAGCACGACGACGAGGCCGTGGTGCGCGGCTGGTCCGGCCTGTTCGACGCCTGGACGCTGCTCGCCCCGGTGCCGCCCGCCGCGCTGCGCGGGGTGTTCGCCGTCCTGGCCGGCCAGGCCGTGGACCAGGCCCCGCAGCTGCTGTCCTTCCTGCACCTGGTGGACGGCCCGGTGGCCGAGAGCGAGCTGCTGGAGCTGCTGCGCCGGGGCCTGGACGAGCGCCGGGTCGGTGCCGGCCTCGGCAACCCGGGCCTGTCGCCGGTGCCGCACGCCGCCTCGGCGGTGTCCGCCGTCCGCGGCACCTGCCGGGCGCCGCAGATCGACACCCCGGCCGCGCCCTCCGACGTGGCCGCCGTCCTGGACTGGATGCTGGACGGCCTGGCGGCGGTCGGCGCCGTGGTGCGCAGGAACGATGCCGCCGAGCTGTCCCCGCTGGGCCACTGGGCGGTGCGGGCGAAGCTGGAGGAGATCTGCACGGTCGCCCAGACCGCGGCCGGGCACATCGAGCAGAGCGCCTTCGAGCTGCTGCACGCCTGCGCGGACTACTCGCCGGGCCCGGCCCGGGCGGAGTTCCGCGCCTGGGTGGCGGCCCGCCCGGCGGACCGCGCGGTGGCCGAGCTGCTGGACGCCGCCCAGGGCGACGACGCGCTGGTGCGCGGCCTGGCCTTCGAGGCGCTGCGGGTGGCCGGCGGCCCGGCCGAGCAGGCGGTGCGGGCGGCGGTGGACGAGCCGGTGCTGCGCCCGTACGCGCTGCTGTGGCTGGCCGAGCGCGCCGACGAGGGGGTCTCCCCGGCGGACGTGCTGGGCGCCGAGGACGCGGCCTGGCTGTGGGTGGACACAGCGGCGGCGGTGCTGGACCACGGCGAGACGGAGCTGCTGGTGGGCCACGTGGAGGGCGCCTCGGCGGGCGACCCGGTCCGGCTGTTCGCCCGCGCCCGGCAGTCCGGGCACCCGCGGGCGGCCTCGGTGCTGACGGCGGTCTCCGGCGTGCACCCGGACCCGGGCGTGGCCCGGGCGGCCCGCCGCTCCGCCTTCAGCGTCCACACCGGCGGCGCGTGACCCCCACCGGAACGCGGGAAGGGCCCGGAACCGTCAGGTTCCGGGCCCTTCCCGTCGGGACGAGCGGGCTCAGCCGAGCCGCGACTCCGCCCGCCGGGCGCGGACGTCGCCGACCTTCTGCCCGACCTTGCGCCGGATGACCAGCAGCGGCGCCATCGCGGCGAGGGTGATCTGGGCGAACGCGCCGACGTGCATCAGCGTGTCGCCACCGGGCAGCCCGGTCGCCCAGGCGGCCAGGCAGCCGATCGCCACGACGACCCAACAGAGCGTCGCGGTGGCCAGCAGCCCCTGCGGCTTCGGGTACTCGATCCGGCTGACCATCAGGTACGCCGCGCCGAAGATGGCGAGCAGACCGGGCAGGAACGGCGGGTCGAGCAGCACGATGGCGATCACCGTCATCGCGCCCATCGGGCAGGGCATGCCCTGGAACACCCCGGGCCGCATCTTGACGGCCGAGAAGCGGGCCAGCCGCAGGACCACCGCGAGCAGCACGGTCAGCGCGATCAGCGCCGAGAGCGTCCGGTTGGAGCCCTGCGAGACCATGCCCCAGACCGCGACGAAGTAGGCCGGCGCGATGCCGAAGCTGATCAGGTCGGCGAGGTTGTCGAGTTCCGCTCCGAGGGCGGAGGAGCGGAGCTTGCGCGCCACCAGGCCGTCGAAGAGGTCGCACATCGAGCCGATCAGCAGCAGCGTGACGGCGGTGGCCGCGCTGTGCCGGTCCGGAGCGGCGTCCGGGTTGGTGATGTGCGGGATCAGGACCCCGGTGGTGATCGAGTAGATCGCCAGGAAGCCGCAGACGGCGTTCCCCAGGGTCAGGAAGTCGGCGGTGGACAGGTGCTGCGGGGAGCGCGGAGCGCGCAGCTCGCGGTCGCGCGCCCAGCGGCGGCGGCGCAGAGCCGTCTCCTCGTCGTCCAGGCCGACGATTGTCTCAGGATCAGTCACGGTCAAGGCGCGTCACCCCGGCTGTGGTCTTCTGGCCGACCTCGACGCCGACCTCGACGCCGGCCGGCAGGTAGGTGTCGACCCGGGACCCGAACCGGATCAGACCGATCCGGTCGCCCTGCTCGACCTTGGTTCCGGCGGCCACGTACGGCACGATGCGACGGGCCACGGCCCCCGCGATCTGCACCATCTCGATGTCGCCGAGCTCGGTGTCGAAGTGCCAGACGACCCGCTCGTTCTGGTCGCTGTCCTTGTTGAACGCCGGTACGAAACCGCCCGCGACGTGCTCGACCGACGTCACCGTGCCCGGCAGGGGCGCGCGGTTGACGTGGACGTTCAGCGGGCTCATGAAGATCGCGACCCGGGTGCGGCCGTCCGGCCAGGCGTCGATGCTCTGGACCACGCCGTCGGCGGGGGAGATCACTCTGCCCGTGCCGATCTCACGCTCGGGGTCGCGGAAGAACCACAGCATGCCCGCGCTGAGCGCACAGGCCGGTACCGCCGCCAGGGCCCACTTGCCGCTGCGCCGGGTGAGGGCGGTGGTCACGGCGGCTGTGGCGAGGGTGGGGACGAACCAGGGGGTGGCTCCGCGCGCGATGGTCACGCGGGGTCGCCGACCGGCCGTCGGGGCTGCGAGGGCATCGCGGTCCGTGACGGAGGTGTGAGGGGACGGGCTGATGGGCATCGAAGACCTTTGTCGCGGGGGATCATGGCCGCTGGACGGGGGCCACCGCGGGATCGGTAATAGAGGGACGGCTTGCTGTCCCGGTGGATGCTATCGGGAGCACACGGTGGGTGGGCAACCCGCCTGCTCGTTCATGTGTCCGGTGGGAGCGCGTGCGCGCACCTTGCCTCTACGACCGTAGCTCGCCCCGGTCCGGTTCCCAAGGGACCGGACACGGCTGGTGACTCTTGTCTCAGCAGGGTGGGTGACGGAACCCGTGGGGGACACGGCCTGTAGCGGCCGGAAGAAGGTGTACGGAAGCGGCCGCAGGGCGCGTCGTTGCAGCTGTACGCCCTGCGGCCGCTTTCCGGAGGCCGTGCCGGACCCTGGCGGACCAGGCCGGGCCCGTGACGGGGCACGGCACTCTGCCGGGACGGGCCCGCACGCCCGTCGACCGGCGGTTCGGTGGGGGCGGCCCGTCAATCGGGGCGGCCCCGCGATCACTCGGCGGTCCCGCGCCCGGGCGCGGGACCGGGCCGTCACTCGGCGATCCTGTACTCCTCCAGGAGCCGGCGTCCGACGATCATCTTCTGGATCTCCGCAGTTCCTTCACCGATGAGCAGCATCGGGGCCTCGCGGTAGAGGCGCTCGATCTCGTACTCCTTCGAGAAGCCGTAGCCGCCGTGGATCCGGAAGGCGTCCTCGACGACCTCCTTGCAGTACTCCGAGGCCAGGTACTTGGCCATGCCGGCCTCGAGGTCGTTGCGCTCGCCGCTGTCCTTCTTGCGGGCGGCCATGACCATCATCTGGTGGGCGGCCTCGACCTTGGTGGCCATCTCGGCGAGCTTGAACTGGATCGCCTGGTGCTCGGCGATCCTCTTGCCGAAGGTGGAGCGCTGCTGGGCGTAGGAGATGCCGAGCTCGAAGGCGCGGCGGGCGACGCCGCAGCCGCGGGCGGCGACGTTGACGCGGCCGACCTCGACGCCGTCCATCATCTGGTAGAAGCCCCGGCCCGGGACGCCGCCGAGGATGCGGTCGGCCGGGATCCGCACGTCCTGCAGCACCAGCTCCGTGGTGTCGACGCCCTTGTAGCCCATCTTCTCGATCTTCCCGGGCACGGTGAGGCCGGGGACGGTCGGGTTCGGGCCGAAGCCGGCCGTCTTCTCGATCAGGAAGGTGGTCATGTTCTTGTAGGGGGTGCTGCCGCCCTCGTCGGTCTTGCACAGGACCGCGACCAGGGTGGAGGTGCCGCCGTTGGTGAGCCACATCTTCTGGCCGTTGAGGACGTAGAACTCGCCGTCCTTGACGCCCTTGGTGGAGATGGCCGAAACGTCGGAGCCGAGGCCGGGCTCGGACATCGAGAAAGCGCCGCGGATCTCGCCGGCGGCCATCTTCGGCAGGAAGTGGTCCTTCTGCTCCTGGGTGCCGTGGGCGTTGATCATGTGCGCCACGATGAAGTGGGTGTTGACGATGCCGGAGACCGACATCCAGCCGCGGGCGATCTCCTCGACCACCAGGGCGTAGGTGAGCAGGGACTCGCCGAGGCCGCCGTACTCCTCGGGGATGGTGAGGCCGAACAGCCCGAGCTGCTTCATGCCCTCGACGATGGCGGTGGGGTACTCGTCCTTGTGCTCCAGCTCGGTCGCGACCGGAATGATCTCCTTGTCGACGAAATCCCGCACGGTGGCGAGGATGTCCCGCTGGATCTCGGTGAGGCCGTCGGTCTGTGCGAGGCGTCCCATCGTGCGGCTCCGGAATGTCTGAAGAGGGCGGGGGGGGGGGGGAGATTTCCGGGGGCCCTGCCGGCGTGGCTGCGGCAGCAGGGCCCCCGACCGGGTGGGGGTCGGCCGATGACGGCGGCCTTCCCGTCCGGGGTCTGTGCGGAAGGGGCCCCATGAGTGGAAGGGGTCCCTATAGAGGGGAGAGGGTCAGGAGAGCGGCTCGGGGCGACCGGGCTGCTCGCCGCCGCGCTCCTTGGTGTACGTCGCGGTCGGCACCATCACCTTGCGACGGAAGACGCAGACGACCGTGCCGTCCTGCTTGTACCCCTTGGTCTCGACGTGGACGATGCCGCGGTCGTCCTTGGACTTGGACGGCCACTTGTCGAGGACGGTGGTCTCGCCGTAGATGGTGTCGCCGTGGAAGGTCGGCGCGACGTGGCGCAGCGACTCGATCTCCAGGTTGGCGATCGCCTTGCCGGAGACGTCCGGGACGGACATGCCGAGCAGCAGCGAGTAGACGTAGTTGCCCACCACGACGTTCCGGCCGAAGTCCGTCGTCCTCTCCGCATAGTTGGTGTCCATGTGGAGCGGGTGGTGGTTCATGGTGAGCAGGCAGAAGAGGTGGTCGTCGTACTCGGTGACCGTCTTGCCGGGCCAGTGCTTGTAGACCGCGCCGACCTCGAACTCCTCGTAGGTGCGTCCGAACTGCATGGCTCAGGCCCTCAGCTTTCCGGGATCTCGAACTTGGTGGTGCGCTGCAGGCCGGCGGCCCGGCCCTTGCCGGCGACGACCAGCGCCATCTTGCGGCTGGCCTCGTCGATCATCTCGTCGCCGAGCATCGCGGAGCCCTTGGCGCCGCCCGCCTCGGAGGTGCAGTAGTCGTAGGCGTCGAGGATCAGCTCGGCGTGGTCGTAGTCCTCCTGCGAGGGCGAGTAGATCTCGTTCGCGGCGGCGACCTGGTCCGGGTGCAGCACCCACTTGCCGTCGAAGCCGAGGGCGGCGGAGCGGCGGGCGACCTCGCGGTAGCCCTCCTGGTTGCGGATCTGCAGGTAGGGGCCGTCGATCGCCTGGAGGTCGTTGGCGCGGGCGGCCATCAGGATGCGCATCAGGATGTAGTGGTAGGCGTCGGCGCCGTAGCCGGGCGGCTGCTCGCCGACCACCAGGGACTTCATGTTGATCGAGGCCATGAAGTCGGCGGGGCCGAAGATGATGGTCTCCAGCCGGGGCGAGGCCTCGGCGATGGCGTCGACGTTGATCAGGCCCTTGGCGTTCTCGATCTGCGCCTCGATGCCGATCTTGCCGACCTCGAAGCCCATGGTCTTCTCGATCTGGGTGAGCAGCAGGTCGAGCGCCTTGACCTGCTCGGCGTCCTGGACCTTCGGCAGCATGATGCAGTCCAGGTTGGGGCCGGCGCCCTCGACCACGGTGATCACGTCGCGGTAGGTCCAGTGGGTGGTCCAGTCGTTGACGCGGACGACGCGGGTCTTGTCGCCCCAGTCGCCGTTGTTCAGCGCGTCGACGATGGTGTGGCGGGCGCTCTCCTTGACCAGCGGGGCGCAGGCGTCCTCGAGGTCGAGGAAGACCTGGTCGGCCGGGAGCCCCTGGGCCTTCTCCAGGAAGCGCGGGTTGCTGCCCGGTACGGCGAGGCAGGAGCGGCGCGGGCGCAGGCGGTTGACAGTGGTCATGGGGGTGGTTCGGTTCCTTCCCAGTGGTCAGCTGGTCAGCTGGTCAGTTCGTGGCCGCGGTCGGTGCGGGCGTCCACGGCTGGAGCTCGTTGGCCAGCCGGATCTCGTCCACGATCCGGCCGATGATGGTGGTGATGCCGAAGTCCTTCGGGGTGAACACGGCGGCGACGCCGGCGGCCTTGAGGGCCTCGCCGTCCGCTGCCGGGATGATGCCACCCACGATCACCGGGACATCCTCCACCCCGGCGCGGCGCAGCCGCTTCAGGACGTCCGGCACCAGCTCGGTGTGGGCGCCGGAGAGGATGGACAGGCCCACGCAGTGCACGTCCTCCGCCACGGCGGCGGAGACGATCTGCTCCGGGGTGAGCCGGATGCCCTGGTAGACCACCTCGAACCCGGCGTCGCGGGCCCGGACGGCGATCTGCTCGGCGCCGTTGGAGTGCCCGTCCAGGCCGGGCTTGCCGACCAGCAGGCGCAGCTTGCCGGCGCCCAGCTCCTGGGCGGTCGCGGCGACGGCGGCGCGGACCTGTTCCAGCTCCCCGCCGGGCTCGGCGGCGACCGCGACGGGCGCGCCGCCCACGCCGGTGGGGGCGCGGTACTCGCCGAACACCTCGCGCAGGGCGAAGGACCACTCGCCGGTGGTGACGCCGGCCCGGGCGCAGGCGAGGGTGGCCGGCATCAGATTGGCCTCGGTGGCGGCGACGGCCTTGAGCCCGGCCAGCGCCTCCTGGGCGGCGGCCTCGTCGCGCTGGCCGCGCCAGGCCTCCAGGGCCGCGAGCACGGACTGCTCGGAGGCCGGGTCGACCACCATGATCGCGGTGTCGAGGTCGGCGGTGAGCGGGCTGGGCTCGGTGGTGTCGAAGCAGTTGACACCGACGATCTTGTCCTCGCCGGACTCGATCCGGGCCCGGCGGGCGGCGTGCGAGGCGACCAGGTTGGACTTGAGGTAGCCGGACTCGACGGCCGGGATCACCCCGCCCATCTCCGTCACCTTGGCGATCTCCGCTTCGGCGCCCGCGAGCAGGGCGGCCGTCTTGGCCTCGATCACCTCGGAGCCGTTGAAGAGGTCGCCGTACTCCAGCAGGTCGGACTCGTACGCCAGTACCTGCTGGATCCGCAGCGACCACTGCTGGTCCCACGGGCGCGGCAGGCCGAGCGCCTCGTTCCAGGCGGGCAGCTGGACGGCGCGGGCGCGGGCGTCCTTGGAGAGGGTGACGGCCAGCATCTCCAGGACGATCCGCTGGACGTTGTTCTCCGGCTGGGCCTCGGTCAGGCCGAGCGAGTTGACCTGGACGCCGTAGCGGAACCGGCGCTGCTTCGGGTCGGTGACGCCGTACCGCTCCAGCGTGACCTTCTCCCAGAGCTGGGCGAAGGCGCGCATCTTGCACATCTCCTCGACGAAGCGCACGCCGGCGTTGACGAAGAAGGAGATCCGGGCGACCACGTCGCCCATCCGTTCGGCGGGCACCTGGCCGGAGTCGCGGACGGCGTCGAGCACCGAGATGGCGGTGCACATCGCGTAGGCGATCTCCTGGACGGGCGTGGCCCCGGCCTCCTGGAGGTGGTAGCTGCAGATGTTGATCGGGTTCCACTTGGGGATGTTGCCGACCGTGTAGGCGATCATGTCGGTGATCAGGCGGACCGACGGGCCGGGCGGGAAGACGTGCGTCCCGCGCGACAGGTACTCCTTGACGATGTCGTTCTGGGTGGTGCCGGTGAGCTTGGCGATGTCGGCGCCCTGCTCCTCGGCGACCACCTGGTAGAGCGCCAGCAGCCACATCGCGGTGGCGTTGATCGTCATGGAGGTGTTGGTCCGTTCGAGCGGGATGCCGTCGAACAGGGTGCGCATGTCGCCGACGTGGCCGACCGGGACGCCGACCCGGCCCACCTCGCCGCGGGCGAGGACGTGGTCGGAGTCGTAGCCGGTCTGGGTCGGCAGGTCGAAGGCGACGGACAGGCCGGTCTGACCCTTCGCCAGGTTCCGCCGGTAGAGCGCGTTGGAGTCGCTCGCGGTGGAGTGGCCGGCGTAGGTGCGCATCAGCCAGGGGCGGTCGCGCTTCTGGGGCTCGGTCATCGGTTCCGTCTCACACGTTCCGGAAGCGGTTGATGGCGGGCAGGTGCTTCTCGCGCAGCTCCTGGTCGCGCACGCCCAGGCCTTCCTGGGGGGCCAGGCAGAGCACGCCGACCTTGCCCTGGTGCTTGTTGTGGTGGACGTCGAGAGCGGCCTGGCCGGTCTCCTCCAGGGTGTAGACCTTGGAGAGGGTCGGGTGGATCTTGCCCTTGGCGACCAGGCGGTTGGCCTCGAAGGCCTCGCGGTAGTTGGCGAAGTGCGAGCCGACGATCCGCTTGAGCGACATCCACAGGTAGCGGTTGTCGTACTGGTGCATGTAGCCGGAGGTGGAGGCGCAGGTGACGATGGTGCCGCCCTTGCGGGTGACGTACACCGAGGCGCCGAAGGTCTCCCGGCCCGGGTGCTCGAAGACGATGTCCACGTCCTCGCCGCCGGTGAACTCGCGGATCTTCGAGCCCAGGCGCTTCCACTCGCGCGGGTCCTGGTTGTTCTCGTCCTTCCAGAACCGGTAGCCCTCGGCGGAGCGGTCGATGATCGCCTCGGCGCCCATGGCGCGGCAGATGTCGGCCTTGGCCTCGCTGGAGACCACGCAGATCGGGGTGGCGCCGCCGGCCAGCGCGTACTGGGTGGCGTACGAGCCGAGGCCGCCGCTGGCGCCCCAGATCAGCACGTTGTCGCCCTGCTTCATGCCGGCGCCGTTGCGCGAGACCAGCTGGCGGTACGCGGTGGAGTTGACCAGACCGGGGGAGGCGGCCTCCTCCCAGGTGAGGTGCTTGGGCTTGGGCAGCAGCTGGTTGGTCTTCACCAGGGCGATCTGGGCGAGGCCGCCGAAATTGGTCTCGAAGCCCCAGATGCGCTGCTCCGGGTCCATCATCGTGTCGTTGTGGCCGTCGGGGGACTCCAGCTCGACCGAGAGACAGTGGGCGACGACCTGGTCGCCGGGCTTCCAGGAGTTGACGCCGGCGCCGGTGCGCAGCACCACGCCCGCGAGGTCGGAGCCGAGCACGTGGTACGGCAGGTCGTGGCGATTGGTCAGCGGCGACAGCCGGCCGTAGCGCTCCAGGAAGCCGAAGGTGGAGACCGGCTCGAAGATCGAGCTCCACACGGTGTTGTAGTTCACCGAGCTGGCCATGACGGCGACCAGCGCCTCGCCCGGGCCCAGCTCGGGAAGGGCGACGTCGTCGAGGTGAAGGGACTTGCGGGGGTCCTTGTCGCGGCTGTCGAGGCCCGCGAACATCTGCTCCTCGTCCTTGTGGAGCGTGACCGCCCGGTAGGACTCGGGGAGCTTGATCGCCGCGAAGTCCGCCGACGTGGCGTCGGAGCTGAGGATCGCGTCGAGGATTTCCTGCATGGCTGCCTCCGAAGGCGTACCTGTGTGAGGGTCACAGGGCGTCTGGGGGAGCCGGGAGCGGACACCGGCTTCGCTGAGGTGGGTGGTTGACGGTCAGGCGGTCGCCCGGTGGTGGTTCCGGGAGGGTCCGGCACTGCTTGGTCTGGCACTGCTCCCGGGGTGTGGGAACGCCGGACGACGGCGCGCCGAGGTGGGGAGCCGCGGCGCCGCGACTGGTGGGTAACAAGGTAGTGGCACCCTGTGCCACTCGTAAAGACACCGGGTGTCAGGAATTCCGGCGCTCCGGGAAGGTGCGGGACGCGCGTAGTGCGGGTACGCCGAGGGCCCGCGCTGACGATTCGGCGCGGGCCCTGGATCTGCCTCTGACCTGCTGTTTTACGGGGCTCAGGCGTCCTTGACGCTGCTCAGCGCGGCCCGGATGCTGTCCACCACGACGTCCAGCGGAGCGTCCGTCCGGGCCACTGTGATGAGCACCTCACCTCCGGGGCTGGCACTCAGTGCGCTCTCCGCCACTCCGTCCCCTGGCATCCCACTGGCACCGGGTGCCACCACCGAACCCCGGCGTCTGGCACCCGGCGAGCTGGCGGCCCAGAAGGTCCGCCGGATCACCTCGAAGGAGTGGTCCAGCTGCGCCTCCACGTCACCCCGGCCGCCGGCCCGCAGCCACCGCCGCAGCACGTGGTTGTGCGCCGCGACGACCGCCGCCGCCGACACCTCGGCCAGCATCGAGTCGTCCTCGCCGCCGCGCTGCCAGCCCGACGGGACGGGCTCGCCGGTGTCGAACCGACCCAGCAGGTAGCGGGTGAACAGCCGCTCGTAGCGGGCCACCACGGCGATCTCGCGCTCGCGCAGCGCCGGGACCTGACGGATCAGCTGGTACCGCGCGACCGACACCCCCGGGGTGGAGGCGTACATCCGCAGCACCTCCTTGATGCCGCGGCAGACCACGTCCAGCGGGTGCTCCTCCGGCTCGGCGCTGGCCAGCAGGTCGGCCACCCGGACCAGGGTGTCGTCGTGGTCGGGGAAGATCGCCTCCTCCTTCGACCGGAAGTACCGGAAGAAGGTGCGCCGGGCCACCCCGGCGGCCGCGGCGATCTGGTCGACCGTGGTCTCCTCGTAGCCCTGTGAGGCGAACAGCTCCATCGCCGCCGCGGCCAGGTCCTGGCGCATCTGCTGACGCTGCGCCGCCGCCCGGCGGCTGCCCGGCCCCGCCTCCGGCGCGGCGCCCCCGGACGGGCCGGCCGTCCGGTCGGTGCCGCGCGGTCCGGCGGAGTGCTGCGGGGAGGCTGACTGAACCCGATCCATGTCCGGAACGCTACACGGCCCGGGCTGGGTGCCCGCGGCCCTTCCCCGGCGCACCGGCGCGACCGGGCCGGTCACGGCGGGCCTGGGCCAGCGCGCGGACACCGCCCCCGGGGTCCAGCCGGGTCGCGCGGCGGACCCGGAGCCGTACGCGGCGCCGCCGTTGCCGTAGGAGCCGCCCGCGCCCGCCGCCGGGTCGTACGGCAGCTGCTCGCCCCCGGCCCGTGCCGTGGTCACCGGCGCGCGTGGTCGCGGAAGCCGCGGCCGGTCTTGCGGCCCAGGCAGCCCGCCGCCACCAGGTGCTCCAGCAGCGGCGCGGCGGCCAGGCCCGGCTCGCGGAACTCCTGGTGCAGCACCTGCTCGATGGTCAGCGACACGTCGAGGCCGACCACGTCCAGCAGTTCGAAGGGGCCCATCGGGTAGCCGCAGCCCAGCTTCATCGCGGTGTCGATGTCGTCCACCGTCGCGTAGTGCTCCTGGAGCATCCGCACCGCGTCGTTCAGGTAGGGGAACAGCAGCGCGTTGACGATGAATCCGGCCCTGTCGCCGCACTCCACCGGGTGCTTGCGCACCTTCGCGGTCAGCTCCAGCACCGTCGCGGTGACGTCCGGGGCGGTCAGCACGGTGGAGACCACCTCGACCAGCTTCATCGCCGGGGCCGGGTTGAAGAAGTGCATCCCGATCACGTCCTGCGGCCGCGTGGTGGCGGTCGCGCAGCTGATCACCGGCAGCGAGGAGGTGGTGGTGGCGAGCACCGCGCCGGGGCGGACGATCTTGTCCAGGGTGGCGAACAGCTCCCGCTTGACCGCCAGGTCCTCGGCGACCGCCTCGACCACCAGGTCCACCTCGGCCAGCTCGGAGTACTGGCCGACCGGGGTGACCAGCGCCAGCGCGGCGTCCCGCTGCTCCCCGCTCAGCCGGCCCTTGGCGACCGAGCGCTCCAGCGACTTCGCCAGCTGCGCCTTGGCCCGCTCGGCCTTCTCCTGGCTGCGGGCGGCCAGCAGCACCGGGTGCCCGGCCTTGGCGAACACCTCGGCGATGCCGGTGGCCATCGTGCCCGAGCCGCAGACCCCGACCGTGCGCACGGTACGGCCGGGCACCCCGGCGCCGGCCGGTCCGGTCACCGCGTCCACGGCCCTGGAGGAGCCCGGCGCCTCGTAGGTGTAGAAGCCGCGCCCGGACTTGCGGCCCAGCAGCCCGGCCGAGACCAGCTGGCCGAGGATCGGCGCGGGCGCGTGCAGCTTGTCGCGGGACTGCTCGTACATCGCCTCCAGCACGGTGCGCGCGGTGTCGACGCCGATCAGGTCGAGCAGCGCCAGCGGGCCCATCGGCAGGCCGCAGCCGAGCCGCATCGCGGCGTCGATGTCCTCCCGGGAGGCGTACTTGGACTCGTACATCGCCGCGGCCTGGTTCAGGTAGGCGAACAGCAGGCCGTTCACCACGAAACCGGCCCGGTCGCCGGCCGCCACCGGTTCCTTGCCCAGGTCGCGGGCGAAGGCGGCGGCGTCCTCGGCGGTCCGCGGCGAGGTCAGCACGGTGCGGACGACCTCGACCAGCTTCATGGTGTGCACCGGGTTGAAGAAGTGCAGGCCGAGCACCCGGTCCGGACGGGCGGTCGCGGCCGCGATCCGGGTCACCGACAGGGCGGTGGTGCCGGTGGCCAGCACCGTGCCCTCCGGGCAGATCCGGTCCAGCTCGGCGAAGACCTCCCGCTTCAGCTCCAGCTGCTCGGGGACCTCCTCGATCACGAGGTCCGCCCCGGCGGCGGCCGCCAGCGCGTGCCCGACCGAGATCCGGGCCAGCAGCGCGGCGCGCTCCTCGGCGGTGATCCGCTCCCGGTCGACCGCGTGCGCGGTCGCCTCCTCGATCCGGGCCAGCGCCCGGGCGGCCGAGTCCTCGGTGGCCTCGATGCCGATCACCCGGCGGCCGCTCCTGGCGACCGCCACCGCGACGCCGGCACCCATCGTGCCGAGGCCGACGACGGCCACGGTGGGGAAGGGACGCTCCATGTCCTGACTCCTAGTCATGAAGGGCCCGCGCGTGCTCCGGCGGGCGGGCCGCCGCGCCCGTCGGTGAAACGGGGGCGGCCGCCGCCGGAGGAGGGTCCACGCGCGGGGGCTTGGGGAGATGACGGGTCCGGCAGACCCGGGCGTCGGCCGGTCCGCTCCGGCCGAACTGCGGGGTGTGCCGTGGTGCTCAGGCGCTCGAAGGTGAAGGAAGCGACGCTGACACGAGGAGAGAAACCCGGCCCGCCGCGGTTCGCGGCACCGGCCGGTGAAGAGCACCGCGCGGGCGCCGGGGACACGGCGACCGCGACCTCCCGCCGGTGCGGCTCCCGAAGCCCGGCGGTGGTGCGTGCGGCCACTGTAGCGAAGCTACTCGCCGGTAGGAAGAGGGCGGCGGCGGAAAACCGTTCGGCGCCCGGAGCCGGATTCGCTAGGGTGATCGACGCGGGGGCGGCTCCGCGGCGTGCTTCCTTCTCCTCATCTTTCACATGACCCGAGTGCGCCCACTCTCCGCCCCCGCTTCGTCATATCCAGCGGGGGACAGAGAAGTGAAGAAGCCGAACACCACCGGGCCCGGGAGCCCCCTGGACCCCTACCTGCTGCGCCACCACGGACAGGTCCTGGTCGCGCCCGGGGCCGCGCCCGGCGAACCGGACCCGTGGACGGCCAAGGGCCTGGTGGCTCTGGAAGCCGACCTGGCCCGGCTCGGCCACGTCCTCACCAAGCCGCTGCGCGACGCGCTCCGCCGGCTGCGCCCGGCCGACCTCGCCGAGGCCGGCACCCGGCTGCTGGCCGGCATCGAGGCCCTGCTCGGCAGCGACCGCCGCCACCAGCCGCTGTTCCGCCGCTTCCCCGACGGCGTGCCCTCGCACGCCCACGTCGACTACTCCGTCCTCATCCGCGGCTACCTGCTCCGCCAGTCCAGCCAGCTCTGCCTGGTCTGCGAGCGCACCAGCCTGGAGGCCGGGATCGGCGCCCTCGCTCCCTGCGCCCACCTGCTCTGCCTCGACTGCTTCCTGGAGCTGACCGAGGACGACGGCGCACGCCACTGCCCGCTCTGCGGCGTACCGCTGGAGCACGAGCCCCACCTGCCCACCGACACCAGGGGCGCCCGCAAGGCCGCCCGCGACCTGGACGCGGGCCGCACGCTCAAGCCGCTGCGCCTGGCCGGGACCGGCGACGCCGCCGCGCTCGCCGGCACCGCCCTCGCCGCCCTGCTCACCCGGCAGACCCCGCTCAGCCCGCAGGAGCGCGAGGACCTCGCCCTGTTGCTCGACCACGCTCCGGCCGACCCGGCCACCTGGCTGCCCGCCGCGATCCCGGTCCGGGAGAGCCGCGCCACCGTGCTGGCCGCCCTGCTGCGCCGTGACCCGGAGCACACCCGCCTGCTGCTCGCCGCCCACCTCACCACCGCCACCGACGTGCTGCGGCTGATCTGGGCCTGGTCCGGCGCCGAGCCCGACCTGCTGCCGGCGACCGCCCGCACGCTGCGGCTGCGCAACCTGCCCCGCCCGCTGCGCCGCGAACTCCTCGCCGTCCTGGACGCGTTCCCGGTCGGCACCCTGGCCGAGGACCTGCGCCGCCACCGCGCCGCCTGGCTGCGGGCCGGCGAACTGCTGCACCCGTACGAGCACCGCGCCCGCTTCCCGTACGCGGCCGCCGCCTTCGCGGTCGTCCGGCAGAGCGACCTCGACCTGCACGGCCTCGGCCCGCAGCTGCGCGAGGCGCCCGCCCCGCTACGGGTGCGCGAGACGCCCGCCGGCCACACCCGGCTCACCGTCGAGACCTTCGCCGCCCGGGTCGAGCACGCCCTCGCCCAGGGCGACCTGCCCGCCGCCCTCCGGCTGCTGGCCACCCGCCCCGGCGAACTGGTGCGCCGACTGCACCACCTGCTGCGGGTGCAGGCCTCCTGGCTCCCCGGCGAGCCACTGTCCGCCGAACTCGTCGACGCGCTGCCGCAGGCCCTGCGCGCCGTCGCCCCCGGACCGCTGCTCGGCGCGTACGGGCGGCTGCGCGCACCGCGCGGGATCGGCGAGCGGCGGCTGTACTTCCCGCGCGGCCGGGTCGCCTCCGCGCACGCCCGCTCCGACTGGGGCAAGCCCGTCCCCGCCGCGCTGAGCGCGCCGGTCTGCGAGCTGATCGAGGCCGAACTGCTGCGCCGGGCCGAGCGATCGGCGGCGGAGGTCGGGCGCTACGAGGTGGCCGTGCTGGACGCCGGACTGGCCGACCTGGTCGTCCCGTTCGCCGAACGCGCCAGTGCCAGGACCCTGGTCGCGGTGCCCCGCGGCAGCGTGCAGCGGCTCCCGGAGGGGCAGCGACTGCGCCTGTTCGTGCACTGGATGCAGCGCGCGCACCAGCGGGTGGACCTCGACCTGTCGGTCGCCTTCTACGACGAGGAATGGCAGTTCACCGGCCTGTGCGACTACACCCGGCTGGTGGTCGGCCCGCGCGCCGCCGTGCACTCCGGCGACTTCACCACCGCCCCGCCGCCGCACGGCGCCACCGAGTTCGTCGACCTCGACCTGCGGGCGCTGGGCGAGGCCCGCGCCCGGTACGCCGTGGTGGTGGTCTTCAGCTACAACGACGTCCCCTTCGAGGACCTCACCGATGCCTTCGCCGGCTTCATGACCCTCACCCCCTCCGAGGCGGCCCGGCAGCGCACCGGCAGCTTCCACCCGGGGAGCGTGCGCCAGCGACTGGACCTCGCCGGGGAGGCCAGGATCTGCGTGCCGATGATCGTCGACCTGCAGACCCGCACCCACACCTGGACCGACCTCAACGTCGGCTCCGGCGCCGGGTTCCACGACGTCCACCGCCATCACGCCGAGATCGGCTCGCTGGCCGACTCGGTGCTGACCCACTTCGCCCCCGGCTCCCGGGCCACCCTGTGGGACCTCGGCTGCGCCGCCGCCGCGGCCGGCAGCGACGAGGTGTGGGTGCGGGACCGGACCGGCCGAGGGCTCGGCCGCTACCGCCGGGGGGCGGACGAACCGGTGGCGGCCTTCGCCGAGCGGGTGCGCGGACGGCACGAGAGCGACCACCGCACCGAGCAGCCGCCGGACGACACCGCCCGGCTGATCGTCGAACGACTGGCCGGCGCCCGGGCGTTCACGGCCCTGGTGCACGCCGACGTGCCCGCCCCGGCGGGGGCGAGCGGGACGCTCTACCGGCTCTACCCGGGGCCGCTGGACGGGGCGCCGGACGCCCTGGAGCGGATCACCGCGGGGGAGCTGGTGGCCCGCTTCGCTCCGGACGGCGCGGCACCGACCGTCGCGGCACCGACCGTCGTGTCCCCGGACGTCGCATCCCCGGACGTCGCATCCCCGGACGTCGCATCCCCGAACGAGTGAACGGGCGGACGGGCGTCCGTTCGTTCCACTCGATAGGGGAGTTACCCACCCCGGGTCGGCGGGGCAGCATGGTGACATGAGCACTGTCACCGCCTCCCAGGCCGCCGACCCGGCCCAGCCGTCCGGCCCCGGCGCGTCCGCCGCCCTCGCGGCCGCCGTCGCGCTGCCCCCGCGGGCCGAGCGCGCCGCGCGGGCCGAGGAGGCGGCCGACCGGCTGCGCACCGCCGCCGTCGAGGCGGTGGCCGTCACCTGGGTGGACAACGCCGGCATCACCCGGGTCAAGGCCGTGCCGCTCGGCGCCCTGGTGCACGCGGCTCAGTGGGGCATCGGCACCGCGCCCTGCTTCGACGTGTTCCTCGCCGACGACGCCATCACCACCAGTCCGGTCATCGGCGGCCCCACCGGGGACTTGAGGCTCTACCCCGACCTCGACCGGCTCGTCCCGCTGGCCGCCCAGCCCGGCTGGGCCTGGGCCCCGGGGGACCGCCACACCCAGGCCGGCGGCCCGCACCCCGGCTGCCAACGGCTGTTCGCCCGCCGGATGGAGGCCGCGGCCGCCGCCCGCGGGCTGAGCCTCAAGGCGGGCATCGAGGTCGAGTGGGTGGTCGCCCTGGCGGGGCCCCCGAACGAGCCGCCGCAGTACCCGACGCACGGCCCCGCGTACGGCATGCACCGCCTCACCGACCTCTCCGACTACCTGCGGGACGTCCTGCGCGCCCTCGGCGAGCAGGGGCTCGGCGTGCTGCAGATCCACCCCGAGTACGCCCCGGGTCAGTTCGAGGTCTCGGTCGCCGCCGAGGGCCCGGTCGGCGCCGCCGACACCTCCGTCCTGGTCCGGCAGACCGTCCGCGCCGTCTCCGCCAGGTACGGCCTGCGGACGTCCTTCGCCCCGGTGGTCGAGCCCGACGGCGTCGGCAACGGCGGGCACCTCCACCTCAGCCTCTGGCGGGACGGCCGCAATCTCTGCCACGGCGGTTCCGGCCCGCACGGGCTGACGGCCGAGGCCGAGGGCTTCCTCGCCGGGGTGCTCCAGGCCCTGCCCGAACTCCTGGTGCTGGGCTGCTCCAGCCCGGCCGGGTACCTGCGGCTGGTGCCATCGCACTGGGCCGGGGCGTACCAGTGCTGGGGCCTGGAGAACCGGGAGGCCGCGCTGCGCCTGGTCACCGGCTCCACCGGGGAGCGGGCCGCCGCCGCGAACGCCGAGGTCAAGTGCTTCGACGCGAGCGCCAACCCGTACCTGGCGGTCGGCGCGGTGATCGCTGCCGGCCTCGCCGGGCTGGAGCAACGCCACGCCCTGCCCCCGGAGTTCACCGGTGACCCGGCCGCCGCCGAGCCCGGCACGGTGCCCCGGCTGCCAGAGGGCCCGGCCGAGGCGATCGCCGCGTACGAGCGCTCGGCGGTGCTGCGCGAGGCGCTCGGCGAGCCGCTCCACCAGGCGGTGCTGGCGGTGCGCCGGGCCGAGGCCGAGCGGTACGCGGCCGTCGGCCCGGAGGAGTTGGTCGCGGCTACGCGCTGGCGGTACTGACCGGTGGCCCGGCCGGAGGTCCCGGAGGCACCGGAGGCTCGGATGCTGGAGGTCGGTGCGCTGGTCGACCACCACTGCCACAGCGTGGTGGCCGCCGAGTTGGCCGACGATGCCCTGGCCGGGCTGCTCACCGAGTCCGACCGACCGCCCGCCCCCGGGTGTTCGCCCTTCGACAGCGCGCTCGGCCTGGCCGTGCGGCGCTGGTGCCCGCCTGTGCTCGGCCTGCCCCCGCACGCCCCGGTCGCCGACTACCTGGCCCGGCGGCGCGAGTTGGGCGCGGCCGAGGCCACCCGAAGGCTGCTCGCGGCCGCCGGGCTGGACGTCTGCCTGGTGGACACCGGGCTGACCGCCGCCGCCGGCCGTGAGTTGCTGCCGCTGACCGAACTCGCCGGGGCCACCGGGGCGGTGGTGCGCGAGGTGGTCCGGCTGGAGTCGGTGGCCGAGACGGTGTCGGGCGGTGCCGAGGACTGGCCGCGGGCCGTCGGCGAGGCGCTGGTGGCGGCCGCCACCGGTGCGGTCGCGGTCAAGTCGGTGCTCGCCTACCGGCACGGCCTGGCCGCCCCGGCCGAACGGCCCGCGTGCCCGGCCGTGGTGGCCGCCGCCGGGGCATGGCTGGGCGGCGGGCGCGGCCGGCTGGCCGACCCGGTGCTGCTGCACCACCTGCTCTGGACGGCCGTGGACGTCTGTGCCGAACTGGGCCTGCCGCTCCAACTCCACACCGGCTTCGGCGATCCCGACCTCACCCTTCACCGCGCCGACCCGTCCCTGCTGGCCGACTTCGTCCGCGCCGCCGAGCCGAGCGGCGTCCCGCTGGTGCTGCTGCACGGCTATCCGTACCACCGGCAGGCCGCCTGGCTCGCCCAGGCCTTTCCCACGGTGTACACGGATCTCGGACTGACGGCCTCCTACACCGGTCCGCGGGTGGCGGCGGTGCTCGGCGAGATGCTGGAACTGGTGCCGTTCGGAAAACTCCTGTTCTCCACCGATGCCTACGGACTTCCCGAACTGTTCGCGGTGGGCGCCGCACAGTTCCGGTACGGACTGGGCATGCTGCTCTCCGACTGGCAGGCGGCCGGCGCCTGTTCGGCCTCGGACGCCCAGCGGCTGGCGCGACTGCTCGCCGCCGACAACGCACGCCGGTTGTACGCGCTCCAGTAGGCGTTCCGGCGGTTTCCGCGTACATGCCCGGCCACGTCGGCTCGTCATCGAACCATCACTTTTTAACAATCTCCAGCTCTGTTGCCCCTGTTGGCCGATGGGGCGCTAACCTCCGCTGTTGGTTGAGATGTGACGATTGGATGACTACCTCTTGCGCTTTTCATCGAATATTCATTAACGTCCCGGTCATCCCAGCGCACCTGCCACACCGCAGCTGCCGCATGACGACTCGGGAGGGCCAACCCCAATGAGAGTTCCTCGGATCAGCCGGACCCGGTACGCGGCAGTGGGCCTCGTGCTCGCCACCGCCGGCGCCCTCGCGCTCCCGGCCGGCACCGCCGTCGCGGCGCCCACCGGCGACTCGACGACCGGTCCGCTGCTCAGTTACGTCGTCAACACCAAGGCCAACCACGGCCAGGTGCAGAAGGTCGAGAAGGCCATCACCGGCCTCGGCGGCACGGTGGTCCAGTCGTACGAGCAGGTCGGCGTCGTGGTCGCCCGTTCGAACGACACCAAGTTCGCGGAGAAGCTGCGCCTGGCCAAGGGCGTAGACTCCGTCGGTGCCAGCCGCACCAAGGGCATCCTCGCCGCGGACCAGGGCAAGGCCGAGGTCGCCGCCGAGCCGACCGGCGCCGCCGCCGCCGCGGACGGCCAGGAGCCGTACGAGCCCAACCAGTGGGACATGCGCCAGATCGGCGTCGACAAGGCGCACAAGATCTCGCTCGGCAGCCGCAAGGTCACCGTCGGCGTCCTGGACTCCGGCATCGACGCCACCCACGAGGACCTGGCCGCCAACGTGGACGCCTCGCAGTCGGTCTCCTGCATCGACGGCAAGACGAACACCGACTGGAAGGCGTGGCAGCCGACCACCAGCGACCACGGCACCCACGTGGCCGGCACGATCGCCGCCGCCAAGAACGGTAAGGGCGTCGTCGGCATCGCCCCGGACGTGAAGCTGGCCGCGGTCAAGGTCGTCGACGACGGTGGCTTCATCTACCCGGAGAACGCGGTCTGCGGCTTCGTCTGGGCCGGCGAGCACGGCTTCAAGGTGACGAACAACAGCTACTACGTCGACCCGTGGATGTTCAACTGCCCCAACGACAAGGACCAGGCAGCGATCTCGGACGCGATCCGCAAGGCCGTCGCCTTCTCGCAGCGCAAGGGCGTCCTGAACGTCGCCGCCGCGGGCAACGAGAACATCGACCTGGCGCACAAGACCACTGACGTCTCCAGCCCGGACGACACCAAGCCCGGCACCCGCCCGGTCACCAACGACTGCCTGTCGCTGCCGACCGAGCTGCCCGGCGTGGTCGCGGTCTCCGCGGTCGGCGTCAACGGCGACAAGTCGTACTACTCCAGCTACGGCAAGGGCGTCGTCACCGTCGCCGCGCCGGGCGGTGACGCCCGCTACCAGATCCCGAACACCCCGGACAAGAACGGTCGCATCCTGTCGACCATCCCGGGCAACAAGTACGGGTACATGCAGGGCACCTCGATGGCCACCCCGCACGTCACCGGCGTGGTCGCGCTGCTCGCCAGCACGTTCCCGTGGGCCAGCCCGGACGAGCTGACCGAGCTGCTTACCAACCAGGCCGAGTCCCACGCCTGCCCGACCGGCGTGTACAACCCGGGCAACACCGGCCAGTTCAAGGCCACCTGCGAGGGCGGCGCGGACGACAACGGCTTCTACGGCGCGGGCATCATCAACGCCGAGAAGGCGGTCCAGTGGTGGCGCTGACGCGCTGACCACCGAGCGCTGAACACCGGACACTGAGCTGGGGAGCGGGGCCCATGGCCCCGCTCCCCAGCCGCGTTTGAGTACCCGTACTCAGGGCGCGGGCCCGGCCGGCCAACAGGATGGACCCGTACCCGGAGCCCTCACAGGAGTTGAGCGACATGGCAGAGACGACGCTTCCCGCCCGGCGGAACCGGCTGGCACTGGCCCTGGGCGTGGGTCAACTCCTCCTCGCCGTACCGATGCTGGCGCCGATCGTCCTGTGCGCCGTGGTGGTCGGGACGTACGGGCTGGCCCTCGGCGGGGTCGGCGGGCTGGTCTTCCCCCTGCTGCTGGTCGGCGGCCCGCTGCTCGGCCTCGGCCTCGCGGCCCTGATCGCGCGGGCCCAGGGGCTGCCGAGGGACACCGCGTTCGCGGTGATGAGCTCCGGCCTGCTGCTCGGCGCCTCAGTCGTGAACTTCGGCTGGCTCCACCAGGCCGGTGTCGCCTGGCTCTGAGGCGTGTCCGACGGTTCGCACCCGGCGGGAACAGCCGGACACGCCCCAGGCGCGCATCCGAAGCCCCGCCCTCACTCGAAGTGGTGCTCCCAGACCGTCTCCACCGACGGCTTGCCGTGCAGGTCCGGCACCTCCTGCAGCCACGCCGGCCGACCGGCCCGGGTGCGGGCCGCACGCCGCAGCTCCGCCTCGCGCAGCTGCTCCGGCGTGGCGAAGCCCTCCGGCAGCCACTCCTCGGAGAGCACCGCCCGGGCAGCCAGGTGGGTGACGTACGCGTGCCGCACGGCGTCCACCGAGTCGAAGCCGGGCTCGTCGGCCAGCCACTCGTCCGGAACCAGCGCCACCACCTGCTCCAGCAGCTCGACCGTGACCAGCGGCCCGAGGTCCTCGTCGGCCAGCCGGACGTCCGGGGCGCAGGCGCCGAGCGCGTGGGCGCTGAGGTCGTACCGCCTGCCGACGGACGCCTCGGCGGTCGCCCAGCGGTGGTGGAAGATCAGCGCGGCGCCGTTGTCGATCAGCCAGAGCCGCTTGTGCCAGACCACTAGGTTGGGGTTGTGGACGGTGCGGTCGACGTTGCCGGTGAGCGCGTCCAGCCAGACCACCCGCCCGGCCTCGGCGGAGTCCACCGGGATCATCCCCGGCCGGTAGTCCGCCGCCCCGGGCAGCAGGTCCATCCCGAGGTTGAGCCCGGCGCTGGCCTTGAGCAGGTCCTGGATCTCGGCGTCCGGCTCGTCCGCGGCCACCACCGGATCGAAGTCCACCAGCCGCAGCTCCGGCACTCTCAGCCCGAGCCGGCGGGCCAGTTCGCCGACGATCACCTCGGCCACCAGTGCCTTGCGCCCCTGGGCGGCACCGGTGAACTTGACCACGTACGTCCCCAGGTCGTCGGTCTCCACGACGCCCGGCACCGAGCCGCCGGCCCGCAGCGGGTCCACGTAGCGCAGCGCAGTCACCAGATCGAGCACACCGGTCACCCTATCCCCTTGGGCCGGTCCGCCCCGCCGCTGTGATTGGCTTGCCGGTGAGAGCGGTCCGGAGACCGGTACCCACCACACGAGGAGAGCAAGGTCATGGGACAGGTGCAGGCCACCACGGAGCGGGTCTACGACGCGGCCCCCGAGCGGGTGTACGAGGCCCTGGCCGACTACCAGGTGACCCGTCCGAAGCTGCTGCCGGCGCAGTACAGCGAGTACGAGGTGCGGGTCGGCGGCACCGGCGCCGGCACCCAGGTGCACTGGAAGCTGCAGGCCACCGAGAAGCGGGTGCGCGACTGCCTGTTCACCGTCTCGGCGCCCGAGCCTGACCAGCTGGTGGAGAAGGACGCCAACTCCAGCATGGTGATCACCTGGACCGTCTCGGCCGCCGGCGAGGGCCGCTCCAAGGTCACCGTCACCGCCACCTGGCAGGGCGCGACCGGCATCGGCGGCTTCTTCGAGCGCACCTTCGCCCCCAAGGGCCTGAACCGGATCCACGACCAGGTGCTGGCCAACCTGGCCGCCGAGGTCCGCTGAACCCGGCCGGAGTACCAGCCGTTCCGGTGAACCGGGCGAATCGCCCGGAATTTCGAGCGGGTCGCCCGCCCGTACGAGCCGCAAGCCGTACGGGTGGACGGGCCGCCACCTGGGGGTGACGGTGGCCACGCGGCGCGGGGAAGCCACCCTAGGCTCGCCGCCGTGCATATGACGATCCTTCACATTTCGCAGCCGGTGGACGGCGGGGTCGCCCGCGTCGTCGTCGACCTGGTCCGGGGGCAGCGCGAGGCCGGCCACCGGGTGCTGGTCGCCTGCCCGCGCGGCGGGCGGCTGGCCGAGGAGGCCGCCGCGGTGGGCGCGCTGGTCCAGGACTGGGCCGCCGCCCGCCCGCCCGGCCCGGCCACCGCCGCCGAGGCCTGGCGGCTGCGCCGGATCGTCCGGGCCGCCGCGCCCGACGTGGTCCACCTGCACAGCGCCAAGGCCGGGCTGGCCGGCCGACTGGCCGTGCGCGGCGCGGTGCCGACCGTTTTCCAGCCGCACGCCTGGTCCTTCGCCGCCGTGGAGGGCCCGATGGCCGCCGCCACCCTGCGCTGGGAGCGCTTCGCGACCCGCTGGGCGCACCGGCTGCTGTGCGTCAGCGTCCAGGAGCGGGTGGACGGGGTGGCCGCCGGGGTGCACGCCGACTGGGCGGTGGTGCCCAACGGCGTCGACGTCCGCCACTACGCGCCGGCCGACCGCCGGGCCGCCCGGATCGCGCTCGGGCTGGACCTGGACGCGCCCCTGGTGGTCTGCGTCGGGCGGCTGTGCCGGCAGAAGGGCCAGGACGTGCTGCTGGCCGCCTGGCCGGAGGTGCTGCGCCGGGTGCCGCAGGCCCGGCTGGCGCTGGTCGGCGGCGGGCCCGAGGAGCAGCGGGTGGCGGAGACGGTCCGGGAGTCGGCCGAGCTGTGCCGGGTCCGGCTGGTCGGGGACGTGCCGGATCCGCGCCCGTGGCTGGCGGCGGCCGACCTGGTGGTGCTGCCCTCGCGCTGGGAGGGCATGGCGCTGGCGCCGCTGGAGGCGATGGCGGCCGCCCGTCCGGTGCTGCTGACCGACGTGCCGGGCGCCCGGGAGTGCCTGCCGCAGGCGGCGCGCGCGCAGTCGGTGGTGCCGCCGGAGGCGGTGGACGCGCTCGCCACCCGGATGGCGGAAGCGCTGTCCGATCCGATCGAGTGCGAGCGGCGCGGCGCCCGGCTGCGGGACCACGTGGTCGCCAGGCACGACGTCCGCACCGTGGTCGAACAGGTGGATGCCCTGTACCGCGACCTGCTGGGCGCCGGGCCAGCCGCCGGACGGCGCCGGGCCCGTGTCCCAGAGCGGATCTGATCGTTTCACATGCCGTGAATCCCCGCCGTTCCGGCGCTGGAGTATTCGCACCCTCAGCCGGACAAGGACGAGGCGTTTAATCCGAAATATCTATTACTGGGCGGCTGGAATGAAACGGCAAGTCAACTTCCGGTCGGCATGGCCAGATTCGGTAATGTCGGATTTCTCCTGCTTCGTTTCGATTCCGTCCCGGAAATTCCCGTCCGGTCCCGTCGCGGCCGCGTCCACGGTGGCCGGTATCTCCGCGATCGGCCCCTTCGCAGGACCATCGAGAGCCGCCAGCGATAGCAGGTGCTGCCAGGACCGCGCCCACCGGGCCGGGACGGCCGCCCCTCGTCCATCGGTGCGGGGGGCCGTCACCCCGGGCACACAGCAGGGGAGTTCGTGCGCTGATGACCATTGACCACGAGAGCGTGCCGCGATCCGGCGGGCCCCTGTCCGGACCGCGGCTGCCCGGCACCGGGCTGCTCGACCGGCCGACCGGGGCGGCGTACACCCGGGCCGTGCCGCCGCTCCGCCGGCACCGCAGGGCGACCCGTTCCCGGCTCGCCCTGCCGCTCGCGCTGGTCCAGGTCGACGCGATCGCGCTGTGCACCGCCACCGGCATCGCCAACCGGGTGATCGACCCGACCGTCCCGCTCGCCCCGCTGCTCGGCGCCGCCGCCGTCCTGCCCCTGCTCCTGCTGCTCAACCTGGCCGGCGGCCTCTACCGCAGCCGGCTCACCCTGTCCGTCCTGGACGAACTGCCCGCCCTCGCCGTCCGGGTCGTGGTCGCCACCGCCTTCGCCGTCACCCTGGCCGGCTGCCTCGACGGCCGCTGGCCCGACTGCGGCCCGGTCACCCCGGCCCGCCTCACCGCCCTGCTCGGCGCCCAGCTGCTGATCGCCGCCGTCGGCCGCGGCTTCCTCTACCACCTGGTCCGGCGGATCCGCCGCGGCCACCCCAGCCCCGTCCTGGTGCTCGGCGCCGGCCGGCTCGGCCGCAAGGTCGCCGCCGCCCTCAGCGAGCACGGCGAGTACGGCATGCGCCCGGTCGGCTTCCTGGACGCCGACCCCCCGCTGCTGGTCGGCGACACCGGCCTGCCCGTCCTCGGCGGACGCGAGGCGCTGGAGCGCGAGGTCCGCCGGCACCGGATCCACCACGTGATCGCGACCGCCGGAGCGGCCGACGAGGCCGAGACCGCCGCAGCCCTGCGCGACGCCGCCCGGCTCGGCTGCCAGGTCTGGCTGGTGCCTGCGCTGCGCGAGCACGGCTCGCTGCCCACCGCCCCGATCGCCGGCGCCGACCACCTCTGGGGCTTCCCCTGCCTGCGGCTCGGCAGCCCGGCCATGCGCCGCCCCGGCTGGGCCGTCAAGCGAGCCCTGGACGTCACCGCCGCCGCGGTCGGCCTGCTGCTGCTCGCCCCCGTCCTCGTGCTGTGCGCCCTCGCCGTCCGCTTCGACACCGGCCCCGGCGTGCTCTTCCGCCAGCAGCGCACCGGCCTGGACGGGCAGGTCTTCACCGTCCTGAAGTTCCGCACCCTGCGCCCCAGCAACGAGCACGAGTCGGCGACCCGCTGGAACATCTCCCAGGACCACCGGATGGGCGCCGTCGGCCGCCTGCTGCGCAAGAGCTCGCTGGACGAGCTGCCCCAGCTGTGGAACGTCCTGCGCGGCGACATGAGCCTGGTCGGCCCGCGCCCCGAACGCCCGTACTTCGTCATGCGGTTCAGCCAGGCCTACCCCGAGTACGCCGACCGCCACCGCGTCCCGGTCGGCCTCACCGGCCTCGCCCAGGTCAACGGTCTGCGCGGGGACACCTCGATCGAGGACCGGGCCCGTTTCGACAACCGCTACATCGAGAGCTGGAGCCTCTGGCAGGACGTCAAGATCCTGTGCCGCACCGCGGCCCTGATGCTCCACCCGGACGGGAGCTGATCCGGCGTGGCCCTGACTCTTCCGGCCCTTCCACGCCCGACCTCGCGGCGGGCCCTGCGCGCGCTCGCGGACCGGCCGAGCCTGCTCGCCGCGGCCACCGTCCTGCTGGTCTGCGTGCCCACCGGGGAGAAGGACGTCACCGCGGCCGTCCACGTCACCGCCGCCGACGTCGCCTCGCTCGCACTGGTCGCGCTCACCGCGCTCAACCTGCTGCGCGGACGGCTGCCCGCGATCAGCCGGGCCACCGGCGTGCTGTTCGGCGGCGTCGTGGTCGCCGCCGCCGTCGCCACCGCCGGCTCGATCGACCCGTCCACCAGTCTCACCGGCTTCGTCCGGCTCACCCAGGTGTTCGTCCTGGTGCCCGCCGCCGTGCTCTGCTCGCTGCGCGACCGCACCGACCAGCGGCTCGTCCTCGGCTCCTTCGTGCTCGCCGCCCTGATCCAGGGCGTGGTCGGCACGAACCAGTACCTCACCCGCACCGGCGCCTCCTACACCGGCCAGCCGATCCGGGCCGTCGGCACCTTCGGCGCGCTGGACATCATGGCGATGTCCGCCGTGGTCAGCTTCGGACTGCTCGCCGCCCTCGCCCTCGCCCTCGGCGAGCGCGGCCAGGGCGGCAACGCCCGGCTTCGACGCGCGATGTTCGCCGCCGCCGCCTTCCTGGCCTTCCCCCTCGCCGTCTCGTTCAGCCGCGGCAGCTGGATCGCCACCGGCGTCGCCGCCACCGTGCTGCTGCTGCGCGCGGACGCCCGGCTGCTGGTCCGCGGCGCGGTGCTGGGCCTGGCCGCGGCCGTCGTCCTGATCGGCGGCCTCGGCCTCGGCGCCTCCGGCGTCACGCAGCGGCTCAGCTCGATCGGCTCGGTCTCCGCCGCGCCCGACCAGTCCGTCTCCGACCGCTACGACCTGTGGACCACCGCCGGGCGGATCTGGCAGGACCACCCCGTCCACGGCGCCGGCCCGAAGGCCTTCCCCGAGCTGCGCGACAGCCACGCCCCGCTGCGGCTGTCCTCCGGCAGCGACGCCGCCGACTCCACCATCGGCTTCCAGCGCGAACCGCTGCTGTCCCCGCACAACATGTACTTCCTGGTGCTCAGCGAGCAGGGCCTGATCGGCATCACCGCCTACGCGGCCCTCTTCCTCGGCCTGCTGCTCGGCTGTCTCCGCCGCCGCGGCGGCACCGTCCTCGCCGCCCTCGCCCTGCTCACCTGGGTGCTGGTCGACTCCCTCTACGCCGACATCGGGGGCACCACCACCGTGCTGACCTCCGTCGTCCTCGGCCTGGCGGCCCGCGCGGCCCGCCAGGAGGCGCCCGGCGCCGGAAGTGACGAGCGGGCGATGGCACTGTGACCACGGACCGGCCCGCCGCACTCGCCTCCGCCCTGCCCGCCCCCCGCGGCGCCCCCGTCGAGGCCCCCGCCGCCGGGCCCGCCCCGGCGCCTCGGGGCGGGTTCCTCGTCAAGGCCTTCGGCATCACCGCCGTGCTCAGCGCGGCCGGCTCCGGACTCGGGCTGCTGCGCGACCTCCTGCTGGCCCGCTACTTCGGTGCCAGCCAGGGCACGGACGCCTTCCTGGTCGCCTGGACCGTCCCCGAGACGGCGGCACCGCTGCTGATCGAGGACGCCATGTCCTTCCTCATGGTGCCCGCCTTCGCCCTCGCCCTGGTGCTGCGCGAGGAGGACCCGGACGCCCCCGACCCGGTCCGCCACCTGGTCCGCGCCACCCTGCCCTGGCTGCTGCTGGCGCTCAGCGGGCTCGCGCTGGCCGTCGCCGTGGGCGCCCCCCAGCTGGTCGAGCTGCTCGCCCCCGGCCTGCCCGACCCGGGCCTGGCCGTCGTCTGCACCCGGATCACCGCGGTCACCGTGCTGCCCTTCGGGGTGGCCGGCTACCTGGCCGCCGCGCTGCGCGCCCACCACGGTTTCACCGCCCCGGCCGGCATCTACGTCGCCTACAACCTCGGCATCCTGGTCCTGCTGTTCGCCTTCCACGGCCTGCTCGGCGTGCGCTCCGCCGCCCTCGGCGTGGCGCTCGGCAGCCTGCTGATGGCCGGTCTTCTGGTCGGCCCGTTCCTGCGCCGGCTGTGGGCCGGCCACGCCGGCACCGGCCGCAGCGGGCGGGGCCGCAACACCCTGGTGCTGATGCCGCTGGCCCTGCTGCCGGTGGCGGCCTTCACACTGACCCGCCAGTCCCAGGTCTTCGTCGAGCGCTACCTCGGCTCGGTGCTGCCGCCCGGCACCATCTCGCACCTCAACTACGCCGCCAAGGTCTCCCAACTCGCCATGACGGCGGGCATCCTGATCTGCACCGTGACCTTCCCGTTGGTCGCCCGGGCGCTCGCGGCGGGGGACCTCACGGCCGCCCGCGACCGGGTCGAGAAGGACCTCGGACAGGCCGCGGCGGTCGTCCTGCTCGGCACCGCCTTCCTGATGGCCTGCGCCCCCTCGGTGGTCTCGATGCTGTTCCAGCGCGGCGCCTTCGGCCCCCACGACACGGCCGCCACCGCCGCCGTCATCCGGGTGTACAGCTTCGGCCTGCCGGCCCAGGCGCTGACCGGCGTGATGATCCGCCCGTACTTCTCGCTGTGCCCGGTGGTCCGCCGGGCCGGGGACCCGCGCGCCGAGGACGGCGGCCGCCGACTGCTGGACTGGTACCCGCTCGCCGCGATGCTGCTCGGCCTCGGCGTGACCGTGACCGTCGGCCTGCTCGCCACGCCGCGCTTCGGCGCCCTCGGCCTGGCCGCGGGCAACGCGGCCGGGATCACCACGACCGCCGCGCTGCTGCTGCGCGGCCTGGTGCTGCGCGGCATCCCGCTGCGGCTGCGCCGGGTGCTCGGCGGCCACGCCCGGCTGGTCGTCACCGCCGCCGGGGCCACCGCACTGGGCGCCGCCGTCGCCGGCCTGGCCGCCGACCCGCTGTTCTCGACCCTCGCCGGGGGCCTCGCCGTGGCGCTGGGCTTCGCCGCCCTCGGCACCGGAATCGGTGCGCGCGAGGTGCGCGGCCCGGTCCTCGCCGCCGCCCGGGCCATGGGTCGGGGGCCTCTCGGGCGGATCCCGTCGGACCCTCGGCGTCCGAGCGTGCAGCCCGCCGCGTCGTCAGCCGCCGATCCGACGAGGTCCGCCGGAGAGGCCCCCAACCCGCCAACCGTCGCCGATGAAGGGAAGCTTCCCCATGGACAGTGAACGGGGAACCGTCCGTTCGGCTCAGGCGGGCGTCACCAACGCCCCGCCCGACCGGGCGCGACTGCCCAGGAGCCGCCGTCCGGCCGGCGAACCCGCTGATCCCGGCTCCTCCTCGCCGTGGATCCTGATGTACCACTCGGTGGCGGTCGAGGAGGAGGATCCGTACCAACTCACCGTCAGCCCCGAGCGGTTCGCCGAGCAGATCGCCTGGCTGCACAGGCGCGGGCAGCGCGGGGTCTCGGTCCGCGAGCTGATGCGGGCCCGGGCCCACGGGCGCGACGACAAGCTGGTCGGCCTCACCTTCGACGACGGCTACGCCGACTTCGCCCGCTTTGCGGTACCGATCCTCCAGGCGTACGGCTTCACCGCCACCGCGTACGTGGTCGCCGACCTCCTCGGCCAGGACAACGGCTGGGACACCGAGGGGCCGCGCAAGAAGCTGCTCACCGTCGAGGAGGTCACCGAACTCGCCGCCGCCGGCTGGGAGATCGGCTCGCACGGCCTCGGCCACCGGGCACTGCCCGGCCTGCCCGCCGACGTCCTCGCGGTGCAGACCCGGGAGAGCCGGCGCCTGCTGGAGGAGGCGGTCGGCGGCCCGGTCACCGGCTTCTGCTACCCGTACGGCGCCGTCGACGCGCCCGCCGTCCTGGCCGTGCGCGACGCCGGGTACGACTACGCCTGCGCCATCGCCCACTCCCCGCTCACCGGCCGCTTCGCCCTGCCCCGCTGCTACGTCGGCGACCGCGACGGCGCCTGGCGGCTGCGCGCCAAGAAGGGCCGGCACCGGCTGCGGGACGCCGTCACCGAGCTGAGGCGCGGCCGCTTGACCCGGCCCGGAGGCGAGCGGACGGTCCCGGAGCGTCGACCGTGAAGGTGCTGCACATCGTCACCGGGCTCGCCTCGGGCGGCGCCGAGCGCCAACTCCAGCTGCTGCTGAGGCACCTGCCGCCGCACCAGCGGTGCGAGGTGCTCGCCCTGACCAATCCCGGTGCGGTCGCCGACGCGCTGCGCGCGGACGGGGTGACCGTCCACCACCTCGGCATGCGCGGCAACCGGGACCTCGGCGCACTGCCCCGGCTGGTCCGGCTGGTCCGGGCCGGCCGCTACGACCTGGTGCACACCCATCTGTACCGCGCCCAGCTGTACGGCCGGCTGGCCGCGCGGCTGGCCGGGGTGCGGGCCGTGGTCTCCACCGAGCACTCGCTGCACACCGGGGTGATCGAGGGCAGACCGGTCACCCGGGGCGTCAAGGGCCTCTACCTGGCCGCCGAACGGCTCGGCAGCACGACCGTCGCGGTCTCGCGGCAGGTCGCCCAGACACTGCGCTCCTGGGGTGTCCCGCCGGCCCGGATCGAGCTGATCCCCAACGGCATCGACACCGCCGGCTACTGCCGCCCGCCGGCCGAGCGGTCTGCGGCGCGCGGCCGGGTCCGGGCCGAACTCGGTCTGCCGGAGAGCAGTTGGGTGGTCGGCGGGGTCGGTCGGCTGGTCCCGGGCAAGCGCTTCGAGGTGCTGGTGACGGCGCTCGTCGACCTCGACCCCGCGACCCGGCTGGTGCTGGTCGGCGAGGGCCCCGAGCGCGCCGGACTGGAGCGCCGGGCCACCGAACTCGGCGTGCGGGAGCGGCTGGTGCTCACCGGCGAGCGCGACGACGTGCCCGATCTGCTGGCCGCGATGGACGTGCTGGCCGCCCCCTCCACCGCGGAGACCTTCGGCCTCGGCGTGCTGGAGGGCCTCGCGGCCGGGCTGCCGGTGCGGCACAGCGCCTGCCCGGCGCTGGACGAACTCCCGCCCAGCGCCGCCCCGCAGGCCCGCCGCATCCCCTCCGAGCCCGCCGCGTACGCCGCCGCGCTGCGTGACCTGCGACAGCTGAGCGGCCACATCGCCGGCCCGCTGCCGCACCCCCCGGCCGTCGGCCACTACGACATCGCCCGGGTCGCCGCCGACCTGGGCGCCCTCTACGACCGGCTGGCCCGCGTCTGACCGCCCGCCGCCGGTACCGCCGTCCCCGATCCAAGGAGTCACAGCCATGACCACACCGCGTCGAAGCGCCCGCCACCTGGTCCGCCGCTGGTGGCCGGTGGCGCTCGCGGTGCCGCTGGGCGCCGTGGCCGGCGCCGGGTACGCCGTCGTCTCGCACCCCTCCTACTCCGCAAGCGCCTATGTCCTGGTGGTGCCGCAGAACCCGGGGGAGGCGGGGACCGCGACCAACTTCGCCCAGGCGTACGGGCGGCTCGCGGGCCAGCCCCAGGTGCTCGCGGCCGCGGCCGCGGAGACCGGCCACACCCGGACCGAGCTGGAGTCCCTGGTGTCCGGGACGACCTCCCCGGACGCCCCGATGATCGAGATCACCGGCACCGGGTCCGGCGCCCGGGAGGCCGCCGGGACCGCCGACGCGGTGGCCCGCTCGCTGGTCGCCTTCGCCAACACCAGCAGCAAGGACACCAACGTCCGGCTGGTGACGCTGGCCCCGGCCGCCGCGCCGGACAAGCCGACCACGCCCTCCGCCAAGCTGGACGTCGCGGTCGGCGCCTCGGCCGGGCTGCTCCTCGGGTCGCTGGTGCTGATGACCCGTCGGCGCGGCGGAGCGGCCGCCGTCGAGGCGGAGACCCCCGAGACCCCCAGGACCCCCGAGACCCCCGGGACCCCGGCGGCGCCCGCGGTGCCGGTGGCGTCCGCGGCACCGAAGGCTCCCGAGCCCGTCGAGGCCGCCCCGGCGCCGGCGCCGGCGCCGGCTCCGGCCACGCCCCGCCCGCGCAGCGCGACGCAGAGCAGCCGGACCCGGGCGAAGGCCGAGCCGAAGACCGACCCGAAGGCCGAGCCCAAGACTGCCGCGAAGGCGGAGCCGAGGACTCCCGCGAAGTCCTCCGCGAAGACCGAAGCGAAGGCCGCAGCCGCCCCGGGTGGCAAGCCCGACACGGCGTCCGAGCCCCCGGTCGAGGAGAAGGCCGCTGCCGGGAGCGGGCGATGAGCACCGAGGCCCGCGCCGCCGGCCTGCCGGCCCAGTCGACCGCGCCCGTGTGGACCACCGAGCTGCGCCGCGAGGACGACGCCCTGGACACCGTCGCCGAGGAGTGGGACGACCTGGCGGCCCGCTGCCGGACCGCCACCTTCTTCCAGGCCGCCGCCTGGCAGCGCTCCTGGTGGCGCCACTACGGCCGCCCCGGCGCGCTGCTGGTGGTGCTGGTCCGCCGCGACGGCCGGCTGGTCGGCGCCGGCGCCTTCATGCGGCGCGGCGGCCCGTTCGGCGGTCTCACCGGCCTCGGCGCCGGGCTGGTCGACTACGGCGATGTCCTGCTCGACGACGACTGCGCCGACCGGGCCGCCGCCGAGTTCGCCGCCGCCCTCCCGCTCACCCGCCCCTGGCACTGGCTGGAGCTGCGCGAGGTGCACCCCGAGGCGGCGATGCAGCGGGTGTACGGGCACTGGCGCGGTTCCCGCCGCCGCCACGAGGACTCGCTGTGCCAGTACCTCCCGGCCGTCCCGATGGAGCGGCTGCTCAAGCGGGTGCCCGGCAAGACCGCCCAGCGCAGCCGGGTGAAGTTGCGCAAGATCGCCGAGGCCGGGGTGCGGGTCCGCTCCACGCCGCTGGACGAGGTGCCGGCCGCCCTGGAAGGGCTGCTGCGGCTGCACTTCCTGCAGTGGCAGGAGCGCGGCGTCACCGCCGAGCACCGCACCGAGCGCTTCGCCCGCCACCTGACCGAGTCCACCGTCGGCCTGGTCGCCACCGGCCGGGCGGCCGTCCACCAGTTCCACCTGGACGGCGAGCTGGTCGCGGTCAACCTGTTGCTGCTCTGCCCCTCCTTCGGCGGGCTGTACATGTACGGCGCCCACCCGTCGCTGCGCGAGCGGCTGGACATCGCCGGGCTGCTGTTCAGCGCGGCCCTGGACGAGACGGTCGGCGCGGGCATCCCGCTGCTCGGCCTGCTGCGCGGCCAGGAACCGTACAAGCAGCGCTGGCGGCCGGACCGGCTGCCCAACCAGCGTCTGCTGCTGGGCCCGGCCGGGGTGGCCCCGGCGGCCGCCGCCCGGGCCGGCGCGGTGCGCGCCCGGCACATGGCGGTGCAGCAGCTGCGCACTCGCTTCCCCCGGCTCAAGGAGGCGCTGCTGGCCCGTCGCCGGGCCTGACCGTCGTTCAGCGCCGCGACGGCGTCCCGGTCGCGGACGGGCTCGGCGACGCACCGGCGGAGGGGCTCGCGGTCGCGCCCGGAAGGACGGGCGGGCCCGGCCGGGTCGGCGCGGTGGGAGCACTGGGCGCCACCGGCGCGATCGGGGCCGGGGGCGCCGTCGGCACCACCACCGGCGCCCCCGGCGAACCGGACATCAGCTGCCTGAACGCCGCGGTCGAGCGCGGATTGCTCCGGCACTGGAAGAAGCCGTGCGGGCAGTAGTCGGTGACGGTCTGGTAGGCGGTGTCGTGGGTGCGCATCCAGTCGACCATCCGCCGGACGAACTCGGGGTTGTCGCCGTTGCGGAACAGCCCCCACTCCGGGTACGAGACCGGCTTGCCGCGCCTGGCCGCGAACTCCACCTGGTCCTGCAGCCCGTACGGCTCGCGCACGTAGTCGTCGAAGGTGCTGCCGGCCGGCTGGTCGTAGCTGTCCATGCCGATGATGTCGACCACGTCGTCGCCGGGGTAGCACTTGGTCCACGGGACGGCGTCCAGGCCCCGGTTGGGGGCGAAGTCGAAACGGAACCGCTGCCCGGGCACCGAGCGCATCACCCCGACGATCCGCCGCCAGTACGCCTTCCAGGCGGAGGGGTCGGGCTTGCAGCGGTGGGTGTAGGTGACGCCGTTCATCTCCCAGCCGAGGGTGATCACGGTGTCCGCGCCGCCGAGCGCCACCAGCCGGCGGGCGAGCCGGAGGAAGTGGCCGTCGAAGTCGCCGCGCGCGCCCTGGCCGAGCAGCCGGGCGACCTCGCCGTCCGGTACGTGCGCCTCGTTGGGGACCAGCATGGGCACGCCGAGCACCAGCAGCCGGGAGGGGTCGGCGAGCCGCCACTGCGACCACATGCCGAGCACCACCGGCTCGCCCTCGATGTCCGCCCAGCCGTTGCCCGCCAGATAGGTGTGGCCGACCTGCATGTTCGCGTTGCCCAGCCACTGGGCGTACTTGCCGATCTGCGGGATGTACTTGTCCCAGGAGCCGACGAAGGCGCCGAACGGCGGTTCGTGTTCGGGCCGCTGGACCGGTGGGCGGGGGGCCGCGCCGCGCGGCTCGAAGGCGTCCGAGGAGAGGGCGTGCCGTTCCGTCTGGCTGAGCGGCGTCCCGGCCGGGACGCTGGCCGGGGCCATCAGCAGCAGACTGGCGGCGGCCAGCGTCAGGCGGCCGATGCGCATGGTCTGTCCTCCGGACGTCGCGGGGCGGGGGTGGACGGTGACCCCGTCCACGGACGGTCGCGCCACGCTCGCCGACAGTAGGCCCGGCGACGGAGGGAAAAGCCGAATGTCACCCTAAAGTGGGCGATATTCGAACGCCGTCTGCCGCAACACCCCGTCGGTCCGGCCGCGTGTATCAGCTCTGTAACGGTCCGACGGGGCTGACGGGACCCGTCGCGGAGAGCCCGGCCGACCGGCCCGGGGCCCGACGGCGCAGGTGGGCGGGCGGGCGTACGGGACGGGGGCGCACGATCGGGCGTGCGGTGGGCGGGGCCGCCCGGGGGCGATTCCGGCTGACTCGCGCGCCCGGTGAAAGGTACGCTCCGGCCGTGTCCTGGAAGCCGCCGCGTGTCCTCACCCCCCGTTCGATCCTGCCTGCCCTGGCGGTGATGCTGGTCCTTGCGGCCGGTGCGGCGGCGCACGCGAACAAGCCGGTGCCGTTCGGCGACCGGGTGGCGGGGCCCGGGGACGCGGACGCGACCCCGGTGAACTCCCAGTCGGTCAGTTCGGCCGAGCTGGACCTCAAGGTGGTCGGCCCCGGACTGGAGGCGTACCACAAGGAGACCGGCGAGCGGGCCTGGACGTACCGCCGAGAGGGCGCCGAAGCGCTCTACCTTGCGATGGCCGGCGACAACGCGATCGTGGTCTGGGACGACGGCCTGGTCACCTCGGTGCGCCCGGGCGACCACGAGGTGCGCTGGCACCGCGCCGTGCCGGGCCTCGCGGACTACCTGCGGGCCGACGGCGAGCCGGGCGCGGACAAGCGGACCGACGCCCAGCGCAAGGACGCCGCCGAACAGCGGGCCGCTGCCGCGCTGCACACCGTCCAGCGGGACGGTTCGCCCTGGCTGGCCGTGGTGACGCCGAACCTGACCATGGGCCTGCGCGACGCCGACGGTGACCTGCGGTACAACGACCGGCCCTCCAACGGCTGCCTCTACGACCCGCTGCGCACCGTCCACACCGACTACGCCGTGCTCATCCCGCGCACCTGCACCAACGGCAGCGGGGTGGCCGTCTCCGGCGGCATCACCGGCTACCGGCTGGACAGCAACGGGTGGTCGATGATCACCGGGCCGGCCGCGACCGTGAAGGCGCTGGACGGCAGCCGGGTGGAGATCACCGACGGCCCGGTCGTGCCGCCCAAGGTCTTCGACACCAAGGCGGCGGCCCCCGAGACAGCTTGTTCCAGTGTGGACGCGCCGTTCGCCGCGGTCCGCCCGCGGAGCGGCTGCGCCGACCCGTCGGCGAGCCCGACGGCGACCGTCCCCGCGGCCCCGGCGACCGACGCGGCGGCCGCGCAGCAGTAGCCGAGCCCCTGCGGGTACCCCGGGGCGGTAGTCCCCGGGGCGTTTCGCGCGGCCCGGTAGACTGGCCGCCATGGCTATCTTCTCCGGGCAATAGCGGGCGGCGGCGCCCAGTTCCACCGCGCCGACCGCCGATGAAGCCCCACTTCCCGCAGCCCGGGCCCGTACCCGGCCGCCCGCCCACGTCCCAGGAGTAGTCCCAGCCATGATTTCCGCCAACGCCCTCGAACTGCGTGCCGGTGCCCGGATCCTGATCGAGTCCGCGAGCTTCAAGGTCGCCGCCGGCGACCGGATCGGCCTGGTCGGGCGCAACGGTGCCGGCAAGACCACGCTCACCAAGGTGCTGGCCGGCGAGGGGCTGCCCGCCGCCGGTACGGTCACCCGTTCGGGCGAGGTCGGCTACCTCCCGCAGGACCCGCGCACCGGCGACCTGGACGTCCTCGCCAAGGACCGCATCCTCTCCGCCCGCGGCCTCGACACCGTGCTGAAGAAGATGCGCGAGAACGAGGACCGGATGGCCAACGGCAAGGGCGCCACCCGGGACAACGCGATGAAGAAGTACGCGCGCCTGGAGACCGAGTTCCTCACCAAGGGCGGGTACGCCGCCGAGGCCGAGGCCGCCACCATCGCCGCCGCGCTGGGCCTGCCGGACCGCATCCTGGGCCAGCCGCTGCACACCCTCTCCGGCGGTCAGCGCCGTCGCGTCGAGCTGGCCCGGATCCTGTTCTCGGACTCCGACGTGCTGCTGCTCGACGAGCCCACCAACCACCTGGACGCGGACTCGATCGTCTGGCTGCGGGACTTCCTGAAGACCTACAAGGGCGGCTTCATCGTCATCTCGCACGACGTCGACCTGGTCGAGACGGTCGTCAACAAGGTCTTCTACCTGGACGCCAACCGCTCCGCCATCGACGTCTACAACATGGGCTGGAAGCAGTACCAGCAGCAGCGCGAGGACGACGAGAAGCGCCGCAAGCGCGAGCGGGCCAACGCCGAGAAGAAGGCCGCGACCCTGAACGCGCAGGCCGACAAGATGCGTGCCAAGGCGACCAAGACGGTGGCCGCCCAGAACATGGCCCGCCGCGCCGACAAGCTGCTCTCCGGTCTGGAGCAGGTCCGGGCGAACGACAAGGTCGCCAAGCTGCGCTTCCCGGACCCGGCCCCCTGCGGCAAGACCCCGCTGACGGCCAGCGGCCTGTCCAAGTCCTACGGCTCGCTGGAGATCTTCACCGACGTCGACCTGGCGATCGACCGGGGCTCCCGGGTCGTGGTGCTGGGCTTCAACGGTGCCGGCAAGACCACCCTGCTGCGGATGCTGGCCGGGGTGGAGGCGCCGGACACCGGCGAGGTGATCCCGGGCCATGGTCTGAAGATCGGCTACTACGCCCAGGAGCACGAGACGCTCGACGCGGAGCGCAGCGTCCTGGAGAACATGCGCTCGGCCGCGCCGGACACCGACCTGGTGCAGATCCGCAAGATCCTCGGGTCGTTCCTGTTCTCCGGCGACGACGTCGACAAGCCGGCCGGGGTGCTCTCCGGTGGTGAGAAGACCCGTCTGGCCCTGGCCACCCTGGTGGTCTCCTCCGCCAACGTGCTGCTGCTGGACGAGCCCACCAACAACCTCGACCCGGCCAGCCGTGAGGAGATCCTGGGCGCGCTGCGCGAGTTCTCCGGTGCGGTCGTGCTGGTCACCCACGACGAGGGCGCGGTGGAGGCGCTCGACCCGGAGCGGATCATCCTGCTGCCGGACGGGGTCGAGGACCTGTGGAACCCGTCCTACGCCGATCTGGTCTCGCTGGCCTGACCGGATGTAGACGCCCCATCCGCTTTTCGGACCAGAAAATCTAGTCTTTTCGGCGTGTCCGGGAATGAAGAAGACCCGGATTCCGTTTAAGCACTTCCCGTCGGCCCCGCCACTCGATCGTGGTCGGGCCGACGCTGCTGATCAGCTCTTTCTCGGCATGCGGCGGCACCCCACCTGGGGGCGTGCACTCTGCGTGAGCGCCGTTGTGCACTCGGATCACCACCGCAGGACCACGCATTTGCGACATCGACCTTGTCGAATGGGTGGCCAGGACGCGGTCGATGGGTGATCATGGGAATCTGACCGAGCAACGCTACGAGGAGGCACGGGTGGCCGAGACTCTGAAAAAGGGCAGCCGGGTGACCGGTGCCGCGCGTGAGAAGCTCGCGGCCGATCTCAAGAAGAAGTACGACTCCGGGGCGAGCATTCGCGCTCTCGCGGAGGAGACCGGTCGTTCGTACGGCTTCGTGCACCGGATGCTGAGCGAGTCCGGAGTGATCCTCCGGGGCCGCGGTGGTGCCACGCGGGGCAAGAACAAGGCGACTGCCGCGGCCGGTTCCTGACGGTCCGTCGGCTACAAGCTGGGTGGCGCGGCGGCAGGGCGCCGACCGAGGAGACGACAGCTGACCACAGCTGGGCGTCCGCCCTCGGGTCGAGTGGACCGGCCGCCGATCGTCATGTCCGGAACCCGGCCCCCTCTCCCCGTGCCGATCTTTCCGGGCCGGGGCTCTGCCCGTCCGCGTCCAGGTTTGTTACTCTCCGGTAGCCACGTCCCCCGCCACCGGAGGTTTCCGCATGAACGCCCCCGCCACCGACCCGCAGGCCCCGAGCTGGGAGCGGGACGGCGTCCGCCTGGAGATCGACGGCGAGCTCGCCGTCGTCACCCTCTGTCAGCCCAAGCGGCGCAACGCCCAGTCGCCCGCGCTCTGGCGCGCCCTCGCCCAGGCCGGGCGCGAACTGCCCGGCAGCGTACGGGTGGTGCTGCTGCGCGCCGAGGGCGTCTCCTTCTCGGCCGGACTGGACCGGGCCATGTTCACCCCCGAGGGCATCCCCGGCGAGCCCACCTTCCTCCAGCTGGCCGGCTCCGCGGACGAGGAGCTGGACGACGCCATCGCCTCGTACCAGGAGGCCTTCACCTGGTGGCGGCGCGCCGACCTGGTCTCCATCGCGGTCGTCCAGGGCCACGCGGTGGGGGCGGGCTTCCAGCTCGCGCTCGGCTGTGACCTGCGGGTGGTGGCCGACGACGTCCAGTTCGCGATGAAGGAGACCTCGCTCGGCCTGGTCCCCGACCTGGCCGGCACCAAGCCGCTGGTCGAACTCGTCGGCTACGCCCGGGCGCTGGAGATCTGCGCGACCGGCCGCTGGGTCGGCGCGGAGGAGGCCGTCGCGATCGGGCTGGCCAACCTGGGTGTCCCCGGCGAGGAGCTGGACTCCGCCGCCCGGGACCTCGCAGCCGCCCTGCTGGCCGCTCCGCGCGGGGCCGTGATCGAGACCAAGGCGCTGCTCCAGGGCGCCTCCGGTCGGTCGTACGACGAGCAGCGTTCGGCCGAACGGGTGGCACAGGCGCGACGGCTGCGGGAGCTCGCCGGTATCGGCGACTGACCGTCGTCGAGGTGCTGGGAGGCCCGGCCCCGGGAGAGCCCCGGTGCCGGGCTCGGCGTTTCCGGACGCTTCCGAGGGCGCGCTCGGCGGGCGGGGGTCGTGGCGAAATGCCAGAGTTGGAGAGGTTTGCGATATAGCTGGAGCCGCTACGAGGGAGATGCCCCATGCCTGAAACTCCGACGCCAGCGACCATGCACAAGACCCCCGGCGGTGCGACGGCGCCCGGACCGCTCGCCGGTGCCAGACCCGTACCGGGCACGAGCGCGGGCGGGGACGGCGGACGGTCGGCCGGTGAGCGCGGCCGTACGGTGCTGGCCGTCGGCGTGGTGGAGAAGGTCGCCGGGATGGCCGCCCGCGAGGTCGCGGGCATCCACGCGCTGGGCTCCGGGCTGGCCCGCACCTTCGGCGCGATGCGGGACCGGGTGCCCGGCGGCAAGTCCAGTGTCGGGCGCGGGATCAAGGCCGAGATCGGCGAGAAGCAGACCGCGATCGACATCGCCCTGGTGGTGGAGTACGGCGTGGTGATCCCCGAACTCGCCCGCCAGGTGCGGGAGAACATCATCGACGCGGTCGAGCGGATGACCGGCCTGGAGGTCGTCGAGGTCAACATCGCCGTCAACGACGTCCACCTCCCGGACGAACCGGAGTTCGAGGAGGAAGAGGAGCAGGTGACGGCACCCGGACAGCGACCCAAGCTCAAGTAGCGCCCGGCGAGGACGAGGGAGTAGCGGATGAACCTGGCCATCGTCGGCCTGGTGGTGGGCATGGCCCTCGGCTTCGCCGGGTACTTCGGCGGGTTCGCGGCGTTCCTGCTGGTGGCGGCGCTCGGACTGGTCGGCTTCGTGGCCGGGCGGCTGCTGGAGAGCGACATCGACCTGGGCGACCTCGGGGACCTGCTCCGCGGCCGCGACCGGCGGCGCTGATGGGGACCTCGGTTCCCGCTCCTGCCCCCGCCCCCGGCGCGGCCCGCCGGGGGCGGCTCCGGGTCGCCGACCGGGTGTACGCACGGATCGCGGGGAAGGCGGCCCGGGAGGTGCTCGCCGAGGCGTGGGCCGGGCGGTCGGTGAAGGGGGTGCCACCCCGGGTGACGGTGGCCCGGCCGGGCAGCACGGTGACCGTCCGGGTGGCCGTCGACGCGCCCTTCCCCGCCGACCTCGCGGGCCTCGCCCGGGCCGTACGGGAGCGGGTGGCGACGCGGGTGGTCGGGCTGACCGGGACCAGGGTGTCCGAAGTGGTCGTGGAGGTCGAGAAGTTGGTCGCCGGGGGAGCGTGGTGAGCCGGGGCGGGGAACGGACCGACCCCGGGGTCGGCTCGGCGCGGAAGGTGCCCCGGCTGCGGGCGGGGCGGGCGGCGACGGCGGCGGTGGTCGCCACGGTGGTGCTGGTGGCGGCGGGGGCGCTGCTGTACGACGTGGTCGCGGTGCGGGCCGGGCAGCCGGCCCGGCGGTGGCGGGCGCAGTTCGCGGACGAGCTGGCCACGCGTCACCTGGACGACCCGTGGGTGCTGATCGGGGCCGGGGGCTCGGTCCTGCTGGGCGGGTGGCTGCTGTGGCTGGCGATCGCTCCCGGGCTGCGGCGGTGGCTGGTGCTGCGGCCGTACGGGGGGACGGGAGCGGCGATCGAGCGGGCCGGGATCGAGCACCTGCTGACGGACCGGGCCGCCGGGCTGACGGGCATCGACCACCTGCGGATCAGGGTCGGGCGGCGGCGGGTGCGGGTGTCGGTGAGCGGGCCGGTGGATCCGGCGGTGGTGCAGCGGCAGCTGCGGGAGGAGCTGGGACGGGTCGGCCTGGCGCGGCCGCTGCGGCTGGATGTGCGGTCCTGGCGCGGGGCGGCCGGAGGGGTGGCCGACGGGGCACCCGATCAGCCGGACGACCGGGCGGGGGAGGCGGCGGGGTGAGGCGGACGGTCGTCAACCGGCTGCTGCTGGGGCTGGTGGGAGCGGTGCTGCTGGGGGTCGGGGTGCTGGTGCTGGCGGGCGGGCTGGACCTGTACCGGCGGCTGGGTGTCGATCCGCCGGGCTGGTGGCCGCTGACCTCGCCGGACCAGCCGGTGCTCAGCGCGCGCTCCCGGGGGCGTTGGGTGGAGTCCTCCTGGTGGTGGCCGACGGTGATCGGCGCGCTGGCGGTGCTGGTGGTGGGGATGGCGTGGTGGCTGGTCGCGCAGGTGCGGCGGACCGGTCTGCACCGGATCGACGTGCCGACTCCGGGGGCGGGCGGACTGCGGCTGAAGGTGAGCGCCCGGGCGCTGGAGGAGGCGCTGGAGCACGGCACGGCGGTGCTGCCGGAGGTCGAGCGGGCCGGGGTGCGGTTGGTGCGGGCGCCCGGACACCCCCGGCTGCGCGGAGCCGTACGGCTGACGCCGGGCGGGGATCCGGTTGGGCTGGTGGAGCACTTCGAGGGCGGCCCGCGGGTGGACGCCGTCCGGAGCCTGGGGCTGGCGGAACTGCCGGCGGACCTGCGGATCCGGGTGTTGCGGGAGGCCCCCGCCGAGCGGCGGCGCCGGGGTCGGCGGGGGCACCGTCAGCTGGAGTAGCTCAGAGGGAGCGGAGGGCGCCGCCGTCGACGGGGACCATCACGCCGGTCAGGTAGGAGGCGGCGGGGGAGAGCAGGAACGCGGCGACCGTGCCGAACTCCTGGGGGGTGCCGTACCGGCGGAGCGGGATGGTGGCGCCGGCCTCGGCGCGGGCGGCCTCCGGGTCGGGGGTGAGCGCGTCGAGTTCGCGGACCCGGTCGGTGTCGATCCGCCCCGGGAGCAGGCCGAGCACCCGGATGCCGCGGGGGCCGAGCTCGTCGGCGAGGGACTTGGCGGCCATGGCGAGGCCGGGGCGCAGGCCGTTGGAGATGCCGAGGCCGGGGATCGGCTGGCGGACCGAGCTGGAGAGCACGAAGCCGATCACGCCGCCGGAGGGCAGGGCGGCGGCCGCGGTGCGGGCGAGGCGCAGCGCGCCGAGGAAGACGGACTCGAAGGCGTCGCGCCAGGCGGACTCGGGGGTGGTCTCGACCGGGCCGGCCTGGGGGCCGCCGACGCTGATCAGGATGCCGTCGAAGCGGCCGAAGCGCTCGTTCGCCTCGGCGATCAGGCGCTCGGCCGCGTCCGGGTCGGCGTTGTCGGCGACCAGGCCGTGGGCGGTGCCGAGGGCGTCGAGCTCGGTGACGGCGGCGTCGACGGCATCCCGGGTGCGGCCGCTGACCAGCACGTGGGCGCCTTCGGCGACGAGTTCGCGGGCGGTGGCGAGGCCGAGGCCCCGGGTGGCGCCGGTGACGACGTAGGCCTTGTTCTTCAGTCCGAGATCCATGGGGACATCTTGCCGGACAGGACCTGGGCCGCCCGCGGATTCGCACTGGCGTTGACGTCGGGGAGAAGGTTTACGGTCGGTACCGGCTGTTCGGGAGGAGTGGTTCGGCGTGCGGATCGGGGAGTTGGCGGAGCGGGCGGGGACGACCACACGGGCGTTGCGGTACTACGAGCAGTTGGGGCTGTTGCCGGCCCGGCGGGCGGGCAACGGGTACCGGGCGTACGACGAGGGCGACCTGCGGCTGCTGCGGGAGATCCGGATGCTCCGGGACTTCGGCTTCGAACTGGAGGAGACCCGGCCGTTCGTGGAGTGCCTGCGGGCCGGGCACCCGGACGGGGATTCGTGCCCGGCCTCGCTGGAGGTCTACCGGCGCAAGCTCGCCGAGCTGGACGAGTGCATCGGTCGGCTCCAGGAGGTGCGCGCGCACGTGGCCGGGCAGTTCGAACGGGCCGTTCGGGCGCGGGACGAACTCGCCGTCTCCGAGCAGCCGCCCCTGTGTGAACTGACGGAGGAGTAGACGATGGTGCAGATCGCGGGTGTGCCGGCGGTGACGGACGAGACCTTCGCGGCGGAGGTGCTGGCGGCCGAGGGGCCGGTGCTGGTCGACTTCACGGCGGACTGGTGCCCGCCGTGCCGGATGATGGCGCCGGTGCTGGCGGACGTCGCGCGGGAGGAGGCCCACCGCATGCGGGTGGTGAGCGTCGACGTTGACCGCAACCCCCGGACCCAGGCGGCGTACGGGGTGCTGTCGATGCCGACGCTGATGCTGTTCCGGGGCGGGCGGCCGGTGCGGTCGGTGGTGGGCGCCCGGGCGAAGGCGCGGCTGCTGCGGGAGTTGGAGGACGTCCTCTAGGACGTCCTCCGGTGCGGCCGGGCCTCAGGCGGGAAGGGCGTCGAGCTCGACCTCGGGCTCGGCGGCCTGCTTGGCGCGGTCCTTGGCCTCGCGCCGGATGAGCACCCAGACGCCGACCGGGATCATCGCGGTGAAGAGCCACCACTGGATGGCGTAGGCCATGTGCGGGCCGATGTCCGAGTGGTCGGGCTCGGGGATCAGCTCGGGCTGGTCGGCCGGGGCCGGGGTGGTGGCGGTGAGCTCCAGGTAGCCGCCGAGGAGGGTGGTGCCGGTCTCCCTGGACTGCTGTTCGGTGTTGATCAGGTTGAACTGGCGGGCGGGGAGACCGGCCCGGTCCTTGACGAAGCCGCCGCTGCTGCCGGTGGTCTCGTCGGCGCGCAGCCGGCCGGTGAGGGTGACCTCGCCGGCCGGGGCGGCCGGGACGGGCGGGTACTCGGTGGCGCCGTCACCGGAGGGGACCCAGCCTCGGTTGACCAGGACGGTGCCCTTGCCGTCCGAGAGCTTCAGCGGGGTGACGACGAAGTAGCCGATGGTGCCGTTGGAGTCGGTCCGCTTGCGGACCACGAACTCGTGCGCCGGGTCGTACTGCCCGGTGGCCGTCACGGCGCGCCAGGTGAGGTCGGAGGGCACCGTGGCGCCGGGGGCCGGCGACAGGGTGTCGAAGGGCGTCGGGGATGCCGTGAGGGCCTTGCCGATCAGCTCGTTCCGGGCCACCCGCGCCTCGTGGCGGTGCAGCTGCCAGAAGCCCAGCTTGATCGTCGCGGGGATCAGCAGCAGCCCGATCAACATGGTGATCAGCCACTGGCGGGTCAGCAGAAATCGGTACACATGGGAACGGTACGCCGACCTCACAACCGACTCACGCACCGGGGTGCGGGGCGACCTCGCGCAGCAGCTGGAGGAAGGCGTCCTCGGTGACGATCGGGGTGCCGACGTCGCGGGCCTTGCGGGCCTTGCCGCTCCAGCTGGTCGGCTCGTTGGTGACCAGCAGGCTGGTCAGCCGGCTGACGGAGGTGGCGATGTGCAGGCCGGCCTCGACGGCGCGGTCCTCCAGCACCTCGCGGTCGGTGGCGGTGTCGCCGGTGAAGGCCACCCGCATGCCCTGGACCAGCGGCTTTCCGTCCTCCCAACGCCCCGGGTTGGGGTACGGGCAGGGCGGGCGCTTCTTGGCCTGGCGGTACTGGGAGCCGGTCCAGTTGCTGCGGCCGGGGGTGGCGGGCTCGTCCTCGCCGAGGTCGGTGACCGCGACGCAGGTCTGCAGCGGCAGCGGGAGGCCGGCCAGCCGGGCCAGGCGCAGGCTGGGGCGGAACGCCTCGGCGAGCACCCGGGCGTCGTCCAGGGCGTTGTGGGCCTGGCGCTGCTGGACGCCGAAGTGGGCGGCGAGCGAGGAGAGTTTGCCGTTGGGCAGCGGGAGGCGCAGGTCGCGGGAGAGCACCATGGTGCACAGCCGCTGCTCGACCGGGGCGCGGCGGCCGGCCCGGGAGAACTCGCGGGAGATCATGTTCCAGTCGAAGAGCGCGTTGTGGGCGACCAGGACGCGGCTCTCCAGCCGCGCGGAGAACTCGTCGGCGATCTCGGGGAAGGTCGGGGCGCCGGAGAGCAGTTCGGCGGTGAGGCCGTGGATCCAGACCGGGCCCGGGTCCCGCTCGGGGTTGACCAGGGTGTACCAGTGGTCGGTGACCTCGCCGTCGTGGTCCAGCTGGTAGACGCCCGCCGAGATGACGCGGTCGGAGCGGCCGAGACCGGTGGTCTCGACGTCGACGACCGCGAAGCCCTCGGCGGGGGCGGCGGAGCGCTGGGCGGGGACCGGAGCGGTCCGCGGCGCGCCGTACGTCTCGGGCTGGATCGGTTGCATGGTCCAACAGGATAAGGGGCGAGCCGGTCGGGTCCGGTCGGCATGTTCCGGCCGGGCGGCCGGAATAGAGTGGTCGGCGGGGGTGTCGTACATCTGGTCGAGATCGTTTCCGGCCGCCCGGCCGGATTTGTGTGAGGAAGAACGCATGCGCGCCACGGTGATCCACGGACCGAACGACATCCGGATCGAAGAGGTACCGGACCCGGTGATCCAGCACCCGACGGACGTGGTGCTGCGGGTGGTGAACGCCTGCATCTGCGGCAGTGACCTGTGGGCCTACCGCGGGGTGGCCCAGCGGGTGGCCGGGCAGCGGATCGGGCACGAGTTCCTGGGCGTGGTCGAGGAGGTCGGCGCCGAGGTCCGCGGCTTCGCGAAGGGTGATCTGGTGGTCGCCCCCTTCGTCTGGTCGGACGGCGTCTGTGAGTTCTGTCTCGAAGGGCTGCAGACCTCCTGCCCGCACGGCGGGTTCTGGGGGCAGGTCGGCTCGGACGGCGGCCAGGGCGAGGCGGTCCGGGTGCCGTTCGCGGACGGCACGCTGGTGAAGCTGCCCAAGGAGGCGGCGGGTGACGAGAAGCTGCTGCCGGGGCTGCTGGCGCTGTCCGACGTGATGTCCACCGGGCACCACGCGGCGGTGTCGGCCCGGGTGCGTCCGGGCGCGACGGTCGCGGTGGTCGGCGACGGCGCGGTGGGCCTGTGCGGCGTGCTGGCGGCGAACCGGCTGGGCGCCGGCCGGATCATCGCGCTGGGCCGGCACCCCGCCCGGACCGAGCTGGCCCGGCGCTTCGGGGCGACGGACGTGGTGGCCGAGCGCGGCGAGGCCGCGATCGAGGCGGTGAAGGAGCTGACCGGCGGGCTGGGCGCGCACGCGGTGCTGGAGGCGGTCGGCACCGAGGAGTCGATGCGGACGGCGATCTCGATCACCCGGGACGGCGGCGCCGTCGGTTACGTCGGTGTGCCGCACGGCGGCAGCGCGGGCGTCGACATCGGTCAGATGTTCGGCCGAAACGTTTCGCTCAACGGCGGGGTCGCGCCGGCCCGGGCGTACATCCCCGAACTGCTGCCGGACGTGCTCTCGGGCGCGATCGAGCCGGGCCTGGTCTTCGACCGGACGGTGAACCTGGACGGCGTGCCGGACGGCTACCGGGCGATGGACGACCGCTCCGCGCTGAAGGTCCGCATCGCGTTCTGACGCATCGTCAAGAGGGGTGGCACCGTTGGTCGGTGCCGCCCCTTTTCGGTGGCCGGGGCCGGATCCTTGAGTGACAGGAGAGGTGTTTTTCAGCCAAATGGATAGTCTGACGGAGTGAACGTCCGACTGATCGCGGCCAACCCCTTCCGGGGTGGGCGTGGCGCTCCTAGCATTGCGCGGCGCACACGAGGAATGTGATGCCCCTCACGTTCGATTCATTCCCTCGTGTGACCGCCACGCCGAAGGAGTGAGGAGACAGAGTGGATTCGCCGCCGATCACCACTACCGCCACGGACGTCCAACTCATCGACGACAGCGAGGAGTTCCGTGCCCTGCGGCGCTCGTTTCGGAGCTTCGCCTTCCCGGTCACCATCGGTTTCGTGCTCTGGTACCTGCTCTACGTACTGCTCTCCTGCTACGCCCCCGGCCTGATGGGCGCCAAGGTCCTCGGGCACGTCAACGTGGCCCTGGTGCTCGGGCTGCTGCAGTTCGTCACCACCTTCGTCATCGCCGGCTGGTACGCCCGCTACGCGGACCGGCGGATCGACCCGCCCGCCGCGGCGATCCGCCAGGCCCACGGCGCCGTCGTCCACGCCCCCCGGGAGGCCGCCGAATGACCGTGCTCGCCAGCTCCGCCACCGATCACCGCGGCCTGACGATGGCCCTGTTCGGGCTCTTCGTGCTGACGACCCTCGCCATCACCCTCTGGGCCGGGCGGCAGAACCGCAGCGCCTCCGACTTCTACGCCGGCGGGCGCGGTTTCACCGGCTTCCAGAACGGCCTGGCGATCTCCGGCGACTACATGTCCGCCGCCTCCTTCCTCGGCATCGCCGGCACCATCGCGCTGGCCGGCTACGACGGCTTCCTGTACTCGATCGGCTTCCTGGTCGCCTGGCTGGTCGCGCTGCTGCTGATCGCCGAGCCGCTGCGCAACTCCGGCCGGTTCACCATGGCGGACGTGCTCGCCTTCCGGATGCGCCAGCGCCCGGTGCGCACCGCCGCGGGCGTGTCCACCATCGTGGTGTCGATCTTCTACCTGTTGGCCCAGATGGTCGGCGCGGGGACGCTGGTCGCCCTGCTGCTCGGGGTGGAGGGCAACGCCGCCAAGCGCTGGACCGTCGTCGCGGTCGGCGCCCTGATGATCATCTACGTGGTGATAGGGGGCATGAAGGGCACCACCTGGGTGCAGATCGTCAAGGCCGTGCTGCTGATCGCCGGCGCCGCGCTGATGACCGTCCTGGTGCTGGCCAAGTACCACTTCAACCCCTCGGAACTGCTCGGCGCGGCGGCGAGCGCCAGCGGCAAGGGCGAGGCCTTCCTCCAGCCCGGGCAGAAGTACGGCACCGGCACCGCCAAGCTCGACTTCATCAGCCTCGGCATCGCGCTGGTCCTCGGCACCGCCGGTCTGCCGCACATCCTGGTCCGCTTCTACACCGTGCCCACCGCCAAGGCGGCCCGGAAGTCGGTGCTCTGGGCGATCGGCATCATCGGCGTCTTCTACCTGATGACCCTGGCGCTCGGCTTCGGCGCGGCGGCGCTGGTGGGGAGCAAGCGGATCAAGGCGGCCAACGCGGCCGGCAACGCGGCCGCCCCTCAGCTGGCCGAGGCGCTCGGCGGCGGCAGCGGCACCACCGGCGGGGCGATCCTGCTCGCGGTGATCTCGGCGGTCGCCTTCGCCACCATCCTGGCCGTGGTCGCCGGACTCACCCTTGCCTCCTCGGCCTCCTTCGCGCACGACCTGTACGCCAACGTGATCCGGCGCGGGAAGGCGAGCGAGCGGGAGGAGGTGCGCTCGGCCAAGTGGGCGGCCGTCGGGATCGGCGCGGTCGCGATCGTGCTGAGCCTCTACGCGGACAAGCTCAACACCGCCGCCCTGGTGGCGCTGGCCTTCGCGGTGGCGGCCTCCGCGAACCTGCCCACGCTGCTCTACTCGCTGTTCTGGAAGCGCTTCACCACCGCCGGCGCGGTCAGCTCGGTCTACGCCGGCCTGATCAGCTCGGTGCTGCTGGTCGTCTTCTCCCCGGTCGTCTCGGGCAGCGCGACCTCGCTCTTCCCGCACTCCGACTTCCACTGGTTCCCGCTGGAGAACCCCGGCCTGGTCTCCATCCCGATCGGCTTCCTGGCCGGCTGGCTGGGCACCCTCCTGTCCAAGGAGCGCCCCGACCCGGCGAAGTACGCTGAACTGGAGGTCCGCTCGCTCACCGGGCTGGGCGCCCACTGATCGTTGCGGCATGACTATGCTGGCCCGGCCCCGCCGCGATGGTGGCCGGGCCGGCTGCTTTCTCGGGAAGCCGGCCGCTATTCGGGAAGGGAAGCCACGTGCTGCTCGACACTTTCGGACGGCAGGCCGTCGACCTGCGGGTCTCCCTGACCGACCGGTGCAACCTCCGCTGCACGTACTGCATGCCGGAGGAGGGCCTGCAGTGGCTGGCCAAGCCCGACCTGCTGACCGACGAGGAGATCGTCCGGCTGGTCACCCTGGCCGTGCGCGACCTGGGCGTGCGCGAGGTGCGCTTCACCGGCGGCGAGCCGCTGCTGCGGCCCGGCCTGGTCGCGATCGTGGCCGCCTGCTCCGAGCTGGAGCCGCGGCCCGAGCTGTCGCTGACCACCAACGGCATCGGGCTGGCCCGCACGGCCACCGCGCTGCGCGAGGCCGGGCTGGACCGGGTCAACGTCTCGCTGGACACCCTCGACCCCGAGGTGTTCTTCGCTCTCACCCGCCGTCGGCGCCACCAGGACGTGCTGGACGGGCTGGCCGCCGCCGAGGCGGCCGGGCTGGCGCCGGTCAAGCTGAACTCGGTGCTGATGCGCGGGGTCAACGACCACGAGGCGGCCGGCCTGCTGGCCTGGTGCCTGGAGCGGGGCTACGAGCTGCGCTTCATCGAACAGATGCCGCTGGACGCCCAGCACGGCTGGGACCGCTCGTCGATGGTCACCGCGGGCGAGATCCTCGAACTGCTGCGGGCCCGCTTCGAGCTCACCCCCGAGCCGTCCGCGCGCCGGGGCGCGGCCCCCGCCGAGCGCTGGGTGGTGGACGGCGGCCCGGGCCGGGTCGGTGTGATCGCCTCCGTCACCCGGCCGTTCTGCCGGGCCTGCGACCGGACCCGGCTGACCGCGGACGGCCAGGTGCGCAACTGCCTGTTCGCGACCGGGGAGACCGACCTGCGCACCGCGCTGCGCTCGGGGGCGGACGACGCGGAGCTGGCCGCACTGTGGCGGGCGGCGATGTGGGGCAAGAAGGCCGGGGCCGGGATCGACGACCCGGAGTTCCACCAGCCCGAGCGGCCGATGTCGGCGATCGGCGGCTAGGTGTACAGCTGGGGCCGGGGTCGCTAGTCCTCCGCGGAGTCCCAGTCGGCGAAGGCGACGACCTCCTTGAGGAAGCCGCGCACGCCCAGGAACTGGGACAGGTGCTCGCGGTGCTCCTCGCAGGCGAGCCAGGTCTTGCGGCGGTCCGGGGTGTGCAGCTTGGGGTTGTTCCACACCAGCACCCAACGGGCGTCCGCCCGGCAGCCCTTGGCGGAGCAGATCGGGGTCTGCGGGGTCTCCATCGGGGGCCGTCCTCGGGTGCTCGGCGGGTGCGTCGTCACCGCCAGTCTGTCACGCCGTTCCGCCGCGCCGTCCGGCCCGGCCGGATCCGGGCATGGCGACGCCGGGCAGCCACGGGGGGAGCCGCCCGGCGTCGGTCCGTCGCTCCGACGGGGGATGCGGAGCGCGTACGCAGTATGTCACGGCCGGACCCTCGGATGGGGAGGTCTTGCATGATTAATCTGAGCTTCTTCTGAGCTTTCGTCGAGCCGATTCGGGCTCAACCGCCGTGAACCGGACAGTCAGTCCGCGCCCTGTGAAGTTTCGGTGCCAGCGGCCTTTGCCTGTCCTGTACCAGCCGGCGCACCAGCCCCACCCGTACCACCGGGGCCGAGCATCAGCGGCGTTTCGGAGGGGAAGTCGAAGGTGCTCGGCAGTCCCGGCGCCTGCTCCCGGCCCGCGTTGGCGACCAGCACCGCGAAGTAGGGCAGCAGCACACCGCCCGCCAGCGCCGCGAAGGCGAGCCAGCGCTGGACGTCCCACAGCGCCACCGCGAGCAGCACGCAGAGGGTGCGGACCAGCATCGAGATGACGTAGCGGCGCTGGCGACCCCGGACATCCTCGGAGAGGCTGCTGCGTGCCCCCGTGATCCGGTAGACCCGTCCGCCTCCGGCGCTCTTGCCCATGTGCCCTACCGCCCTCGTCCACGCACCCGCGCGCCGTGCCGCGCGGCCTTCTCACGGTACGCCCGGGTGCCGGGCACGACGAGACCGGGTGGGCGGGGCCCACCCGGTCGGGCGTGATAGGAGCGCCGTACGGCCCTGCCCGTGGTCAGGAGCGGCGGGAGAGGTACTGCGGGGGCACGGCGGCGGTGAGCCAGACGCCGTTCTCGCTGAGCCGGAACCGGTGGCCGGCCGCCGCCATCGCGGCCGCGTTCACGGTCAGCACGACCGGGCGGCCGTGCCGGGCGCCGACCCGGGTCGCGGTCTCGGTGTCCGCCGAGAGGTGCACGTCCTGCCGGGTCATCGGGCGCAGGCCCTCGCGGAAGATCGACGCCAGGTGGCGGTCGGCGGTGCCGTGGTAGAGCACGTGGGGCGGCACGGTGGCGGTCAGACCGAGGTCGACCGCCACCGTGTGGCCCTGGTTGGCGCGGATGGAGAGGCCGTCCGGCGAGTAGCCGAAGCGGCGCTTGTCGTTGGTGGCCACGACGTGGTCCAGCTCGGCCCTGGTGAGCGGCCGGCCCTTCGCCGCGAGGGCGTCGAGCAGGACCTCGACCCGGACCCAGCCGGAGCCGTCCAGGGTGATCCCCACCAGCTCCGGCTCGTGGCGCAGGATGCGCGACAGCATCTTGCTCGACCTGACCAGCCGCTTCTCGTCCATCATGTCCTTCGTATCCCCCCGTTGGCCGGCCGCTATGAGGCCTGGCTGACCGAACTCATGTTGAAGTCCGCGACACGCACGGGTGGCATCGCGGTGCGGGTGAAGTAGTCGCTCCACTCGCGGGGCAGGCAGCGTTCGGTGCGGCCCGCCTCGGTGATCCGGTCGAGCAGGTCGACCGGGGACTCGTTGAACCGGAAGTTGTTGACCGCGCCGACCACCTCGCCGTTCTCCACCAGGTAGACGCCGTCCCGGGTGAGGCCGGTGAGCAGCAGCGTCGCCGGGTCCACCTCGCGGATGTACCACAGGCAGGTGAGCAGCAGGCCGCGCTCGGTGCGGGCGATCATCTCGTCCAGGGTCGGCGCCGACTCCTGGTCGGCCGTCTCCAGCACCAGGTTGTCGATCGCCGGGCGCAGCGGCAGGCCGGTGAGGCCGGCCGCGTGGCGGCTGGTGACCAGGCCGGTCAGCACACCCTCGCGGATCCAGTCGGTGGCGGTGACCGGCGTGCCGTTGTCGAAGACCGAGACGTCGCCGCCGGAGCTGTGGGCCAGCACGAACGGGGCGGCCTCCAGGCCGGGTTCGGCCGGGTCGGCGCGCAGCGTCAGCGGCAGGCCGGCGAGCTTGTCGCCGAGCCGGGTGCCACCGCCGGGCTTGGAGAAGACCGTCCGGCCCTCGTGGGCGTCCCGGCCGGCGGAGGACCAGTGGAGGTTGATCATCAGGTCGGCGACGGCCGAGGGCGGCAGCAGCGTCTCGTACCGGCCGGCCGGCAGGTCGATCCTGCGGGCGCCCCAGCCGAGGCGCTTGGTGAGTTCGGCGTGCAGGGCCGGGACGTCGATGTCGGTGAAGTCCCGGGTGGCGGCGCCGACCCAGGCCGAGCCGGTGAGGTCGGCCGTCTTGCCGTTGATCTCGACCATGCCGGTGGGCTGGTCGTGGCGCAGCCGCAGGCCGGTGGAGCTGCCCAGGTAGCTGGTGGTGAGCTCGTGCCGGGCGAAGCCGTAGAGCAGTTCGCCCTGGGCGGCGGCGCGGGCGAAGGCCTGACCGAGGGCCGGGCCGAAGGCGTCGAACACCTCGATCGAGGTCTCCGCGGGCGGCGCGGTGAAGTCCGGGGACTGCGGCCGGTCGGCGACCAGCGGCTGGGCGTCCTCGGCGGGGCCGGCCGCGCGGGCGGCCTCCTCGGCGGCGCGGACCAGGCCCTCGACGTCCTCGGCGGTGACGGCCTCGCGGGAGACCACGCCGGAGGCGGTGCCCTCGGCTCCGGCCACGGTGGCGACCACGGTGAGGCGGCGGCCGCGGGTGACGCCGTTGGTGGTCAGGGCGTTGCCGGCCCAGCGCAGGTTGGCGGTGGACTCCTCGTCGGCGATCACCACGCAGCCGTCGGCGCGGGAGAGGCCGAGCGCCAGCTCGACGAGTTCGTGGGGCTGCATCGCGGTCATCAGTGACCCGCCTCCTGCTGGGTGTTGAGCACGTTGACGTTGCGGAACAGCGCCGACGGGCAGCCGTGGCTGACCGCCGCGATCTGACCGGGCTGCGCCTTGCCGCAGTTGAAGGCGCCGTTGAGGACGTAGGTCTGCGGGCCGCCGACCGCCGCCATCGAGCCCCAGAAGTCGGTGGTGGTGGCCTGGTAGGCGAAGTCCTTCACCTGGCCGGCGAGTTCGCCGTTCTTGATGGCGTAGGCACGCTGGCCGGTGAACTGGAAGTTGTAGCGCTGCATGTCGATCGACCAGGAGCGGTCGCCGACGATGTAGAGGCCGTTCTCCACCCCGGCGAACAGGCCCTCGGTGTCGGGGCCGCCGGCGGCGGGCTGGAGCGAGACGTTGGCCATCCGCTGGACCGGGACGTGCGCGGGGGAGTCCGCGAAGGCGCAGCCGTTGGAGCGCTCGAACCCCTTCAACTTGGCCATGGCCCGGTCGAGTTGGTAGCCGACCAGGACGCCGTCCCTGATCAGGTCCCAGGACTGGGTGGCGACGCCCTCGTCGTCGTAGCCGATGGTGGACAGGCCGTGCTCGGCGGTGCGGTCGCCGGTGACGTGCATCAGGTCGGAGCCGTAGCGGAGGCTGCCGAGCTGGTCGAAGGTGGCGAAGGAGGTGCCGGCGTAGGCGGCCTCGTAGCCGAGCGCGCGGTCCAGCTCGGTGGCGTGGCCGATCGACTCGTGGATGGTCAGCCAGAGGTTGGACGGGTCGATGACCAGGTCGTAGCGGCCCGCCCGGACGCTCGGGGCCTTCATCTTCTCGGCCAGCAGGACGGGCAGTTCGGCGAGTTCCGCGTCCCAGTCCCACTCGGTGCCGGTCAGGCTGCGTCCGTCGGGGGACGACCCCCGGCCCCCCGTGAGGTACTCATAGCCGCGGCCGACCGGCGGGGCCAGGGTGCGCATCGAGTCGAAGGCGCCGGTGCGCTCGTCGACCGAGGTGGCCTCCAGGTCGGAGTAGAGCCGGATCCGCTGCTGGGTCGTCATGGTGCCCGCGGTGTCCGCGTAGAACTTGTTCTCCTGGACCGTCAGCAGGGCGGCCTGGACATGCGAGACGCCCCGGGCGGCCAGCAGCCGGGAGCTGCGCTCGGCGAGCAGGGCGGTCTTCTCGGCGTCCGGCACCTCGAAGGGGTTGACCTCGTACGCGGAGACCCAGGTGACGTCCCGGTGGACGGGTTCGTCGGCCAGCTCGACCCGCTCGGAGGAGCCGGCCGCCCGGCTGATCCCGCCGGAGAGCCGGGCCACCGCGACGGCCCGGGCGGCGACCTCGGCCGCGGCCTCGGGAGTGAGGTCCACCCCGGCGGCGAAGCCCCACGCGCCGTCCAGCAGCACCCGGACGGCGAAGCCCAGCTGCACGCTGTCGGAGGTGCCGGCCGGACGGGCGTCGCGCAGCCGCCAGGAGGCGCTGCGGACCCGCTCCAGGCGGAAGTCGGCGTGGCCTGCGCCCAGTTCACGGGCCCGGCTGAGGGCGGCGTCGGCGAGGGAGCGCAGCGGGAGGGCGAGGAACAGCGGGTCGACGGCGCGGGCGGGCTCGGCGCCGGCGTTGTCGGCCGGAGGGATCGGAGGCAATCGGGCTCCCAGGTCGCGGGGGGTGGCGGGGGGGGGGGGGGGGGGGGGGGGGCCCCCCCCCCCGCCCCCCCCCCCCCCGGGGGGCCCCCCCGGGGGGGGGGCGGGGGGGGCGGGGGGGGGCGCCGGGGGGGGAGGGGGCGGCGCGGGGGTGGGGGGGGGGGGGGCGCGGTGCAACGGGGGCCCCCGGGGGGGGGGGGGGGGGGGGGCGGCCGCCGCTGGGGCGCCCCCACCGCATCATTTCCCGTCCACCGGGTTTCGGGCCAGCGCATTTGGCCCGGTGCGTTGCGGTTTCGGCCAGGGCGCTCCGGTGCCGTCAGGAGACGGCCTCCCACCAGCCGTCCAGCTCCGGGGGGTTGTCCACGTCGACCCGCTCGCCGGGGCGCGGGACGGCCAGCGGGACGGCCTGGTTCTTGGCCTCCTTGAGCAGCCGTTCGATCGGCTCGGCCCACGGGTGCAGCCCCAGGTTGAAGGTGCACCAGTGGACCGGTACCAGGAGCCCGGCCCGGAGGTCACGGTGGGCGAGGACGGCGTCCTCGGGGGTCATGTGGATGTCCGCCCAGGCCGCGTCGTAGGCGCCGATCTGGACCAGGGCGGCGTCGAAGGGGCCGTGCTGCTCGCCGATCCGGGCGTAGCCCTCGAAGTAGCCGGAGTCGCCGGTGTAGAAGACCTTGCGGCGGGGGCCGGCGATCACCCAGGAGCCCCACAGGGTGGTGTTGCGGGTCAGGCCGCGGCCGGAGAAGTGGTGCGCGGAGGTGAGGGTGAGCACCAGCTCGCCCAGGGTGCAGGTCTCGTCCCAGTCCAGCTCGATGATCCGGTGCTCGGGGACGCCCCAGCGGCGCAGGTGGCCGCCGATGCCGAGCGGCACCGCGAAGGGCGCGGACTGGCTGCGCACCAGGCGCTTGACGGTGGCCATGTCGAGGTGGTCGTAGTGGTCGTGCGAGATCAGCACCGCGTCGACCGGCGGCAGCTCCTCCAACTCGACCGGCACCGGGTGCAGCCGCTTGGGTCCGACGTGGGCGGAGGGGGAGCAGCGCTCGCTCCAGACCGGGTCGAGCAGGACGCGCGAGCCCTCGATCTCCACCAGCGCGGAGGCGTGCCCGTACCAGGTGATCTCCACGCCCTCGGCGGCCGGGCCGGTCGCGGCGGCGGGGCGCACGGTGGGCACCGGGTGGGCCGGGACGCGGCCCTCGCGCTGGAACAGCATCCGGCGGACGGTGTCGCGGTCGAGGTCGGGGGTGCTGCCGGCCCGGGCCAGGGTCGAGGGCGCGTTGTGGAAGACGCCGTCGCGGTACTGGGGGGAGTCGCGCACCCGCTCCTCGCGCTCGCCGTCCGGGCGGCGGCCGAACGCCGCGGGCAGGTCGCGCAGCGACCAGGCGGTCGCGCCCAGGCCCGCCGCCAGGGCGGTGAGGGCGAGCAGTCGTCCGCGCCGGTGGGTGCTCCCGGGCCGTGCCTTGGTCATGCGCCCTGCCTTCGTTTCCTCGCCGGGACTCTTCGGGGAAGGGTACGGCCGGCCCCGGGGCGGTTCGCACCACGGGGGCAACGGGCACCCCCGCCCGTGTTGTTCCCGCACAGTAGCCCCTGTCGCGGCGGGGCTGCGGCCCGAGGGGGCGGCCGGGCGGCGTCCGGCGCCGCGGGACGGATTGTCGGATTGCGACAGTTCCGCCGGTGCGGCGCTGTGGGAGCCCGATTCGCCGCCGCCGCCGACCGCCCGATAGCGTCACACTGCGTACGCATTCCGATGTACGCGCTCACACACGGAGAGAGGTGGATCGTTGAGCCGCTCGGTTCTCGTCACCGGAGGAAACCGGGGCATCGGCCTCGCGATCGCCCAGGCCTTCGCCGAAACGGGCGACAAGGTGGCCATCACCAGCCGCTCGGGTGAGGTGCCCGAGGCACTGGCCAAGTACGACGTGCTCGCGGTGCGTTGCGACATCACGGACGCCGCCCAGGTCGACGCCGCCTTCACCGAGATCGAGCAGAAGCACGGCGCGGTCGAGGTGCTGGTCGCCAACGCGGGCATCACCAACGACACCCTGCTGCTGCGGATGTCCGAGGAGGACTTCACCTCCGTCGTGGACACCAACCTGACCGGCGCCTTCCGGGTGGTCAAGCGCGCGTCGAAGCTGATGATGCGGGCCAAGAAGGGCCGCGTGGTGCTGATCTCCTCCGTGGTGGGCCTCTCCGGCTCGCCGGGCCAGGCCAACTACGCCGCCTCCAAGGCCGGCCTGGTCGGCTTCGCCCGCTCGCTGGCGCGCGAGCTCGGCCCGCGCAACATCACCGTCAACGTGGTCGCCCCCGGCTTCGTCGACACCGACATGACCGCCGTGCTCAGCGACGAGCGCCGCGCGGAGATCGTCTCGGGCGTGCCGCTGGGCCGCTACGCGGCGCCCGCCGAGGTCGCCTCCACCGTGCGGTTCCTCTCGTCGGACGAGGCCGCGTACATCACCGGAGCCGTCATTCCCGTCGACGGCGGATTGGGCATGGGTCACTGATCATGAGTGGAATCCTCGAAGGCAAGCGGATCCTCATCACCGGCGTGCTGATGGAGTCCTCCATCGCGTTCCACGCCGCCAAGCTCGCGCAGGAGCAGGGCGCGGAGATCATCCTCACCGCCTTCCCGCGCCCGAGCCTGACCGAGCGGATCGCCAAGAAGCTGCCGAAGCCGGTCAAGGTGCTGGAGCTGGACGTCTCCAACCCGGAGCACCTGGCCGGCCTCGCCGACCAGGTCCGCGAGACCCTGCCGACCCTGGACGGCATCGTCCACTCGATCGGCTTCGCGCCGCAGGACGCGCTGGGCGGCAACTTCCTGGACACGCCGTGGGAGTCCGTGGCCACCGCGATGCACGTCTCGGCGTACTCGCTGAAGTCGCTCACCATGGCGCTGCTGCCGCTGATGCAGGACGGCGGCGCGGTCGTCGGCCTGACCTTCGACGCGCAGTTCGCCTGGCCGCAGTACGACTGGATGGGCCCGGCCAAGGCCGCGCTGGAGGCGACCAACCGCTACCTGGCGCGCTACCTGGGCGAGCGGGACATCCGCTGCAACCTGGTCTCGGCCGGCCCGCTCGGCTCGATGGCCGCCAAGTCCATCCCGGGCTTCGGCGACCTGGCCGACACCTGGAACCACCGCTCCCCGCTGAAGTGGGACCTGAGCGACCCGGAGCCGGCCGGCCGCGCCATCGTCGCGCTGCTGTCGGAGTGGTTCCCGAAGACCACCGGCGAGATCATCCACGTGGACGGCGGCCTGCACGCCATCGGCGCCTGATCAGCTGACACCGCCGCTGCCCGGCACCCCTGCGAAGGGGGTGCCGGGCAGCGGCGTTCCCCGAGCCGAACGGCGCGCCGACGCCGACCGCCGGTGCCGGGGCAGCAGCGCCCGGCGGCGGGCGGGAGGGGCACAGGGGGTCACGCTTCGGCGGTCGCGCAGGCGCCGATGGCGCGGCCGGCCTCGACCGAGGCGCGCTGGGCGTCGCCGTCCCGGATGGCGTCCCGGATGGTGTCGTGGCCGATGTAGCGCTCGGCGATCAGCTCGGGGCCGACATCGTTGCGCAGGTGCTCGCGGGTGACCTCGCCGAGGTCGGCGTAGACGGCCAGCAGCACGTCGTTGTGGGCGGCGGCTACCACCGCCTGGTGGAAGGCGGCGTCGGCCTGCACGAAATCCTCGGCGTCGCCGGAGCGCCAGGCGGCCTCGCGCCGCTCCAGCGCGGCGTCCAGCAGACCGAGGTCGCGCTCGGTGCGGCGGAGGGCGGCCAGGCCGGCCGCGGAGGTCTCCAGCGCCGCCCGCAGCTCGGCGACCTGCGCCTGGTCGGCGTCGGCGAAGCGGCGGTGCATCACCCCGGCCAGCTCGCTGGTGGCGAGCACGTAGGTACCGGAGCCCTGGCGGATGTCGAGCAGCCCGTTGTGGGCGAGGGCGCGGACGGCCTCGCGGACGGTGTTGCGGGCCACCCCCAGCTGCTCGACCAGGGCGGCCTCGGTGGGGATGCGCGAGCCGACGGGCCACTCCCCGGAGGTGATCTGGGCGCGCAGCTGCGCGATCACCTGGTCGGACAGCGGGGTGCGCCTCGGCGAGGACAGCGCCACGGGGACTCCTTGCGACTACGGGGTGGGTGGCCCCTGGAGGGAGGTGGCCGGTGGATGAACGGTCGGCACATCATGTCAATTCCAAGGTGCATCAATTCATCCCATCATTCTATGATGGCGCACATGCCTCCCGCAGCAGACACCACCGCCTCCCCACGAACCGGGGCCCGGCCGCAGACCGAGCGGCCCTCCGCCCCCGCCAAGTACCTCGGCGTGCTGTTCGCCGTCGCGATCGCCGCCGCCGCCGTCAACCTGCGTCCCGTGGTCACCAGCCTCGGGCCGCTGCTCGACCAGGTCCGCGCCGACCTCGGGATGAACCCGACCCTGGCCGGACTGCTCACCGCCGTCCCCTCGCTGTGCTTCGCGCTGTTCGGCTTCGCCGCCCCCGCGGCGGCCCGCCGGATCGGCCCGGTCGCGGTGGTCACGGCCGGCATGGGCGCGATCACCGCGGGCGTGCTGGCCCGCTCCTTCGCCGGCGGCACCGCGGTGTTCCTGCTGCTCACCGCGCTCGCCCTGGCCGGCGTGGCGGTCTCCAACGTGCTGCTGCCGGTGGTGATCAAGCGGTACTTCCCGGAGAAGGTCGGTCCGATGATCGGCCTGTACTCCATGGCGCTGTCGGCGGGCACCGCGCTGGCCGCCGCCGTCACGGTGCCGCTGACCAGCGCGCTCGGCGGCGACTGGCGCTACGGCCTGGGCGTCTGGGCCGGCCTGGGCGCGCTCGCCCTGCTGCTCTGGCTCCCGGTGCTGATCGCCAGGCGCGAGCGCGGAGAGCAGGCGGGCGGCGCCGCCGCCGCCAAGCTGCCGATCACCCGCAGCCGCACCGCCTGGGCGATGGCCTGCTTCTTCGGCCTCCAGGCCACCGGCGCGTACGTGGTGATGGGCTGGCTGCCGAAGATCTTCCAGGACTCCGGCGTCGACAAGGGCACCTCCGGGGTGCTGCTGGCGGTCACCATGGTGATCGGCGTGCCGGTCTCCTTCGTGCTGCCCAACCTCGCCGCCCGGCGCGGCGACCAGCGGCTGTTCGTGGTGGTGCTGGCCGCCTGCGGCATCGCCGGGTACGCCGGTCTGGCGCTCGCCCCGGCGGGGGCGCCGTGGGTCTGGTCGGTCCTGGTGGGCCTGTCCAACTGCGCCTTCCCGCTGGTGCTGACCATGATCGGGCTGCGCGCCCGGACCTCGGGCGGGGTGGCGCAGCTGTCCGCCTTCGCCCAGGGCGTCGGCTACCTGATCTCCATCCCGGGCCCGATCCTGGTCGGCCGGATCTACCAGGCCACCGGCCAGTGGTACGGACCGCTGGGCTTCCTGGCGCTGCTGCTGGTGCCGCAGATGTTGTTCGGCCTGCGCGCCGCCCGGGCCCGGCACATCGAGGACGAGGCCGTCCACCCGGCCGAGCGGGTCAAGGCCTGACCGGCAAGGTCAACGCCTGACCGGCAAGGTCAAGGCCTGGCCAAGGCGGTGGGGCCAGCGGAGGACGGGCGTGTTCGGGGTGGAAGAATTCCCGACATGCCCGTTCTCGACCCGAATCCCACCGACGGCCGCAAGCAGCTCGGCCGCATCGCCCTCGCCTTCGGCGCCATCGTGGTGCTGGTGGCGGTCATCGCCACCGTCGCCGCCTCGGTGGGCTGACCCTCCGGGGGAGTGGCGGTGACCGGGGGCGTCGCGCCCCCGGGCCGCTTTTCTGCCAAGCTTGCTGGGTATGAGCGCCGACACGCCCCGCAGGATCATCGTTCTCCGTCACGCCAAGGCCGACTGGCCGAACGGTGTGGACGACCATGAGCGGCCGCTGGCCGACCGGGGCCGCCACCAGGCCCCGGACGCAGGCCGCTGGCTGGCCGATTCCGGTATCAACCCCGGCTTCGTGCTCTGCTCCACCGCCCTGCGCACCCGCGAGACCTGGAAGCTGGCGGCACACGAGCTGCCCAAGCGGGCCCGCAAGACGGTGTACGAGGACCGGATCTACGAGGCCAGCCCGGGCGAGATCATCACCGTCCTCCAGGAGACCCCGGAGGAGTTCGCCGACGTGGTGCTGGTCGGCCACAACCCCGGGGTGCTGGGCCTGACCCAGGTACTGGCCGGGGACGCCGGCGACCGGGACGCGCTGGAGCGGCTGCGCCTGGGCGGCTTCCCGACGGCGGCGATCGCGGTGCTCAGCTTCAGCGGTTCCTGGAAGGGTGTCGAGCCGGGGGTGGCCGAGCTGGTCTCGTACCACACGCCGCAGGACTGATGTCCGACGCAGACGTGAGGGGCGCGCGGATCTGATCCGCGCGCCCCTCACGTACCTCCGCAGGACCTGCCCGATCGGCCGCCCTACTCGACCGGGAGGCCGTCGGCCGCCTCGACCTCCTCGCGGGTGATGCCCAACAGGTAGAGCACGGTGTCCAGGAACGGCACGTTCACCGCGGTGTCGGCGGCCTCGCGCACCACCGGCTTGGCGTTGAAGGCGACCCCCAGCCCGGCCGCGTTCAGCATGTCCAGGTCGTTGGCACCGTCGCCGATCGCCACGGTCTGTTCCAGCGGCACCTTGGCCTGCTCGGCGAACCGGGCCAGCCAGCGGGCCTTTCCGGCCCGGTCCACGATCTCGCCGACCACCCGGCCGGTGAACCTGCCGTCCACCACCTCCAGGGTGTTGGCCGCCGCGAAGTCCAGCCCCAGCAGGTCCACGAGGTGGTCGGTCACCTGGGTGAAGCCGCCGGAGACCACCGCGACCTGGAAGCCCAGGCGCTGCAGCGTACGGATCAGCGTGCGGGCCCCCGGGGTGAGCCGGACCTCCGCGCGGACCTTCTCGGTCACCGAGGCGTCCAGCCCGGCCAGCAGCGCGACCCGGGCCCGCAGCGACTCGGCGAAGTCCAGCTCGCCGCGCATCGCCGCCGCCGTCACTTCGGCCACCTGCTCCTCGCAGCCCGCGTGGGCGGCGAACAGCTCGATGACCTCGTCCTGGATCAGCGTGGAGTCCACGTCCATCACGATCAGCCGCTTGGCCCGGCGCTCCAGCCCGGCGGCCACCACCGCGACGTCCACCCGCTGGGTGGCCGCCTCCTGGGCCAGCTCGGCCCGCAGCTCCTCGGTGGCCACACCGGAGACGGCGAGTTCGACCGCCGTCACCGGGTACTTGGCGAGGCGGAAGACACGGTCGATGTTGCCGCCCGCCGCGGTGATCCGGGAGGTCAGCGCGGACACGGCGGAGGCGGTCAGCGGGTTGCCGAGCACCGTCACGTGCGAACGGCCCTCGCGGCGCGGCCGGTTGTCGCCGATGCCGGAGAGGATCTCGGCCTGAAGCTTCTGCTCTTCGGCCCAGCGGTGCACGGTGGCCCGCAGGCCGCCCTCGGCGCCGGGCGCGTGGGGCGGGGTGACCAGGGCGCACAGCGTGATGCGGCCACGGGTGACGACCTGCTCGATGTCGATCACGTCGACGCCGAAGCCGGCCAGGGTGGCGAAGAGGCCGGCGGTGATGCCGGGGCGGTCCTTGCCGAACACCTTGACGAGCAGGGTGCGCTCGTCCGCGGTCCGGGGCTGGGCGGCGGGGAGGGGCTCAGCGGCCAAGGGCGATGCGTTCATGGTGACTCCCACGCTACCCGTCGGTCGCCGGGCCCAGGGCACCCGTCCCACGTCGCGGGACGCCCGCGCTCTCCGGGCCCGGCCGGCAGCCGCGCGTAGCAGCCTGGTCACAGTCACCCGGGGTGACTTTCATCGGCGGACGGCGGGCTGGAATGATTCCCCCCGTCAGTCAGAGGAACAGCGCACCCCGGCCGGGGGCCGAATTCGGGGGAACCGAGAGAGCGGGGCAGGCGAGCAGTGCCGCAACTCGTCATTGAGATCAACGGACAGCAGCGGACTCTTGAGCCCGGGCGGTCCTACACCATCGGACGCAACCCGCAGTCGGACTTCCCGTTCGACGACGCCAGGGTCTCCTGGCAGCACGGGACCATCAGTTTCAACGGCAGCGGTTGGCAGCTGGACGACCACGGAAGCACCAACGGCACGTACGTGGCCGGCGCCCGCACCATGCAGGCCCAGCTGTTCCCCGGCGGCGTCGTCAACCTGGGCAACCCGCAGAACGGGCCCCGACTCGCCTTCTCCGCGCCCGCCCACGCCGCCGCCCCGCAGCCCTCCCCGGTGCACGAGGCCGTCACCAGCCGCAGCCCCGGCCCGACGCCCCAACAGCCCGCCCCGCAGCAGCCGTGGCCGGGTCAGGACCCGTACCAGCAGCCGCAGCAGGCCTGGCCGGGCCAGCCCCAGCAGCAGTACGTGCCGCAGCAGCAGCCGTACCCGCCGCAGCCGCAGGACCAGCACCCGCCGCAGCACGGCGGGTTCCCGCAGCAGCAGGGCTTCCCGGCCCCGCCGCAGCACGGCGGTGGCGGCGGCCCGCAGCCGACGATGATCCGCAACCTGACGGCCGGCATGCGCACCGTCAGGATCGGCCGCGCGCTGGACAACGACATCGTGGTGTCCGACCTCCAGGTCTCCCGCCACCACGCCGAGCTGCGCCAGCTGCCGGACGGCCGTTACGAGATCGTCGACCTCGGCAGCCACAACGGCATCTTCCTCAACGGCCAGCCGGTGCAGCGCCAGCTGATGGGCCCGCAGGACCGGCTGACCGTCGGCCACTCCAGCTTCGTGCTGGTCGGCGACCAGCTGCAGGAGTTCGTCGACACCGGCGCGGTCTCCTTCTCCGCCCGCCACCTGACCGTCGAGGTCGAGCACAAGGGCGCCAAGAAGATCCTGCTCAACGACGTCAGTTTCGGCGTCCCGGAGAAGTCCCTGGTGGCCGTCATCGGCCCGTCCGGCTCCGGCAAGTCGACCCTGCTGCGCGCCCTCACCGGCTACCGCCCGGCCGACCGCGGCGAGGTGCTGTACGACGGCCGCAACCTCTACAAGCAGTTCGCCGAGCTGCGCTCCCGCATCGGCCTGGTGCCGCAGTCGGAGATCCTGCACCGCGAACTCACCGTCCGCAAGGGCCTCAAGTACGCGGCCCGGCTGCGCTTCCCCGGCGACACCGAGGCCCGCGAGCGCGACGCCCGGATCGACGAGGTGCTGTACGAGCTGCGCCTCGACAAGCGCGCCGACAACAAGATCACCGCGCTGTCCGGCGGTCAGCAGAAGCGCGTCTCGGTCGCGCTGGAGCTGCTCACCAAGCCCTCGCTGATCTTCCTGGACGAGCCCACCTCGGGCCTCGACCCGGGCATGGACCGCGAGGTCATGCAGATGCTGCGCGGCCTCGCCGACGACGGGCGCACGATCCTGGTCGTCACCCACTCCGTCGCCGAACTCGCGCTCTGCGACCGGCTGCTGGTCATGGCGCCGGGTGGCTCGGTGGCCTACTTCGGCCCGCCGGACGAGGCCCTGCACTTCTTCGGGTACGAGTCCTGGGCGGACGTCTTCCAGGCCTTCGAGAACTTCCCGGACCACGACTGGGCCGGCCGCTACCGCGGTTCGGTGCACTACCAGCAGTACTCCGCCCCGACCGTCGAGGCGGGCGAGGTGCAGCACGTCCAGGTCGCACAGGAGGCCATCAAGCCGCCCAAGCCGCAGAGCTGGGGCTCGCAGCTGTGGACGCTGATGCGCCGCTACATGTCGGTGCTCGCCTCCGACCGCGGCTTCCTGGCGCTGTCGGTGCTGCTGCCCGCGGTCATCGGCGCGGTCAGCGTACTGATCCCCAACGAACCGGGCCTCGCGCCCAACCCGAAGACCCAGCTCCACCTGAACAACGGGGCCGCGACGATCCTGCTGATCCTGGCGATCGGCGCCTGCTTCTCCGGAGCGGCCAACTCCGTCCGCGAGCTGATCAAGGAACGGGCGATCTACGAACGGGAACGGGCCACCGGCCTGTCCCGCTCGGCGTACATGATGTCCAAGATCATCGTGCTGGGCATCTTCTCCGTGATCCAGGGCGCGATCATCTCCGCGGTCGGCTTCCTGCCGCGCAAGCTCCCCGAGCACGGCCTGATCGTCCAGAACATGCCGATGATCGAGATGACCATCGGCATGATCCTGCTGAGCTTCGCCGCGATGATGTTCGGCCTGATGATCTCCGCGCTGGTGAAGACCGCCGAGAAGACCATGCCGCTGCTGGTCATGTTCGCCATCGTCCAGGTCGTCTTCACCGGCTGCCTCTTCCAGATCTTCGGCAAGCCCGGCCTGGAGCAGGTCGCCTGGCTGATGCCCGCCCGCTGGGGCACCGGCATCGTGTCCACCACGCTCAACCTGTCGCAGCTCATGGGCCCCTGGAACAAGGACTTCCAGCACCCGAACTACGACCCGCTGTGGAAGCACTCCGTCGCCCAGTGGGCGATCGACGCGAGCGTGCTGCTCGTGATCTCGATCGTGATCGGCGTGATCGTGACCAGGCTGCAGCGCCGGCACGAGCCGGAGGTCATGCAGAAGGGCTGACGGCCCGCACCGCACAGGGCGGCCCTCCCCACCAGGGGAGGGCCGCCCTCGTGGTGCCGGCGGTCCTAGGTCCCCGGACCTGCGTCCGGGGCGGCCGGGGACGGACGCGAGCGCCGCCGCGGCGGCGGTAGTTTGGCGGTATGCCCAGCACCACCGGTGACCACCGGACCCCCGAAGGCCCGCCCACCGCCTGCGACCCGCTGGCCGGCATCGAAGCCGTCAGCCAGGCCCTGCTCGCGATGAGCCGGCACCTGGAGGTCCGCGAGGTGCTGCGCCGCATCACCGCTTCCGCCCGCGACCTGCTCGACGCCGAGTACGCGGCCCTCGGCGTGCCCGACGACCACGGAGGCTTCGCCCAGTTCGTGGTCGACGGCGTCACCGACGAGCAGTGGCGGGCGATCGGTCCGTTGCCCCGTCAGCACGGCGTGCTCGCCGAACTGCTGCACGAGACCGGCCCCACCCGCCTCGTCGACGTTCGCAAGGCCCCGGCCTTCGAGGGCTGGCCCACCGCCCACCCCGAGATGGACGCCTTCCTCGGCATGCCCGTCCTGGACACCGAGGCCACCGAGGACGAACCCCGCGTGATGGGCGTCATCTTCCTCGCCAACAAGCGCGGCGGCGGTCTGTTCACCGACCACGACGAGGAACTGCTGCGGATCCTCGCCGCGCACGCCGCCCTCGCCCTGTCCAACGCCCGTCTGTACGAACGCAGCCGCGAACTCACCCTGGCCGGCGAGCGCGCCCGGATCGCCCACGACCTGCACGACGCCGTCTCGCAGAAGCTCTTCTCGCTGCGGCTGACCGCCAAGGCCGCCGCCAAGCTCGTCGACCGCGACCCGGCCCGCGCCCGCGCCGAACTCGCCGAGGTCGCCCGGCTCGCCGCCGAGGCCGCCGACGAACTGCGCGCCGTGGTGGTCGAACTGCGCCCCGCCGCCCTGGAGGAGGACGGGCTGAGCGCCACCCTCGCCTCCCAGGTGCAGGTCCTCGACCGCGCGCACACCGCCGACCTCGCCTTCGTCGCCGACGGCGTCCGCGCCCTGCCGCCCGCCCAGGAGGCCGCGCTGCTACGGGTCGCCCAGGAGGCGCTGCACAACGCGCTGCGCCACTCCGGCGCGCGCCGGGTCACCGTCATCCTGGCCGGCACCCCCGCCCGCGGCGCCGTGCTGCGCGTGCGCGACGACGGGCGCGGCTTCGACCCCGAGTCCGTCCGCAGGGCGGGCCGGCACCTCGGACTGGCCTCGATGCGCGACCGCGCGGCCGCCGTCGGCGGCACGCTCACCCTGGAGTCCGCCCCCGGCAAGGGGACGCTCGTCGAGATGGAGGTCCCCGGTGCCTGAGAGCACGCCGTCGATCCGCGTCCTGCTGGTCGACGACCACCAGGTGGTCCGCCGCGGACTGCGCACCTTCCTGGAGGTCCAGGACGACATCGAGGTGGTCGGGGAGGCCGCCGACGGGGCCGAGGGCGTCGAGCGCGCCCGCGAACTCGACCCGGACGTCGTCCTGATGGACCTCAAGATGCCCGGCGTCGACGGCATAGAGGCGCTGCGCACGCTCAAGGGCGAGGGCAGCCGGGCCCGGATCCTGATCGTCACCAGCTTCACCGAGCACCGCACCATGGTCCCCGCCCTGCGGGCCGGCGCCGCCGGGTACGTCTACAAGGACGTGGACCCGGAGGCGCTGGCCGGTGCGATCCGCTCGGTGCACGCCGGCCACGTGCTGCTCCAGCCCGAACTGGCCGAGGCGCTGCTCGCCGACGAGGGCCCGCGCGCCCCGCAGGGCCGCGGCGGCACCCTCACCGAGCGCGAGCGCGAGGTGCTCGGGCACATCGCCGACGGCCGCTCCAACCGGGAGATCGCCCGCAGCCTCCACCTGTCGGAGAAGACGGTGAAGACCCATGTGTCCAACATCCTGATGAAACTGGACCTCGCCGACCGCACCCAGGCCGCGCTGTGGGCCGTCCGCAACGGCGAGACCCGCGAAACCCGCGAGGCCCAGCGACGCTCCTAACGGTCCTCGCGCTCGTCCACCAGGGCGTTGTAGGCCGCCACCTGGGCACGGCGGGCGGTGCGCCGCAGGGGGGCCAGCACGGACTGGCGGGCGGCCATCTCGGAGGCGCTCACGGCCGCGCCGTGGCCGCCCGAGGCGATCGCCAGCAGGGCGGACACCTGACGGGCGGACTCCAGCACCCGCACGGCGCGCGGCGGGTAGCCGGGAGCGAGCAGCTCGACGTGGCCGCGCCGGCGGTACGCCTCCAGGGCGCGCAGCGCCTCCGGACCGGCGCCGGCCACGTCCAGCCGGGTCAGCAGCACGGTCGCCTCGCGCAGCCCGTCCGCCAGCTCGCGCTCGGCCTCGTGCAGCGAGGGCACGTCGGCCGGCGGGGCGTCGTTGACCTCGGCGCAGCGCCACAGCACGGTGGCCGAGCGGTCCCCCTCCGGGCCGTACACGGTGACCTCGGGCACCAGGCCGAGCGGTACGCCCACCGCGAGCACCGCCTCGCCCGCCGCCATGGCGTGCTCGTTGAAGGCCGCCGGGCCGGTCAGCCCCAGCGGGTGCCCGTCCGAGGGCAGGGCGAGGCGCAGGCCCTTCACGCCCAGCACCCTCAGCCGGCCGAGTGCCCAGGTCAGCCCGTGCTGCTCGCCCGGAGCGTCCCCGGGCAGCCCGGTCACCCGGTGGCCCTCGTCGGTGCCCAGTACGGCCGCGGCGGCGTTGTCGGGCGGCACCAGACCGCTCAGCAGGGCGTTGCCCCAGGCGGTCAGCCGCCCCGAACGGGGTTCTTCGTACGGATTGTCGGCAGGAGTCGCGAGCATCCGGCCAGCCTACGGAATCGGCGGTCATCCGCGTGGCGTAGGTTTGCCCATGCGCGTGCGGCGCACCCACCCCGTGCCCACCGGCCGCCGGAGTAGGCTCGCCGCCCGCACCGACGGCCGACATTTTTGTATTTGGGGAAGGCGTAGGCATGAGCGACGTGCTGGAGCTGGTGGACGTATCCGTGGTCCGGGAGGGGCGCGCGCTGGTCGACCAGGTCTCGTGGTCCATCTCGGAGGGTGAGCGCTGGGTCATCCTGGGACCGAACGGCGCCGGCAAGACCACTCTGCTGCAGATCGCCTCCTCGTACCTGTTCCCGACCTCGGGCAAGGTCTCGGTGCTCGGCGAGAAGCTGGACGAGATCGACGTCTTCGAGCTGCGCTCCCGGATCGGCCTGGCCGGCGCCTCGATGTTCGACAAGCTGCCGGCCGAGCAGACCGTGCTGCAGACCGTGCTGACCGCCGCCTACGGCATGACGGTCAGCTGGCAGGAGACCTACGAGCAGTCCGACGAGGGCCGCGCCCTCGCCCTGCTCGACCGGATGGGCATGGCCAACCTCACCGGCCGCAAGTTCGGCACCCTCTCCGAGGGCGAGCGCAAGCGCACCCTGATCGCCCGCGCCCTGATGACCGACCCCGAGCTGCTGCTGCTCGACGAGCCGGCGGCCGGCCTGGACCTCGGCGGCCGGGAGGACCTGGTCCGCCGGCTCGGCGCGCTCGCCCAGGACGAGTTCGCGCCGGCCATGGCGATGGTCACCCACCACGTCGAGGAGATCGCCCCCGGCTTCACCCACGTACTGATGATCCGCCAGGGAAAGGTGCTCACCGCCGGTCCGATCGACACCGAGCTGACCGCCCGCAACCTCTCCAAGTGCTTCGGCCTGCCGCTGACCCTGGAGCGCCACGGCGACCGCTGGTCGGCGCAGGGTCTGCCGCTGGGCTGACGCCCCGTCCGTCCAACCGGGGCCTGGCCGGCAAGCCCTGGCGAAGGCTCGTCGGAACCGGTCGCACGAGCGACCGGTTTCCGCCCCTCGACCTGCGGGAACTGTCCGCCTCGAAGGCCCTTCGCTCCCTAGGATGGACGTGTGGACAGCTGGATCTGGTGGCTCCTGGCCGCCGCGGCCCTCGGCATACCGCTGGTGCTCACCGCGATGCCGGAGTTCGCCATGTTCGCCGTCGGCGCGCTGGTGGCGGCCGGTGTCGCCGGACTGGGCGCCGGAGTGGTCCTCCAGGCCGTGACCTTCCTGGTGGTCTCGGTCGCGCTGGTGGCCTTCGTCCGTCCGATCGCCTACCGGCAGCTGCAGCGGGGCCCGCAGATCAAGATGGGCATCGAGGCGCTCCGGGGCGCCACCGCGGTCGTCGCGGAAACCGTCGACGGGGAGGGCGGACGGATCAAGCTCAACGGCGAGATCTGGTCGGCCCGCGCGCTCCACCCGGACCAGGTCTACCAGCCCGGGCAGCAGGTCGACGTCGTCGAAATCCAGGGCGCGACCGCCCTGGTCGTCTAGGGGAGAGTCCGTGGAACCCGTCCTTATCGTTTTGGTCGTCCTGGTCGTGGTGGCCTTCATCGCGCTGATCAAGACGATCCAGGTCATCCCGCAGGCCAGCGCCGCGATCGTGGAGCGCTTCGGCCGCTACACCCGGACGCTCAACGCAGGGCTGAACATCGTCGTCCCGTTCATCGACCGGGTCCGCAACCGCATCGACCTGCGCGAGCAGGTCGTGCCGTTCCCGCCGCAGCCGGTGATCACCCAGGACAACCTGGTGGTCAACATCGACACCGTCATCTACTACCAGGTCACCGACCCGCGGGCGGCCACCTACGAGGTCGCCAGCTACATCCAGGCCATCGAGCAGCTGACCGTCACCACGCTGCGCAACATCATCGGCTCGATGGACCTCGAATCCACCCTGACCTCGCGCGAGGTCATCAACGCCGGTCTGCGCGGGGTGCTGGACGAGGCCACCGGCAAGTGGGGCATCCGGGTCAACCGCGTCGAGCTGAAGGCGATCGAGCCGCCGACCTCCATCCAGGACTCGATGGAGAAGCAGATGCGCGCCGACCGTGACAAGCGCGCCGCGATCCTCACCGCCGAGGGCCAGCGCCAGGCCCAGATCCTCAAGGCCGAGGGTGAGAAGCAGGCGGACGTGCTCCGGGCCGAGGGTGAGGCGCAGGCCGCGGTGCTGCGCGCCGACGGTGAGGCCGCCGCGATCCGGACGGTCTTCGAGGCCATCCACGACGGCGACGCCGACCAGAAGCTGCTCGCCTACCAGTACCTCCAGACGCTGCCCGAGCTGGCCAAGGGCGACTCCAACAAGCTCTGGATCATCCCGAGCGAGGTCGGCGACGCGCTCAAGGGCCTCGGCGGCGCCTTCACCGGCCTGACCGGCAACGGTGGCGGCGTCAACGGCGGCGCGGTGGCGGCGCCGAGCGTCCCGCAGGCGCCCCCGGCGGCCACCCAGGTGCCGCTCGACCCGGCGGCCGGGCCGCGGCCGGTGGACGTCGAGAAGGGCGCCGCCCGTCCGCGGGTGGACCCGGCGCGGGAGTACCGCAAGATCGACCCGGAGTGATCCGACCGCGTTCGGTGGAGGGCCCGCTGCCCGGTGGTGGCGGGCCCTCGGCGTTCTCCCGGTCCTCGCGCGCGGTTCGGCGTACCGGTGGTTCGGCATTCCGGCGGTGTGGCGTTCCGGCGGTGTGGCGTGCGTCCCGAATCGTGACCGGGCCTGGTCCGGCCGGGGCGGGGTCCGGCATGATCCCCTCGGACAGGACCGAGAGGAGAGGTGACCCATGACGCTCTGGGAGGCGATCGCCGTCCTGGTGGCCGGCGTCGGTGCCGGGATGATCAACGTGATCGTCGGCTCCGGCACCCTGATCACCTTCCCGGTGCTGCTCGCCGTCGGCATCCCGCCGGTGACCGCCAACGTCTCCAACTCCTTCGGTCTGGTGCCCGGTTCGCTCAGCGGTGTGATCGGCTACCGCCGCGAACTGGTCGGCCAGGGCCGCCGGCTGCGGCGCATGGGCACCGCCTCACTGCTCGGCGGGCTGCTCGGCGCGCTGCTGCTGATCAAGCTGCCGAGCGGCGCCTTCGACGCGATCGTCCCGGCGCTGATCCTGCTCGCCCTGGTCCTGGTGGTGATCCAGCCCCGGGTGGCCAAGGCCGTCGCGGCCCGCCGCCGGGCCGACGGCGACCCGGACGGCAGCCTGGTGCTGCTGGCCGGGGTGTTCCTCACCGGCATCTACGGCGGCTACTTCGGCGCCGCGCAGGGCGTCCTGCTGATGGCTCTGATGGGCATGATGCTCCAGGAGGACCTGCAGCGGATCAACGCGGTGAAAAACGCCCTGGCGATGATCGTCAACGGGGTCGCCGCACTGTTCTTCCTGTTCACCTCCACGGTGAACTGGACGGCCGCCGGGCTGATCGCCGCTGGTTCGCTGGTCGGCGGACTGCTCGGTGCCAAGGTCGGCCGCCGCCTCCCGCCGGCCGCGCTGCGCGCGGTCATCGTGGTGGTCGGCCTGGTGGCCGTCACCAAGCTGTTGCTGAGTTGAACGGTGGTCAGACCGTACGTCTGACCGCTCATCGGACCGTACCGACATCGGAGGAACAGGCCATGGCCCTGGAGATGCGTGAGACCTGCGAGCGCTGCGAGGTGTCGCTGACCGCCGACGGCCCCGCCTCGATATGTTCCTACGAGTGCACCTTCTGCGCGGACTGCACCGAGGCCATGGCCGCCGACTGCCCCAACTGCGGCGGCGAGCTGGTGACCCGCCCGCGCCGCAAGGCCGCCTGACCGGCACCCCGCCGGCACCCGTCGACGACACCCGGAGCGCACCGATGAGCAGCAGGGCACGACTGAGCGAGGACGAGACCGCGGCGGCGCTGGCGGGCGTGCCGCTGTGGAGCCGGGACGGTGACAGCATCGTCCGCAGCGCCGACGCCCCCGACTTCCCCGCCGCGGTCCGGGTCGTCGTCGCCGTGGCCGAGCAGGCCGAGGAACTCGACCACCACCCCGACATCGACATCCGCTGGCGCACCCTGCGCTTCGTGCTGTCCACCCACAGCGCGGGCGGGCTCACCGACCTGGACTTCACCCTCGCCGCCCGCATCGACGAGGCCCTGCGCGCCGAGTCGGCGGCCTGAGCCCCGGCTCCCGCCCCCGCGTCGAGGGCCCGGATGGCGGGCCCGGGCGGGCGTGAGATGCTGACTGCCGCAATCGGCAGGCCGGCTGGGGGGCTGGGAGGGACGGAACGGTGGCACAGGAGCCCTTCGGAGACGCCCATGCCCAGCAGCAGCAGTGGCACCCCCAGGGCGGGCAGGACTGGCAGGGGCACGACGACCGGCAGCAGCAGCCGGCGCACTGGCAGCAGCCGGAGCCGCCCGGGCAGTGGCAGTACGACCAGGTCCCGTACGGGCAGCAGAGCGGTCACGGGCTGACGGGGTACGTCGAGGGCGGCTACTTCCAGGGGCAGTTCCAGGAACAGTTCCAGGGAGCGTTCCAGGAACAGGGCTTGCCGGGAACGGGCTTCCAGGGCCAGGGCCAGGGCCAGGGCCACGGGCCGTACGGCGGCCAGGAGCAGTTCCAGCCGTACCAGCAGCAGTACCCGGATTACGGGCAGCAGCCGTACCCCGCCGCCGCGCCGCAGGTCCAGCCGGTCGAGGAGGGACTGTACGTCCCGGCGGGGGCCGAGTACTCCGCCGACGGCTACGTGCACGTCGAGGAAGCGCCGGCGGAGCCCGCGTCGACCGTCGAGTCGTCCGTCGAGGAGCCCCCGGCGGTTCCGGCCGTCGAGGCCGCCGCGGCTGCTGCGCCCGCCGGGCGCTCGCGGGCCGCTCGGCGCGGCGGTCGCGGCGGCGCCGGCGGTTCCGGCTCCTCATCCCCCTCCCCCTCCTCGTTGGCGGACAAGGTGCGGGCGGCCGTCCTGACCGGGGAGCACGTGCCCAGTCGGCGGGCCCTGCTGGTGCGGGCGGGCGCCGGGGTGGCCGCGCTCGGGGTGCTGATAACCGCGGCGGTGACGGTCGGTGCCGAGGGCGGCGGCAGTGCGTCCGCGTCCAGCGGCGGCGAGCCCGGGTTCGCGGTGGCGCACACCAAGGTCTGGTCGGCGCAGCCCGCCGCCGCGGCGCAGCCCGGGGGCGACGACACGCTGGTCGGCAGCTGGCTGCTGGCCGACGCGGTGGTCCGCGCCGACGGCTCCGGCGTGCACGCGTACGACCGGAACGCGGGCAAGCCGACCTGGTCGGTCGAGCCCCCGGCCGCCGGGGCCGTCCCGTGCGGGCTCTCGGCGGGGGTGAACCAGGCCGGGCTGGGCGCGGCCCTGTTCCGGCCGCAGGCGGACCCGAAGAGCCCCTGCACCCTGGTCGCCGCCGTGGACACCAAGACCGGCAAGACCGCCTGGACCAAGAACCTCTCCGACGCCAAGGACGCCTACTCGGCGCGGATCGGCGTCACCGCGGACATGGTGATCGCGGTCGGCGACGACCGGGTGGCGGCCTGGGCGGCGGCCGACGGGAAGGACCTCTGGCAGTACACCGGACAGGGCAAGTTCTGCACCCTGTCCGGCGGCGTCAGCGGAAAGACCGTGCTGGTCGCCTCCTCCTGCGCCGACTCGACGCCCGCCGACCAGGCAGTCGCGCTGAACGCGGCGGACGGCAAGGTCAGTTGGTGGCGGGGCCTGAACAACCAGCCGAAGACGGTGACGGTGCTCTCCGCGGAGCCGGCCGTGGTGCTCACCACCGGCGGGAAACCCGAGGACGACCGGGTCTTCGCCTGGGGCACCGCCGGCGACCCGGCGGTCGAGATCCCGGTGGTCACCGACGCGGGTCGGCTGAACGTCACCCACGGAACGTTTTCGGCCACGCCCGAGGTGTTCTTCGAGGGCCGCACGATGGTCGCCGCGATGACCCCGGCGAACGGCGGCGGGCCGGTGTCCGCGGTCGGCTACGACCTGGACACCGGCAAGCAGCGTTGGAAGACGCCGACCGCAGCCAAGGGCACCTCCCGGGCGGTCGGCATCGACGGTGGCTCGCTGGTGCTGGCCGCGGACGAGCGCCGCGACCAGCCCGCCCGCCTGGGCCGCTTCCCGCTGGCGGGCGGCCAGGAGGCGGTCGGCGGCAACTTCCCGCCCGGCACCGGCTCGTTGCTGCTCTCCGGGCGGGTGCTGATCGGCGGCGGACAGGTGGTCGTGGTACCGGAACACGCGGCCAACTACGGCACGGCGGCGGGCTACCAGGCGAAGGACTGAGCCCGGCCCGGGCAGCCCGGCGCCCCGAAACCGGACCGCCCCTCGTCCGCCCGGTCCGGCCGGCCCTCGCTAGGCCGCCGTGACCGGCTGTCCCGGTACGGCCGGTAGCCAGTCGGCGAGTTCGCGGGCCTCCGAGCCGCGCAGGCCGAGCGCCAGCATCAGGGTGGCCTGCGGCGTCGGCACGAACGGCCGCCGCAGCAGTTTCATCCCGGCCTGCTCCGGCGTCCGGTCGGCCTTGCGCTGGTTGTCCTCCGCGCACGCGGCCACGGTGTTCATCCAGCTGTCCTCGCCGCCGCGCGACCTCGGCTGCAGGTGGTCCACCGTGGTGGCCCGGCGCCCGCAGTACGCGCACAGGTGCTGGTCCCGGGCCAGGACACCCCGTCTGGACCACGGGGCCTGTTGTCGGAAGGGCACTCTCACGTACCTCTGCAGCCTGATCACCCGTGGCACCGGGACGGCCACGCCCGTCCCCCGGATCGAGCGCAGCGGGTGCGCCTGCTCCACCACCGCCTTGTCCTGGAGCACCAGGACGACGGCGCGCTGGAGCGACACCGTCGTCAGGGGCTCGTAGCTCGCGTTCAGAACCAGCGTGTTGCGCACTCGGCACACCCTTCCCACGGGCGTGCCACGGCGGCACGACCGTCTCCACACACGTCACTGCCGCCGCACGGCGGTGAACCCACTCTGAATGGGCTCGCAGCCGACTAACAACGGAATTTCCGGTGTCGGAGAGGAGCCCGGGGGGAGCGGGGCCGCCGGCCAGGCCCGGTGCCATCCCGGTGCCTCGGGGAAACTCGCTGGCCGGAACCGCGTAGGCTCTATCAGGCTGGAGCCGTACCGACCCCGCGGCCCGACCGAACCGGGCCGACAGCGGGCGGACGCCCGATCGAAGGAGAAGCGTGACCGTGACGGACATCGTCGACGAGCTGCGGTGGCGTGGGCTGATCGCCCTGTCCACCGACGAGGACGCACTGCGCAAGGCGTTCGCGGACGGCCCGGTCACCTTCTATTGCGGCTTCGACCCGACGGCCCCCAGCCTGCACCTCGGCAACCTGGTCCAGATCCTCACCATGCGCCGCATCCAGCAGGCGGGGAACCTCCCGCTCGGCCTGGTCGGCGGTGCCACCGGCCTGATCGGCGACCCCAAGCCCACCGCCGAGCGCGTCCTCAACGACCCCGAGACGGTGGCCGGCTGGGTCGAGCGCCTGCGCGGCCAGATCTCCCGCTTCCTCGACTTCGAGGGCCCGTACGCGGCCCGCATGGTCAACAACCTGGACTGGACCTCCGGGATGTCGGCCATCAGCCTGCTGCGCGACGTCGGCAAGTACTTCCGGGTCAACAACATGATCGCCAAGGAGGCCGTCGCCCGACGGCTCAACTCCGACGCGGGCATCAGCTACACCGAGTTCAGCTACCAGATCCTCCAGGGCATGGACTACCTGGAGCTGAACCGCCGCTACGGCTGCACCCTGCAGACCGGCGGCAGCGACCAGTGGGGCAACCTCACCGCCGGCACGGACCTGATCCGCAAGGCCGACGGCAAGTCCGTGCACGCGCTGGCCACGCCGCTGATCGTCAAGGCCGACGGAACCAAGTTCGGCAAGACGGAGTCCGGCACGGTCTGGCTCGACCCCGAGCTGACCACCCCGTACGCCTTCTACCAGTTCTGGCTGAACGCGGACGACCGGGACGTCTCCAACTTCCTGCGGATCTTCAGCTTCCGCTCGAAGGAGGAGATCGAGGAGCTGGAGCGCGAGACGGCCGAGCGCCCCGCCGCCCGTCTCGCCCAGCGGGCCCTGGCCGAGGAGCTGACCACGCTGGTGCACGGCGCCGAGCAGTACGAGCGCGCGGTCGCCGCGTCCAAGGCGCTGTTCGGACAGGGCGACCTGGCCGACCTGGAGGCCCCGACCCTGGCCGCGGCCCTGGCCGAGGTTCCGAAGGCCGAGGTCACCGAACTCCAGCCGGTGGTCGACCTGTTGGTCGCCGTCGGCCTGGCGCCGAGCCGCTCGGCCGCCCGCCGGACGATCAAGGAGGGCGGTGCCTACCTCAACAACGTCAAGGTGACGGACGAGGAGGCGGTGCCGACCGAGGCCGATCTGCTGCACGGCCGCTGGCTGGTGCTGCGCCGCGGCAAGCGCAACCTCGCGGCAGCGGAGCTGATCCCGGCCGGCTGACCGGTCCGCTGACCTGTCAGTTGATCGACTGGCTGAAAGCACACCCACTCTGAGCTGCGGCTTTGAGCTCCGAGGGCCGGATCTGGACAGATCCGGCCCTCGACGTTTGACGATGTCCTCCAGGTGGCCTAGTGTTGAACGAGTCGCTGGAGCGGCCACCCCACTCAGCAAGACCCACTCTCACACCTCGAAGCCCATTCGCTTGGGTCTGTCGGCGTTGCCGTCAACGGGTGTGGGTGTGAATTTCGATTGACTCTCGGAATGCGCTAATGTGGTGGTCGTCGCGGAAAGCGGCCCGACCAGTTCGGAAAATTGGATGAATGAAACTCCGGAAAACGGAGCGGAAAACATCTGGTAAACTGGGAACACGAAAGAACGAAGCGCCCGGAGGGCCCGCTGGAAGGCGGTCCGAAGGAAGCGTCCGTTCCTTGAGAACTCAACAGCGTGCCAAAAGTCAACGCCAGATATGTTGACAT